>JANXTX010000141.1 GCA_025352165.1 Caulobacteraceae bacterium | reverse complement strand
CTACGATGATCGCCGGGGCCATGCCGCCGGCGGCGCACATGGTGACCAGGCCGCGCTTGAGATTGCGTCGCTCGAGTTCATCCAGCACGGTGCCGATCAGCATTGACCCGGTAGCGCCGATCGGGTGGCCGAGGGCGCAGGCTCCGCCGTTGACGTTGACCTTGTCGCGATTGAGCTTGAGATCACGGATGAACTTCTCGGCCACGACGGCGAAGGCCTCGTTGATTTCCCAAAGGTCGATGTCATCGACCGTCAGGCCGGCCTTCGCAAGCACCTTGCGCGCGGCCGGCACCGGAGCATTCAGCATCAGGGTCGGGCAATCGCCGATGTTGGCGGTCGCCACGATGCGGCCACGAGGCTTCATGCCGTGAGCTTCGGCGTAAGCCTTCGACGCCAGCAACAGCGCGGCGGCGCCGTCAACCACGCCAGAGGAATTGCCGGCATGATGGACGCCGGTCCACTTGAGGTCAGGATACCGCGCGTTGATCGCCTGCCGGAAAGTGGTTCCATCGGCGAAGATCGAGAAATCCGCGATCCCATCAAACGACGCCTTAAGCGAGGCAAGGCCCTCGGCGGTGGTCTGCGGACGAGGGAATTCCTCGTGGTCGAGCGCGACGCTGCCGTCCTCGTTGTAGACAGTGACCAGGCTCTTGGCGAAATGGCCGCCGCGAATGGCCGCATCGGCGCGACGCTGGCTTTCCAGTCCTAGCGCGTCGACCGCCTCGCGAGTGATGCCTTCCATGGCGGCGATAGCGTCGCCGCAGACGCCTTGGTGAGACTGCGGGTGCATTTTCTGCAGCGCGGCATTTCCCGCGCCCATTCCCAGAGGTTTGAGGCCTGCCGCGGCTTCCTCGGCGGCGATCGTCGAGGTGTAGGACATCATCTCCACACCGCCGGCGATCACTAGATCTTCCATGCCGCTCATCACCTGCGCGGCCGCGAGGTTCACCGCGGTGATGCCGCCGCCGCAGAAGCGGTCGAGCGTCACGCCGCTGGCGGTGATGTCATAGCCCGCCGCCAGTGCGGACATGCGGCCGAGATCGCCGCCCTGCTTGCCCTTCTGGGTGCTGGTGCTGAAGATGATATCGTCGACTTCGGCGGTGTTGAGGTTGTTGCGATCTTTCAGCGCGCGCAGCACCGTAGCGCCCAGATGCTGGGGATGCAGGTGAGCAAGGGCGCCCTTGCCGGGCTTGCCGATACCCCTCGGGGTGCGCACGGCGTCGATGATGTAGGCTTCGGACATGTATGATCCTCCGGGTGGGTGTCTGCCTCGGCGACATCTCGGCGCCGGTTCAAATATGCCTTAAACATTCGTTCGACTGAAGCAAAGGCGCCCATGATGACTATCAATCCACGCACTCCCATCCTTGTCGGCGTTGGCCAGACCGTCAGTCACTGGAATGGAGCCGATATCGCCGCCGCACCAAGTCCGGTCGGCCTGACCGCCATCGCGTCACGCACCGCACTGGCGGACGCCGGCGGCGTCGGCGTAGCCGAAGCAATCGACACGGTTGTGGTCGTGCGAACGGTCGCCGATTCCGGAGGCCGTGTGCTGGCAAAGAGCCGTTGCGCCAACCCACCCGGCACGCTGGCCGCGCGGCTGGGATTGAAGGCGCGACGGCACATCTATTCGTCTGTCGGCGGCAACCAGGCGCAGGGGCTTGTCAACGAGTTCGCCATGGCGGTTTTCGAGGGTGATGCGGATGTCGTGCTTTTGACGGGAGCCGAGGCAATCGCGGCGCAGAAGCTGGCCTTGCGCAGCGGGATGGAACTCGACTGGTCCGAAAGCGTCGAAGGCGACATGGAAGAGCGCGGCTTTGGGGCGCCGCTGTTGTCGTCCTACGAGATCACCAACGGTCTGGGCGCGCCGACGCAGACATACCCCGCGTTCGAGAACGCACTGCGGACGCGCTACGGTCTGGAAATGTCGGCGCACCGGCATCTGATGTCGGAGATATGGGCGCCGTTCTCACGTGTCGCGGCCGCAAATCCGTATTCGCAATTTCCGCTGGCGAGGGACGTTGCGTTCCTGGAAACAATTTCCGCGGAAAACTATCAGATCGCTGATCCTTATCTGAAGTGGCACGTTGCGCAGGACGCCGTGAATCTGAGCGCGGCGGTGATCCTGACCACTGTGTGCAAGGCGCGCGAACTGGGCATCGACGAAGCGAAGTGGATCTATCTGCACGGCCACGCTCAGGTAACCGACGTATTGACCATCGAACGCCCGGACTTCTCACGCTCCCGGGCAATGGAATGGGTTCTGCAGCGTACGCTGGCCTCGTCCGGGCTGACCACCTCGGATCTTAGCTATGTCGACCTCTACAGCTGCTTCCCGTGCGCGGTGCTGATCGCTTCAGAGGCGATGGGCCTCGACTGGCGCGAGGTCACGCCAACAGTCACCGGCGGGCTGCCTTTCTTTGGCGGCCCCGGAAACAGCTACTCCATGCATGCCATCGCCACCATGGCGGAGCGCCTTCGCGCGGATCGCGGGAAATACGGGCTGATTCTGGCCAATGGCGGCTTCCTGACCAAGGAGTCCGGCGGCATCTATTCATCCACGGCGCCCAGGGATTGGGCTCCCGTGTCCAGCGCAGACCTGCAGGCCCGGGTCGACAATGCGCAAAAGCCTAACCTGCTATCGGAGAATACAGAAGGTAAAGTGCTAACCTATACGGTTACGTACGCGAAGGGCGCGCCACAACGAGCCTTCATTATCACCGAAAATGACCAGGGCCGAGCGCTTGCACGCCTGCGAAACGGCGACGTGGGGACACTTGAGGCGCTATTGAGCGGGGACCCAATTGGAAAAACCTGGAAGGTGACCCACGAAGACAGTGTTAATTATATCGGCGGCGCGTAGAAAATCCGCCCCCTGAATATTTGATTGGGGTTCTTCGGCGAACTGTAAAAGCACGACTACCCAGAGGCCTGGCATAGATGCCGGCCGGCCGGAGGCCACATCCAACCATTCTCGGGAAGTTGGTTTTGGAAGCGCGCCTGTAGGTACTCTTGATTGTACCTCTCCTGATTTGGATGCGGCCGGCGCGAGCGGGATGAACTCGCCTGCTTCATTGGCGCGGAACTTCGTCGCCACCATGGCCACAAACTACGTATGCGCTGGATAAGCGCATTCGTTGTCAGCCCCCCCCCACAACAATTGGTTGCATTTTCGCAGTCGGACAAACTTGCCGGGGAAAGCGCTTCCGATTCAACAAGATGTCGAAATTATTCAACTTTACGGAAGAAAACGGTTGAATAGAGGCTGAAATATGGCATGGTCTGGCTCCCGCAATAGACCACCCTATCAGGGCAATACAACGGAGAGCTCGAATGTCGAAATCCAGCATGCTAGGCCTTTTGGCCGTCGGAGCCGTTTTGGCCGCCGGCGCCGTTCAGGCTCAGCCCCAACTCGTTTCACTGAAGCAGGGTATGCAAACCCAGGCTTCGCTGTTCAAGTACCTTGGCGCCCACCCGGACTACGTGAAGATCCCGGTGAGCGATAGCGCTACCGTTACGCCTAACACCGTCACTTTCATTGACGGCTGGACACTTGCCGATTTCTCGACCTGCTCGGAGCTCGGCATGCCCGGCCTGTTCGGCAAGGGCGAGAAGGACGACAAAATCGTCTATTCGTTCGCCATCGACACCTTTGACATCGGCTGCGGTCCCTGGACCTTCTCGGGAATCTCCGCCAACTGGACCGGCAAGGGCAAGGCGGGCACGGTGCATTACAACCACTTCACCGAAACCCAAAAGGGCATTCCGCACAACAACTTCGGTCTGCCCCACCAAGCCGACATCGTCGACTTCGTGACGCTGACCCGTGGCAGCGCCAGCAACTAGAATTACCCAAGTTAATCGGGGTTTGCGGAAGGCCAGGGAGCGATCCCTGGCCTTTTGTTTTTGCTGATCCGACATTCAGCAGGAGAACCGTGCTGACGCAAGGAGCCTCAATAGAGGCGCGTGGTGTCACCGCCATCAAGGGCGAGAGAAGCGCCGTTCACGAAGCTGGACGCGTCAGAACACAGCCAGGCGATCGCCTCGGCGATCTCGTGCGCCTCTCCCAATCGGTTCATCGTCGAGTGGCGCAGTGTCAGGCTGCTGATGAAGTCCGGAGCGACGTCGAGATAGGGATCGACCATCTCCGAGTGGAACAGTCCGGGACAGACGACGTTCACGCGAATGCCCTTGTCCGCATAATCAATCGCGGCAGTCTTAGACAGTCCGATGACTCCGTGCTTTGCGGCGCAATAGGGCGCATGGCCAACGTCGCTGGGCTTGTATCCATAGATCGACGAGACGTTGACAATAGAACCGCCACCGCCGCAGGCCAGCATGGCCCGGATTTCGAACTTCATGCAGCGCCAGACGGCCTTGAGGTTTGTCTCCAGAACCGCGTCCCAGTCCTCTTCCTCGATATCGGCGATCGGCGTCTGCGAGGGACCTCCGACACCAGCAGCGTTGACCGCCATATCCAGCCGTCCAAAACGCTCTACCGTCTTTGCTACCAACGCCTCGACATCGTCGGGCCGATTGACGTCGGTGCGGACGAACAACACGTCGCCGCCCGCTGAGCGGATTTCACCGGCGACAGCCTCCCCCTGATCGGCCCTGCGCCCGGCAATAACAACCTTTCCGCCACCGGCCGCGAACACCTCCGCGACGGCCCTGCCAAGGCCAGACCCGCCGCCCGTTACGATCGCAACCTTGTCCTTAAATCTGCTCATCGGCTCACGCCCTTTTATTGAAATCGGACGCTTCAGGTGAGCATCGGCGCCATGCCCGGATCGCCCTTGGCCATTGCGCGCTGGTAGGCCGGCCGTTCTCCGACACGCTTGAGATAGGCGCGGATATTCGGAAATGGCGACAGGTCCATGGGCGCGAAGGCGCGCATCGTGGTCAGGGGAAACACCATGATGATATCAGCCGCTGTGAAATCGGGGCCGGCGAACCATGGCGCCTCGCCCAGGCGTTTTTCGATCATAGTAAAGGCATTGACGCCGCGCGAGGACAATGCGGCCGAAAGAGGATGTTCTTCGCCGATACCTAGAACACCCATGATCATGGAGATCATTCCGGCCGGCATCACCGATCCATTGGCGAAGTGCATCCAGAACAGATAGTCGGGAAAATTCGGGTCCTCGGGGGGCACAGCCAGCCGCCCCGCGCCGTGGCGGGCGATTATATATTCCATGATTGCACCCGACTCCGACATCAGCAGATCTCCATCGGTGATTACCGGGGCTGTCCCCATCGGATGTAGCGCCTTGTATTCGGCGGGCGCGAGACGGGTCAGAGGGGCGCGATCATATCGGACCAGCGCGTAAGGAACTTCCAGTTCCTCGCAAAGCCAGACGATCCGCTCCGATTGCGAGACTCCCAGATGATGAACGGTCAGCATAGTGTTGGCTCCCTGTTTGACGCACGGGTATATGGGCGGCCTGGGCTGCTCAAGTTGAGAACGACGTTCGAAGCGGAACTCGCTCGTTTCAACGACGATATCATCCATGCGGGTACGCGTGATCTGAATCAAGGCGGCCACGCGCAATTGGATTCAGAGTCCTCCTTGTTCTCGGCGAATTATTTGGACCTGCCAGGAGGAGGAGGCCAGTGACACCAGATCATCGACTGTGGATCGTCGTGGCCGACGGCGAACACGCGCGCATCCTCGTTGCGGCGGAAGCGCCCGGTCAGTTCAACACCGACAAGGCGTTCGATTCCAAGGATGCCCACCGGCGCGCGGGAGACTTAGGGGGACACTCTCCCGGTCCCGCCTATGATAGCGCGGGGGTCGCGCGCCATGCCTTCGAGCCTCGCGTCGACCCTCACCTTGCGGCAAAGCGCGACTTTCTGCATTGGCTCGCCGACTGGATCGATGACGCCGCTGGCCGCGATACATTCGACCGGCTATCGGTAGTCGCCCCCGCTCGGGCGCTGGCGAGCCTTCAGGAATCGTTCGGCCCAGCCGCCCGCTCGCGGTTGATAGGCACGCTGGCGAAGGACCTAGTCAAAGTTCCAGACCAGGACATTCCCTCACATCTGACCTGGGATTTGCTCCATGAGGAGAGGCCGTAGAGCCTCTCCTCTTATTCATATTCAGCCGAATTGCGGCCGGAGTACGCCTTCGGCCTCATCCAGCGACTTACGGATGATCCCGACCAGATCATCGATCTGCTCGTGGCTGATGATCAAAGGCGGACAGGTAACGACGGTATCGCGAATGGCGCGGGCCATCAGTCCGTTCTTGATGCAAAGATCACGCACCACCGGTCCCGCCTTACCCTCGGCGCCGCCGAAGCGCTCGCGGGTCCCCTTCTTGGACACGATCTCGACGCCGCCGATCAGACCCAGCGAACGCGCTTCCCCGACCAGCGGGTGATCGTCGAGGGTCGTGAAGGCCTTGGCGAGGTAAGGCCCGGTGTCGCTGCGGGTCCGCTCGATCAGCCCTTCGCGCTCAATGATCTCGATGTTCTTGAGGGCAACCGCCGCGCAGGTGGGATGGCCGGAATAGGTGTATCCGTGAATGAAGTCGCCGCCCTTCTCTCGCAAAGCATCAACGATGTGATCGGCGACGCCAACCGCCGAGATTGGCAGGTACCCGGATGAAAGCCCCTTCGCCATCGACACCAGATCCGGCTCCACTCCATAGTGTTGGAAGCCGAACCAGGATCCCAGCCGGCCGAAACCGCAGATTACCTCATCGCAGATCAGCAGGATGCCGTACTTGCGGCAGATTGCCTCGACGCGCGGCCAATAGCTCTCCGGCGGAATGATCACACCGCCCGCGCCCTGCACCGGCTCGCCGATGAATGCCGCGACGTTTTCAGCGCCCACCTCAAGGATCCGCTGCTCGACCGCATCGGCCGCGCGGGCCGCAAAGGCGTCCACGGACTCGCCGAGCATGATGTCTCCGAACACATAGGGCTGCATGACGTGTTCAATGCCCGGCACCCAGGGTCCGCCCTGCGCCTGCATGGGCTTCATGCCGCCCATGCTGACCCCGCCGATAGTCGAGCCATGGTATCCATTCACCCGCGAGATAATGATCTGCCGGTTGGGCTGATCCATCACCTGCCAGTAGCGACGAGTCAGCCGTATGATGGTGTCGACCGCCTCGGATCCTGAGCTGTTGAAAAATACGTGCTGAAGATTGCCGCCAAGCAACTCGGCGATCTTGGTCGCCAGCAGGATCACCGGCGGCGTCGCCGTCTTGAAGAAGGTATTGTAGTAGGGCAGTTCGAGCATCTGCTCGCGGGCCGCGTCGGCCAGTTCAGTGCGGCCATAGCCGGCGTTGACGCACCAGAGTCCCGCCATGCCGTCGAGAATACGGTTTCCATCCCCATCAAACAGATAGCAGCCGTCGGCGCGGGTGATGATCCGGCTGCCGCCCAGTTCCTGCTGCAGGCGATAGTCGGTCTGAGCCGGCAGGTGGTGGGCCACGTCCAGACGGCGGAGTTCGGCGATATCGTAGTTGCGCGGTATCATATTAGGTCCTTCGAAATCAGACTTCAAATGTCAGGAAAGCAGTACGGCCGGTGAGCAGGCATGCCAGGAAAGCCAGACCGGCTCATCCCAGGTGAAATCCTCCTGATCCCAGCGTGTCAGGTTGGTGCGGAGAGCGCGCACCATGCGACCGCCAGCGATCTCGACGTCATAGACGGACTCGCTCCCAAGATAGGTAAGGTGTTTGATCATACCGGGCACGACGTTGTGATCCGCCGGGGCGTCGTCCATCGTCGGCGGGGCGCGGCCCTCGCCGCGTTTGTGCAATTCGATTTTCTCCGGCCTCAGAGCAACCCACACCGTCGCGTCCCGCGCACCGCTGACGCCGTGATCCAGGTACACCGGCGCCGGCAGTTCAGTCGTCTGGACGACGGCCCGATCAGGCTCGTCGACGGCCAGCCGGCCCTCAAACATGTTCACCTGCCCGATGAAGTCGGCGACGAACCTCGAATTGGGGAACTCGTAGAGATCGCTTGGTGTGGCCACCTGCTGCAGCAATCCCCGGTTCATCACCGCACATCGACTGGCCATGGCCAGCGCCTCGTCCTGATCGTGGGTGACGATGATAAAGGTGATGCCGACTTTGTCCTGCAACTGGGCAAGTTCCGACCGCATCGCCTCACGAAGCTTCGCGTCGAGCGCGGACAACGGCTCGTCGAGCAGCAGCACACGCGGACGTTTGACCAGCGCGCGGGCCAGGGCGACACGCTGGCGCTGGCCACCGGAAAGCTGGTCGGGCTTTCGCGCGCCGTAACCATCAAGCTTTACCAAGGCCAACGCTTCTTCAACACGTCGATCGCGCTCTGGCCGGGCGACACCGTCAACCAATAGTCCGTATCCGACATTGTCGGCGACGCTCATATGAGGAAATACGGCATAGGACTGAAACACCATGTTCACCGGTCGCTTGTTAGGCGGTATCCGGCTGATGTCCTGGCCATCGATCAAAATGCGCCCCTCGGTTGGCGTCTCAAAGCCCGCCAGCATGCGCAGCAGCGTGGTCTTGCCGCATCCCGACGGACCAAGCAGGGCGAAGAACTCGCCCTCGTTAATCGAGAGACTTACGTCGTCGACCGCGATCACCTTGCCGAAGCGCTTGGTGATGTTTTCAAAGCGGATGATGGTCTTTGCGGTCATGGTCGTTCTCAGTCTCCGGCTTCCGCTCGGACGACGTCGCCGCCGGATATCCACAGAGCGAACGCGGTCAGTCCGACGGTCAGGACGATCAGGATAGTCGAGGCGGCATTGACCTCGGGGGTCGGGGAAAAACGCACCATCGAGTAAACAAGGATTGGAAAGGTCGTGGTGTCGGGGCCGGATGTGAAGAAGGTGATGACGAAGTCATCCAGGCTCAACGTGAAAGCGAGCAACGCGCCTGCCAGAAGTCCAGGCGCCATATGTGGCACAAGGACATCCCAAAACACCCGCCATTCTCCTGCACCAAGATCCTTGGCGGCCTCTTCGAGTTCCCGATTGAAGGAGGCGAGCCTACCCCGCACGACTATAGCCACAAAGCTGAACGAAAAACTGATGTGCGAGATGATGATGGCGCCAAGGTTCAGCGGCCAGGCAAGGTTGGTCGGCCATGGCATCACCTGGGTAAAAAACACCAGCATGGCGACGCCCATGCAGATCTCCGGCACCACGATCGGCAGGCCGAGAGCTCCCTCGAAGATCGTCTTGAGCGGAAAGCGAAAGCGCCACAGCAGCAATGCGGTCAGCGCGCCAAGAACGGTGCTCACTATGGTGGAGACCGCTGCGATCGTCAGGGAGTTTGCGAACGCGATCACGAGATCGCTGTCGGTGAACGCCTTGCCGTACCAATCAAGGGTGAATCCGCGCCAGACGATCGTCGCCCGGCTCTTGTTGAAACTGAATACCATCAGGCTGATCAGCGGAGCGTAGAGATACACGAGCACCGCAGTCAGCCAGAGCCGGAGCGGCCACCGGCGCAGATACTCGAGCGGACCAGGTGCGGATTTCGTCGGAGACTGCGCCATAGCCGCCTAGCCCCGCCGCCGGGTGCGATTGCGCGTGACGATCGCCTGCACCGCGATTGCCAGGAAGGTCATGTACATCAGCAGGAAAGAAAGAGCCGCGCCAAAGGGCCAGTCGTTGGCTGTCTTGAACTGGCGCTCGATGACATTGGCGATCATCAGGCTGGACGGCCCGCCCAGCAAATCTGGCGTCAGATAGGCGCCGATCGAAGGGATCAGGGTCACCAGAGCTCCGGAGATGATTCCTGGAATGGCCAATGGGACCACAACCCGGCGAAAGGTCGTCAACTGACCGGCGCCTAAGTCGAGGCTGGCCTCGATGAGCGACCGATCAAGCCTGTCAAGGGCAGCATAGAGCGGCAGCACCATAAACGGAAGCTGGACATAGACGAGGCCGAAGACGACCGCGAAGTTGTTGTACAGTAGGTCGAGCGGATGGAACGGACCCAGCGGATGACCGAACAGCGCCAGCAGGTGGCTTAGTGCGCTCCAAACCACGCCCAGCCCTGTGTTGACGTAGCCTTCGGTCCGAAGCACGGCCATCAACGCGTAGGTCCGGATCAGCAGATTGGTCCAAAACGGCAGCATGATCAGCATCAACAGCCAACCCTTGGTCCTCGGCGAGGCGAAAGTGATCGCGATCGCCACCGGGAAACCGACAATCAAGCAAAGCACGGTTGTCAGCGCCGCGAACCAGAACGATTTCAGGATGATGCCGAGATAAAGCGGCTTGATCGCGTGTACGTAGTTGCTGAGCGTACCATTGACGGAGATTTCCGTCAGGCTTGAATTCTCACCGAAACTATAACCCCAGATGATTGCCAACGGCAGCAGGAAGAACCCAACCAGCCACGCGACCGGAGCCACACCAAGTGTGGCGAAGACTGCCTTGGCCTTTTCCCAGCTTTCATCCATGCCGGCCCCCTTGGCGTTGCATGGCGAGGGCGACCGGCGCGATCATGCCGCGAAAATCCGTGTGACCGTCTCATCGAACAGATGCGCACGATCCAGCCCTTCGAAATCGGCATACTCACACCTCGCCATCACTTCCGGCGGTGGGAAAATCACGGAGTTATTGCGATAATCGGGCGGCATCAGCGCAAGCGCGGCGGCGTTGGGAGTGGGGTATTTGATTTTCCGATAGATCGCCGCCCCATTCCGTGCATCCAGGATGAAGTTGATGAATCTGTGGGCGTTGTCCGGACGCGGCGCACCCTTGGGAATGCACAGGCAATCTGAATTGATTATGCTGCCTTCCCTCGGCACCACGAAGTCAAGGTCGGGATCTTCGAGCATCTTCTGGGCGACGTCGCCATTGTATTCCATGATGAGATCGACATCGCCGGCGGCCAGCAGGTCCTGGCCCTCATCGTGGTGGAAGATTTTTATGTTCGGCTTCTGGCGGATGTACATCTTCGCCACCTGATCGATGACATCCAATGGAATGTTGCGGACCGAATGCCCCATGTATTTGGCGCCAAGTTCGATCATGTCGTCGGCTTCGGAGAATACGCCGATGCGGCCCTTGTAGCGGTCGGAGTCCATCACCCACTTCCAGCTGTCCGGAACGCTGTCGACCCTGGACTTGCGATAGCCGATACCCAGGACCAGCCACGTATAGGGCATTGAATAGCGTCGACCAGGATCGAAAGGCGGGTTCTGAAACGCCGGCAACAAGTTGGCGCTATTGGGGATTTTCGCGTGATCCAGGGATTCCAGGAGTCCCGCAATACGAAACCGGGTCACGTATTCATTCGACGGAACGATGACGTCAAAACCCGGGTTACCGGCCTTGAGCTTGGCGAACAGCTCATCATTCGTGGAGAAGAGGCTCATCTTCACCTCGACGCCCGTCGTCCGCTTGAAATCGTCCAGCGTCGTGTCGCCGATATAGGTATCCCAATTGTAGAGGTTGAGACGCAGCTCCTCGCCATTTGGCCCGATGGGCCGTTTCGCGGCGCAGCCCTCAACAGCCGAAAAGCTCAAGCCGGCTGCCGCGGCGCCAAGCCCCGCGAGAAGCGATCGACGCGATCGGGTCAGCCGCGAAGCCATCAGGCGTTCTTCAGGTACCAGTCGTAGTCGAGCGGCGAAACCACCTCGAAGAAGCGGTCCTGTTCGGTGCGCTTGACATTGCCGAACATGGTCACGAAGCGGTCTCCCAGATAATCCCGCATGACGTCTGAGCGCTCGAAATGATCGACCGCCGAAAACCATGTCGCAGGCAGGCGTTCCTGGCTTTGCGCCGCCGCCGCATAGCCATCACCCTGTACAGGCGGGCCCGGATCAATGGATTTCGTCAATCCATTGTGCACGCCGGCAAGCAGGGTGGCGAGAGCAAGGTAGGGATTGGCGTCAGCCCCGGCGACACGGTGCTCGATATGGCGCCCTCCCGCGGGACCAGCCGGCACTCGCAACGAAACCGTGCGATTGTTAACTCCCCACGTCGGAGCCACGGGCGCATAGGAATTGGCCCGGAAACGACGATAGGAATTGGCGTTTGGCGCGAAAATCGCCATGCCATCGGCCAATGTGGCCTTGAGACCGCCAACCGCTTCGCGAAGCGCCGGAGTTCCCGCGGGATCTTCCGAGGCGAAGATATTCTTCCCGGCCGCATCGTTTACGCTCACATGGAGATGGAGGCCACTGCCGGCGCGGTTGGCGAATGGCTTGGCCATGAACGTCGCCTCGCACCCATTGGCTGCCGCAACCCCTTTGGCGATCCGCTTATACATCACGGCCTCGTCCGCCGCCCGGAGCGCATCAGGCCCGTGCTTTAGGGTCAATTCCAGCTGCCCCGGGGCATATTCGGCGATTGCGCCCTCCAGCGGCACACCCTGCATATCGGCGCACGCCCAAAGTTCACGCAGGAAATCAGAGAAATCTTCCAGTTCACGAAGCCCGTATACGCCGTGCAGCGTTGGTCGTTCGCCGGTTGCCGGCGCGGCGGCCAGTTCTATCCCACCGTCGAGAGTCCGCTGGGGATCGACAAGGTAGTATTCGAGTTCGCACGCCACCACGGGCGTCAGTCCGTCCGCGGCGAAGCGATCCAGCACCCGGCGCAGGACGTGCCGAGGGTCGATATCGTTCGGGGTTCCGTCAAGTTCGTAGAGAGACGTCAGCACCTGCGCCACATCGTCTCCGAGCCATGGCGCGCGCACCAGCGTCCCGGGCGCCGGCTTGGCGAGCCGGTCCGCATCGCCATCTTCCCAGACCAGCCCAGTATCCTCGCAATCTTGGCCTGTGATGTCACATACCAGGATCGATCCAGGTAGGAAGCGACCATATTCATAGACAGCCATCAGCTCGTGCCGGCGCAGGCGTTTTCCGCGTGGCACGCCTGACAGCGCCGTGAATATCACTTCAAAGAATTCAATTCCGGGGTTCTCGGCCAGGAAGGCGCGCGCTTCCTGGGGATCGGCTATCAGGGCTGATGAGGACAATCCGCTGGACCTTACTATACGATTTTCACTTCTGTGATCACTCTTTTGGGGGATGGGCGCTCTATGTCAACATGCCATTCGCAGAGCCGCCCCAGCTTGACGTTCACCACGCACTGGCGAACAAGCCCGCTGCCCGGGCCGGCAGGAGACAAGGCGATGAACAATGCAGATGCGACGCCCTACCTACGCCCGGACATAAGTTATGGGGACTACCTGGATCTCGATAGACTGCTCGGGGCTCAGCACCCGCGCTCGGATCAGCACGACGAGATGCTGTTCATCATCATCCACCAAACGTCCGAATTGTGGATGAAACTTTCGTATCACGAACTTTCCGCGGCGCGAGTGCACATCGCGTTAGATGAACTCGGCCCGGCGTTGAAGATGATTGCCCGGGTCAGCCGAGTTCAGGCCCAACTCATTCAGTCGTGGGACGTACTGGCGACCCTAACCCCAAGCGAATACAATCGCATTCGCCCTCATCTGGGCCAAAGTTCAGGCTTTCAATCCTACCAGTACAGGATGCTGGATTTCATACTCGGACTGAAGAACGCCGGGCACCTCCGCGTGCACGAGGGCAACCCAGACGTGCATGGAGCCCTACTGCTGCTGCTTTCGACACCGAGCATTTATGACGAGACGCTCCGACTATTGGCGCGACGGGGCTTCCCGATACCTGGACCACGGCTTGAACGAGATTGGAGCGCGGCTTACGAAAGCGATCCGGCCGTTGAAGAGGCTTGGCTGGCTATCTATCGAGATCCAGAAGCACATTGGGACCTCTACGAACTCGCCGAAAAACTGGTCGATCTTGAATACCGGTTTCAGCAGTGGCGTTTCGCCCACATGAAAACCGTCGAACGCATTATCGGCTATCAAAGGGGAACAGGCGGCAGCGAGGGTGTCGCCTACCTGAACCGCGCACTAGGCGCGTCCTTCTTTCCAGAATTACTCAATGTCCGGACGAATCTCTGAGATGATTCGGCGCCGCACCCTGCACGAGGGTGGGGCGCCGAGCACGGCAGCTACTTCAAGTGATTCGCCAGATGCTTGTTCATCTCGAACATATCAACCTTGTCTTTGCCACCGAATACCGGCTTTAGCTTAGCATCGGCAACTATCTCGCGCTTGTTCGCTGGGTTTTGCAGGTTGTTTTTCTTGATGTACGCCCACATTTTCGAAACGACTTCTCCGCGCGACAGCTGGGCGTCGCCGATCACGGCGGAAAGTTCCGGGGAGGGTTGCATTACTTTCTGCAGACCATTGGGTTTTTTGGGAGCGCTGTCCGCCATGGTATCTCCTAGTTTTCTGTTATGGCCACCATCTTCAAGGCGTCGAAACGCCCCTGACACCGACAATGGCGGTTTCTTGGCCGATGCCAAGCCCCTTTCTTCAGCTGATGTCGCCGCAGCCAACGAGGGGAAACTTCCAGGCCACCTCGGACTGACAATCATGGAGGTGGAGGCGGGGAAGGTCGTGGGCCGGTTCGAAGCGCGAACCGGCGTGAGCGCGCATAAAGGATATCTGTTGGCAGGAGCAGTGCTCTCGGTGGCGGAGATCCTGTTTGTCTACGGCGTCTCGACAGCCTGTCCCGAGGGAGCGAGCGGATTCTCCGCCGCCGACGCAAAAATTCGATTTCACCGACACGATCCGGAAAGGCTGGGCGCGCAGCACGGCTTCCCTCCTGCATGGTGGCCGCCTGACACAGGTAAGTAACGCAGACATTGTCGACGAGGCGAGGGTCGGCTGGTGACGGCGTTTCGCCGCACTCAGATCATACTATGCGCGCGAGCCTGACAATTGCCTGTCCGACCGACAGCGCATCCTATCCCAAACGATACTCATGCACGGCGACTGACCGCGAAATCCGCAAGCGACTCCAGGCCCCGCCGCCATTCACTGTCCGGAAATATCTTCAGGGCCACTTTCGCCCGATCGGAATAGTCCGATGCAAGGTCCAGGGTCGCCTCGATCGCGCCAGCGCCAATGATCAACTCCCGTGCGCGACGGAAGTCGTCGTTCGTCTGCTCTTTACGGCCTATCGCTCGCTCCCAGAAATCGACCTCCCGGGGTCCGGACCGCGCGATAGCCAGCAATAGAGGCAATGTGGCTTTGCCTTCCCGAAAATCGTCACCGGCATTCTTACCCAGCGTTTCAGTCACTCCGCCATAATCGAGCGCATCGTCCGCCAACTGAAACGCCAGACCAAGGTTGCGGCCATACTCACGCAATGCCGCCGCCTGACTTGCTTCCGCCCCCGCGCCGATCGCACCGGCCTCGGCCGCAGCGGCGAATAGCTCGGCGGTCTTGGCGGTGATGATCTCCAGGTAGGTCGCCTGCGATAGATTTAGGTCGTGCGCCCTGGTAAGCTGCAGCACCTCTCCCTCGGCAATGACACGAGACGCCCGGGCCAGAATCTCAAGCGCACTCAGCACGCCTGTTTCAACCATCAGTTCGAAAGCCCGCGCGAACAGGAAGTCTCCAACAAGGACGCTCGACGGCGCGCCCCATATCAGGTGCGCGGCCACTTTGCCCCGCCTCAACTGCGAGCCGTCAACGACATCATCGTGCAGCAGCGTCGCCGTATGGATGAATTCCACCGCCGCTGCCAATTTCAGGCTGGAGCCCCCTCCGGCGCCGACAAGCCGCGCCGCGGCTACGGTCAGCAGCGGCCGAAGCCTCTTACCGCCCGCCTCAATCAGATGCTCGGCCAGCGCGGGTATCACGCTGACCTGGCTTTGCATTCGCGCGACGATCAGTTCATCAACGCCCGCCATATCCGGCGCGGCGAGCGCTATCAGGCGCTCGACCGAGCCCGCCGGACGGGCAATGACGGCTTCTGCTGCGTCCAAATCCCGGCGCTCCTTCATATCCGCGCTCGGCCCGTAGGCTGTTGCGGACGACAATGGTGGCGGGATAGGTCAGGGTCAAGGCAATCACAAGGCGCTATGCACTCCTCATGGATGTGACCGACGACAGGCTGCTTGATGGACGTCTGCGTCTGAGGCAGCCGCGGAGGGGCTATCGGGCTGGTATGGATGCGGCGCTTCTGGCCGCGGCCTGCGACGCGGACGTCGGTGCACGGGTGATCGAGGTGGGGTGCGGCGTGGGCGCGGTCATGCTGTCGGCGGCCGTTCGACGTCCCGGAACATCATTTACCGGCATAGAGAAGGACCCGTTGGCCCTGGAACTTGCACTCGCCAACATTGGTGCAAATTCCCTTGCCGATAGAGTGAGCGCACTGGGTGGCGATATTGCTCAATCATTCGCCAAAATGGGCCTGTCGCCATTCGACGCGGCCCTGGCGAACCCACCATTCTTTGATGACGCTTCGGCGCTTCGCGGCCCGAGCCCCGCAAAGACAGGGGCCTGGGTCGCCGACGACGGCCTGCCCGCATGGATTTCCTTCCTGTGCAAATCGGTAAGAGAACGAGGCGTTATTACGCTTATTCACCGCGCCGATCGGCTGGGTGATATACTCGCCGCCCTTTCGGGCAAGACGGGCGCGATACAGATACGCCCGATCATGCCCTTTGCTGATGAACCTGCAAAACGGGTCATCATGCGCGCGGTCAAAGGCGCCAAGGCCCCCATGAGGCTGTTGCCCCCCCTCGTGTTGCACACGCGCGTTGGCGCCAAACACGATCCTGCTACCGAGCGGATACTGCGAGGAGAGGCCGCACTCGAATGGCTCTAGGAAGACAAGGGCATCGCTGGTTTCAAGGGGTGATCCCTGTCCCTAGGGAATGATGACGTCGTCCTCATCGTTCGGGTCGACCTCCGACTTCAGCTTGACCTCTCCGGTCTTGGTGTTGACGAGATCGTGGGAGTGTTTTTGCACGGCTTCGCTGAAAGCCGCCGCCATGATGCCGGTCGGCATGGCGACCAGCCCGATACCGCCAAGCGCCACGGCGGCCCCGAAAACGCGGCCCAGAACGGTTATCGGATAGACATCCCCATAGCCGATCGTCGTCAACGCTGCGGTCGCCCACCACAGCGCTCGCGGAATGCTGCCGAACTTATCTGGCTGCGCCGGACCTTCCACAAGATACAGGAGCGAGGCAGAGAAGACCATGAATGTCAGACTGGCGAACAGGCTGAACAATAGCTCGTAACGGCGCGCAGCCATCGCCTCGATGAGATAGCCCATCGCGTTGGACATTCGGCCCAGTTTCGCCAGGCGCAGAATGCGCGCTAGCCGAAAAGCCCTCAGAAGATAAGGCTGAAGGTGGCCCGGGGTCACGAAGCTCGTGATGATCGATACAAGGTCAATGATCGCGATCGGCGTACGCATGTAACGCCAAAGACCCCTCCACCCCGGCCCATAGCGAGGATTTTCGGCCGCCGTCCACGCTCTGGCGAGGTATTCGACCGTATACAATGCCCCGATCACCCACTCCATCGCGTCGAACAACGCCTGGCGCCCATCCGCGACGGTCGGCTCCGTCTCCACGATTGCAATGATCGAAGTAATGATGATTGTAACGAAGACCGAAAGGTTGATTGGCGAAAGTCCGCGCCACGGCCATGCGGCCGGTTCGAGCTGGATGTATAATTGCCGGCGACGTGACAGCCACCAGCCGGCGATGCGCCGGCCTCCCATTGCATCCGGCTCTGTAGATGGCTTGGGCATATTCTGCACTCGGATCGCTATAACTCTTTCGTCGGCGCTCGCGCGCCTGATGCATGACGGCACGCTGTGGCCGGGACTATCCTATAATTTGGCTTAGCGAAGCCAAGGTAAAGTTGGCTTAACCAAACCAGGGTAACTAAAGGATGCTGGATTGATTCGAAGGATTTGCGGTGATGGCAATTGCCTTCCGAGGCCCCCCCCAACGCCGGTTGCGACTTGAGTCGTTCGCCGTGGCGGCGCGGCCGACTGCGACTTGCCTCTCCCGGCATGGTGAGATATCCGAAGGATCAGGCGATAGCGCCCCAGGGATGAGCGCGATACGATGATCGCGAGCGAGGCATCATGAGGGCAGCGCATTTTGCAACGGACCATGGCTAGTCGATGAGTTCGCAATCGTCCTTCCCCGACGCGCCGGCCTCGACGCCGCTCATCGAGTCCACGTTCGAGAACAACCTGCGACTGATGTGGCAGGTGATCTTTGGGCTTATGCTGCGCGAGTCCCGCACTAGATATGGCACCTCCGACCTCGGCTATCTCTGGGCGCTCATCGACCCAGCCGTACAGATGGTCGTATTCTGGATCATCTTTACGATGATGGGACGCGGCGTTCCGGTGCCGACCTCGATGCCCGAGTTCTTGGTTACCGCGATGCTGCCATATTTTTTCTGGCGAAATTGCACTGTGAGAGGCGCTTCCGCGGCGTCTGCAAACCTCCCGTTGCTGACCTACCCACAGGTAAAGGTATTCGACGTCGTGGTTGCGCGCGTACTTCTCGACGCGGCGACGATCGTGGTTGTCGTTATCATATTTGTCGTGGCGTTGAAATTTCTGCTCGGCCTACCCTTCACCGGTTGGCTCAGGGACCCAATCGTGTTGGCGGAAGCGGTCTTTACGCTGTTTTATTTTTCGTTCTGCTCGGCAATTTTGAGCTCAAGTCTCGGGCGCATCTGGTCGCAGTGGGCGGTGGTTTTTTCTTACGCCAGCCGCCCCTTATATTTCACATCAGGAATATTTTTCACTCTTGGCGAACTTCCATCGAGTTTCAGGGCACTGGCTGTCTACAACCCGATTGCGCATATGCTGGAATGGATACGTTCGGGCGCCATTCCCGGTTTCATCAGCAATTTATATGACCCCCTTTACATATACGGTTGGGCGACGATCATGTTGTTTATCGGACTCGTCATTGACTGGGTGCTGCGAGCAATTGGTCATTCTGAAGAGTCGCACTGAAGATGATCGAACTTATAGACATTGAGAAAACCTACCAGGGAAAGCAGGGCCGAATCCACGTCCTTCGGGGTGTTACATCGACCTTTGCGCGGGGTGAGAGCGTCGGGATTCTCGGCCAGAACGGCGCGGGGAAGTCGACATTGCTCAGAATTCTGACCGGGACCGAGCGTCCCAGCTACGGCAAGGTGCGCCGTCACGTAGCCGTTTCATGGCCGCTGGGCTTTTCGGGATCTTTCGCCGGCAGCCTTACGGGTGCGGAAAATCTGCGCTTTGTCTGCCGGATTTATGGCGCCGACATTGATGAGGTTACCGACTTTGTAACCGAATTTTCCGAACTTGGTCCGTCCATGCACGAGCCGGTGAAGACTTATTCGACCGGCATGAAGTCCCGGTTAGCCTTCTCGCTTAGCATGGCTGTGCGCTTTCAGGTTTATGTTATAGATGAAGCATTGGCGGCTGGAGACGTCGCCTTTCAGCGCAAGTGTAAGAAGATTTTCAATGAGCGCCGCTCGGGCTCGGATGTCGTCATGGTATCTCACTCCATTGACATGATTAAAGAATATTGCACGCGTGCCGGTGTGCTTCATGGAGGGAAGCTTACGATGTACGACACCATCGACGAAGCCAATGAAGTTTATATGCGGGTAGTTTCGTGAACACGACTCCACAGAGCAATCAACCCACCCCCCGCGAACTGGTCCGCCGAGAGCAGCGGCGACGTACATTGCGGACGATGTCGATCTGGATATTTGGTCCCGTGGTGATATCGACAATCTATTACGCGGTGATTACACCGCCGAACTACACGACAAGCACCTCATTCACGATCCGGGGACAGCAAAGTGGCTCTGGCGGTATCCTGACCGGGCTGGTGGGCGCAACGGCGCCGGGATCCAATGATGCACAGCTGGTCACCAACTACCTGATGTCAGCCGCGCCGATACCCCGGCTGAAGGCAGCCTATGGACTGACCCAGGCATACGACCGGTTCACTCTAGACCCATTTGCCTACCTTTCGCGGAACGCGACGATGGAATGGACGAAATGGTTCTGGAACACCAAAATGAAGGTGACCTACACCAGCACGTCAGGTTCGGTCGATGTCCTGGTGAATGCCTATACGCCGCAGGAATCCTACCATCTGGCCTTGGGGGTGCTCGACGCTGCCAAGCGCGCCGAAGATTCACTGAATGAACTTGTTTCCCAAGGGCAGCTTAGCCTTGCCAATGAACAGGTTGCATCAACTAAGCGGGACTATGACGCCGCGACGAAGAAGCTCGCCGAGCTCCAAGGCAATGCAAATACCTTGACGGTCAGCACCAATGCCGCCCAGGCAGTCTCGCTGGTCGGATCGATCGATGGTCAGCTCGCCTCATTGAAGGTGAGTCAGGCCGCCGTTCAGGCGGCTTATCAGCCCAATTCTCCACAGGCCAAATCGGTTGCCGACCAGATCGCCAGTCTTGAATCACAAAGAACCGCGGCGATGGCCAAGGCCGAGGCGGCGCCGGGCTCGTCCCAGGCGGAACATGACGTTCAGGTGCAGGCGGCTTTGCTCAACTTCCAGTTCGCTCAAAAGAACTATCTTGCGGCTGAGGGCGCCTTGATTGCGGCCCAGCCGGAGAACCAGACGCAGAGTTTCATTATTGCCTACATTCCGCCAACATTGCCTGAAACGTCGGACTATTGGTTACGTTTCCTAAACGTAATCGCAATAGGGTTTGCGTCGGCGCTCCTGCTCGGCGCGGGCTCGTTGATATACTCCGTGATCAAGGATCACCTGCAATGATGCGCACTTCACTAAAATTTGCCTCGATTTCGAGACGTGCACGCAGCGGAGCGGTCGCTGGCATGGCCTTGCTGGCCGCCTCGATGAACGCGGGCGCCCAGGTAGCGCCACCGGCTGCGGCGCCGCCGCCACCCTCGCCTTTTGGCGGGGCGGCGCCCGCGGCCGCTCCGGCTGCCGCTCCGACCGCGGCGCCGGTGTCAGCGCCCACCATCAGCGTTCCGTCGGCATCGACGTCAGGTTCGTTTCCGTCGATCAGCACCAGCTCTCAGGCGGCTCCCTGCCCGCAGACCATATCGACGTCCTCGGGCTCATCCACCACCAGCGCCGCTCCGTCGAGCACCACATCGACGGTCGCGGCGGCGTTGAATTCGTACTCCGCGCCCTTGGTCGGAGCCAACTCGGCGTCGCCCGCGTCCGGCGGCCTGCAGCAATACCAAAGCGCCGGTGTGCGACCTGTGCCTTTCGGCTCTGAACTATTTTGCGGCGGCAACATCACCGCCTCGACAGTCGGTACGGTCGATCCAGGATATATCATCAAGACCGGGGACCAGATTTCGCTCTACCTGTGGGGCAGCGTACCGGATGCCAGCAGCACCTTGGTGGTTGACACCAATGGAAACATCCTGGTCCCTGGCGTCGGACCGGTAAAAGTTGCGGGATTGGCGGCGGGCAGCGTAAACAAGGTGGTCAACTCCGCGGCCTCGGCGGTCTATCGCAATGCGGTTCACGTTTATGCGGCGCCTGTGACGACTGTGCCGATAACCGTATTCATGACCGGGCCCGTAGTCGCGCCTGGCCCCTATGCGGGCCTTGGCTCCGATTCTGTCCTAGCGTTTTTGCAACGAGCGGGCGGGATCGATCCGAACCGCGGCAGCTATCGCAACATAACGGTCCGGCGCAGCGGACAGGTTATTGCCCACATCGACCTCTATCCTTTCCTGCGCACCGGCGATTTGCCTGCGGTTTCATTGCGAAATGGAGACACGATCGTCGTTGGCCAACAAGGCCCTGTCGTTTCGGTAACCGGCGCCGCTCGCGTCCCCTACACATTCGAACTGGCCGGCCCGTCCGGAACTGGTGACGAAATCCTCTATTACGCCCGCCCACGACCAGAGGTGAACTACGTCGCCCTGCTCGGTTACCGCGACGCCCAGCCGCTCAACGCCTATGAAACGCTAACGGATTTTGCCCACCAACCGCTGGCGGATGGGGACCGGGTCGGATTTTCGGCCGATGCCCTCGCTGAAAGCATTGTCGTTCAGGTGGCCGGAGCCTTCCGAGGCCCAGGCTCCTATGTCGTAACGCGCGACACCACTGTCGGCGCCGTGCTTGCAAAGCTTCAACTCGATTCGCTCGCGGACCACCGGTGGATTCACATTCAACGGGCCAGCGTCGCGGCGGCCCAGAAGCAGCTTTTGACAGAGTCCCTCGCTCGCCTGCAGAAAGCGATCTACACAAACCCTGCGCCCACAGCCGCTTTGCAACAGGCCAACGCGCTCCAGGCGACAACGATCCAGACCTATATTAGCTACGCCAGTCAGGTGCAGCCGGTGGGCGACGTTGCGTTTGATGAGAATCAGGACCTCAACAGCGTTCGGCTGGAACCGAACGACATCATCGTAATCCCCTTCAAGTCGCAGGTTGTGACCGTTGGCGGCGATGTGAATGTACCGCAAACGGTGATCTATGAGCCTGGTCTGTCGGTGCGGGATTACGTCAAGAAGGCCGGTGGATTTGATCCGCTTGGCGACAAGAAGCGTATCCTGGTTATCCACCCCGATGGTTCGCTCGTCATCAATGGACGCGTGGAGCCGGGGGACCGCGTTCTTGTTGGGGTGACATTGCCTGGGCACCTGCTCGATGTGGCGACCGCGCTCACCCAGATCATCTACCAGGTCGCTATTGGAGCGAAAGCGGCCGGGCTGTAGTGGCGTCAACGACGACGGGCGAGCGCTTGACACGGCGCTCGCCTAAACTTGCCGAGATTATCGATCGTCGCGGTATCAAGCGGATTGCATACTTTCACTGCGACCATTTTGAGCCCTGGCGTGGACCAATCAGCCAGACCGTCGATGAAAGCGCCGAAGAAATCATGCGCTTTGCGGATGCGTCTGCGGCTAATGCTTTTTCGCATCGGCTAACGCTCTTCTACAAAGCGCATATTGGTTTCGCACGCACGGGAAGGGCGCCTCGTGGGATTTCTGCTGTTCCTGGCGATCCGATCATCTTCCTCGCCCGACCGCCAAATGTAGAAAGCTCCTGCCGCAATGCCATGACGGGGCTGCTTGGACGTGTCGGACACGAAATCCAGATTCACGTCCATCATGAAAACTACACATATAATACGGCGCACACCGATGCTGACCTTGCCGAAACGCTAAACCAACCGGGCGGTCGCGATCGAGATGCAGCGCGCTTTGAATTTGCCTTGCGCCTGGCCCTGCAAACGACACGGCGAGAGACTGGCCTGCCGCTGAAGCGTTGGTTCTTTGTACATGGTCAATGGGGTCTGAACGCGTCGGACCCAAGCGTCTGCCACATCACCAATGAGATCGAGATTCTCCAGCGCAACGGTGCGTTAGGCGATTTCACCTTCCCTGCCGGACGTCCAAACGTTGACCCCTTTAGCGAGGAGCCGCACTTCGTCCGGCCGGTCGATGCGCCTGCCGGCTATCGCACCGTCCAGGCTGAAGCAGAATCCGCGTTCGGAAATGCCGTCGCCTCGGAAACGAAATTCTTCATCTGGGCTTCGCCTATCCGCCACCGGGGAGTCTCGCTAGACTACTATTCGGACCACGTGATCCAGGACCTGTCGGACCCCGAAGGGTTTGCATCGCGAATTCTTGATAATTCCTTCCTGGCGGATGGCACCTTGTATTTCAAAACCCACGCTCACTCGATGCACCCCAACTATCGACGCGCTGGAGAGACAACCGTATTCCCCCACCAGCACGCCGGTGTCCGCCGGATGCTCGGCATGTTATTTGATGCAGCAAGCGACGCCGGAGCTGCGGTTGATTTCGTAACAGCCAGCGAAATATATCGCGAATTCACGGTCCCTCGGCCACGTCCAGCGGGATTCCGTCTGAATGCTCAACCGAGGAACGCGTCGGCAAACATGAATTAGGCCTTCGGCGCTGCTCCTTGTCGCAAGCTGCAAATTATTGTCCGTCAGACTCCCAATCTTTGCAGCATTCTCATTCGCACCGCAGTAAATGGCCTCGGCAGGTCGACAGCCCCCTCGCTTGGTTGGGCGAATTTTGACCGAACTCCCTCGACACGATACTTTGTCCGAGGCCGCGTAAGGACGTTGAATGGTCGTATTTGAACTGCCCGCCACCCAGGATGGTGGCGCGCTTCGCGCGGTTTCGCTGGGAAGCTGTCGTGTGCGCAATCCGATGTTCGTCCTCCGTGATCGAGGCGCATTGCGTATCCTGGCCGAAGGCCCGACGCCCACCCATACCGCCGAAGAAGCTGCACAGAGTCTGGCGATTTTCACCGGCGAAATCACCGTGCCGGAAGTGCTCAACAAGTTCATCTTCGAGAACGATCACCGCCCCATTCTGGAGCGCCTGGGTCGGGCCTTGAGTCGAAACGCCGATGTCTACCTGCTGGAAATCTCAGATGATAAGCAGTTCTCGTACGGCAATTTTCTTCTCAATCAGAACTTCGTTTCCCGCCATTTTGTGCAACCCTACCGTGGCGCGCTTCTTGAATGGTATCGAGAGATTTCGCGTGGCCAGCCAGCTTCGTTGGCAACCATCGAGTCCGCAATGGGTAAGCTACGCGACGGTGGCTTTCACCATGATGACCAGATGGCGGAACTCTTGCGAGGGATAAGGCTGGACAGGCGCGACGGGGAACAGATTGCCGCTTCGCTGGAAGCTCTGAGCACCAAAATGGGTGGCCAATGGATCATCGTAGGACCCTTTGCAGTCCCGGGGGACAAAAGTGACGTAATGGTCCGCCGCCGAGCATTCAATAAGTCTCTGCGGGCCGCCGCCAACCGCTGTGGAGCAACATTCTTCAATCCCACGCGACTCATCAAAACGCACGGCAAAGAAGATGTGCTTGCCGCCGGGGTGTCGATCTATGAGTACGAGGAATCGTTCTACCCAACCCTCGGCGAGGCATTGATCGAGAAAATACGCGCCGTTGGCGCCCAGGCGGATGTCGGCGCCTCAAAGACTAACGCGGGTACACCGCTATCAACCTTGCCACTCCCCGAAATTACCAGATCTCGCTCCGCTATCTGGCTTGAGGCCAAGGTGATCAGAGCGATTAAGACGTTGCGTCGCCTGTGTAGAAAGGCCGGCCGTGGGATTGCGAAACTCCTGCCTCGCGCTCGGGCGGATAAGTGATGCCGGTTCCGCAGGCTAAGGGAATCCCGCCCGAACGACAATTTACAGCGACGCTGGTGCCGGCGCGAGGTGTCGGCGCCATCCCACATCTGGAAGCGTTCTTGCCGCAGTGCCGCCAACTGGTCAGAAGCGCCCACCCCACCTCGGAGATCGATAGCGTGGCCGGTTGGGGCTTCAAGCCCACGGCAAGGTACGCACGCGGTTTGGCGGCCAAACACAATTGGCCATATCTTGCACTCGAGGATGGCTTCCTGAGATCCGTTGGCCTCGGTGAGGCTGGTGCGCCGCCGCTCAGTCTGATCGTTGATGACATGGGCGTGTACTATGACGCGCGCACTCCTTCGCGGCTAGAAGCCGTACTGCAAGACGGCGGCTGGGAAGCAGGAGCCGTCCTCGCGCGGGCTCGGTCAGCAATATCACGCATTGTGGAAACCGGCCTCTCAAAGACCAATATAGGGCCGCCGCTCGGGAATGACTGTCTTCCGCCAACCACTCGACGTCGGATTCTCGTTATCGATCAGACTTTTGGTGACGCCTCGATTACTGGGGGGCTCGCGAACGCATCATGCTTCGAGCGCATGCTTGAAGCTGCCAGGCAGGACGAGTCCAACGCGGAGATCATCGTCCGCCGACATCCGGCCGTCTCAACGGGTTTGAAACGTGGCTGCCTGTCGCCGCAGGCGCTTCAGGGCCTCACCATACTGGATCAACCATGCCGGGTGGCCGACGTTCTCGACCGCGTCGACGCCGTTTATACTGTAAGCAGCCTCACCGGATTCGAAGCGTTGATACGAGGCTTGCCGGTACGCTGTTTTGGCATGCCCTTCTATGCAGGCTGGGGCGCAACACGCGATGAACTGAACTCGGCCCGGCGGACCAGGATAAGAACGGCGGAAGAACTGTTCGCAGCGGCATACCTGCTTTGCACTCGCTACATAAACCCGCTGTCCGGCGAACCCGCCACGCTTGAAGACACCATTGAACGATTAGTTGAGATGCGTGACCGCGCTGATCGTAACTCGGGCTTCTCGGCTTGCCTCGGCTACGCACCCTGGAAGCACGGCTCGGCCCGGACCATCCTCTACTCCCCGCGAGGCGAGGTGAAGTTCTATTCAAGCGCGCGGTCAGCCGCGCGGGCGGCCAAGGCACGGCAGGGACGTATCGTGTTCTGGGCCGCCCGTGAGACACCGGAACTGGCCGCGGAACTTACCGCCGCCACAGTTCCGTTGCTGCGAATGGAGGATGGATTCATTCGCTCACGTGGACTCGGATCGGATTTCCATAGGGCGGCTTCGGTGGTTCTGGACGACCTGGGCGTTTACTACGACGCTACGCGGCCATCCCGGCTGGAGACTATTCTCGAAGGCGAGAATTTTGATTCAGAGACGCTCACGCGCGCGCAGGCGCTGGCCAAACGATTGGTTACCGCGGGTCTTTCGAAATATAATTTATGGAATCCTGAACGGCCCCACACCGATTGGCCTGCCGATCGATTTAAGCTCCTGGTCGTCGGACAGGTCGAAAACGACAAATCAATTCTAAAAGGTTGTGAGTCGGTAAGGACAAACCTCGGACTTCTCCAGGCGGTTCGCGGAAGCCACCCCGAGGCCTTCATCATTTTCAAGCCGCACCCTGACGTTGAAGCAGGAAACCGACCCGGCGCCGTAACTCCAAGCGCTATAGCAACCCTCGCCGACGAGGTGGTTCGCGATCACGACATTGATGCGTGCATCAATGCTGCCGATGGCTTGGCGACAATGACGTCCCTGGCAGGGTTCGAAGCTTTGTTAAGAGGAAAGGCGGTATGGACCTATGGCCGGCCCTTCTATGCGGGATGGGGCCTGACGACCGACGCGCTCGACTTCCCGCGGCGGACAAGGAGATTAACGCTCGCACAACTGATCGCTGGCGCGTTGATCGCCTATCCGATCTATATCCACCCGCCGACCGGTCTGCCATGTCGTCCTGAGGACGTTGTTGCATTTCTTGAACAAGAGCGTTGCGCGAAGCCGGATACCGGCCCTAAGCGATTGCGATACTGGCGAGCCGTTTTTGAAAGTCTACAACGGCAGCCAAAGGCTCGATATTAGCCTAATCTGAAATATGCGATGTTCCTAGTGGTGTGATTCTGACAGTTGTATCGCCTTAGCGCCACTGGGCGCAGCTACGGTGCGGGTTATTCGGTTCATCGCGAACGGCTTCAGCATTCTCACAAGCGGGTGAATCGACCGTCAGAGACACAACACTAGCAGCGAATAGACTCAAGAAAAAATTACCGCGATATTTCTCGGCCGCAATTGTTTGCCCAATAGCGATGGAACCTTGTTAGTCACAAGCAGACCAAGCGCTTCAGCGCCAGATCAATCCCCTTCAATCTCAACTTCTCCGGGCGCGCTCCCCTTCATTAAGGCTTCAATTTGTGCCCGAAT
>JANXTX010000138.1 GCA_025352165.1 Caulobacteraceae bacterium | reverse complement strand
CGGATGCGGTCTGGGTCATTGACCAGGAAGCGCCATGCGCTTTGACAGGCGTCGAGGATGTGATCGTAAGTCGGCCAGACCAGAGCACAGAGTTTGTTTTGCCGCAGATACTGCCAGACGTTTTCCATCGGGTTCAGTTCGGGTGAATAAGGCGGCAAGGTCAGCAGAGTGATGTTGTCCGGAACCAGGAGTTTCTTGCCCCGCTGATGCCAGCCGGCGCCATCGCAGACGAGGATGGCGTGGGCTCCCGGCGCGACCGCGGCGCTGATCTCCGCGAGATGTACGTTCATGGCATGTGTCGTGGCGTAGGGCATGATCATGGCGGCCCCGACGGCGCGGTCGGGACAGATGGCGCCGAAGAGGTAGGTGGAGACGTGACGATTGTCGCGAACCATCCTGGGGCGCGAGCCGATCGGAGCCCAGATATAGGCGTGGCCGCCTTTCTGGCCTACGCGAGCTTCATCCTGGAACCAGATTTCGAGGGGGCGGCCGACCGCGGTTTCTGGGAGCGCGGCTTTGACCAGGTCGGAGAAGTTTTTTAAAAGTCTCCTCGGCTTCTGGGTCCTTTTGTGGATGAACCGGGCGCGGCTGCAGGCGTGTCAGGCGAAGCTCATGCAGCCATCGGGCGATCGTGTTCTCATGCACCGTGATCGAGAACCGGCGCGCCACCTCGGCTTGCAAATCCACACAGCGCCAGCGGACCACGCCGTGGACTTCGGGATCAGGGCCCGCGATCACCAGGTCGAGCAGTTCCGCCCTCTGCAAAGGCGTCAACGCCGGCGGCCGACCAGGAGAGCGGCGTGACTTCAAGCCTTTGACGCCAAGGGCGTTATAGCGATGAACCCAATCGCGAAGGGTCTGCCGGTCCATGCCATTGAATTCAGCCGCTTGCGTCCGATCCCACCCCTCCAGAACCATGGCTATGGCCAGGATCCGGCGCACCTGTTCGCCATCCGAGCACCGGCTGCTGACGCCGCGCAGCTCCTGCGCCGAATAGTCCGTCCGAGTAACTTCCAGGGGCGCGCCCATCCAAACTCTCCGCAATCCGAATCACCCCATGGAATCGAACCGACAGCGTCTTGGAAAGACCCCCGAGTCAGACTTTTCGCGGGCCGGTATAACCACATCGGACTCCGGCCATTCGGTTTCGGTCCGACAACCGACATTCACGGCGGTCCGACGTAGCCGCCAATAGGCATCCTCTGCGAGTGACGGCTCAGGGAGGCTATACGACCTCTTGTTGTCCCTCCACTCGTATCGAGACTTCGGCATCCATTCCGCGCTGAGCGCGGAACTCAACTCGCCCGCCGGCCAGTGTCTCGCGAACAAGTTGAATTTCGCGGGCTACATCTGAACTGCGTAGCCCCACGATCAGCAGACCGTAGGGCGGCTCGCGTCCATTTATCCCGCCGAAAACTATCGAGTCGTTCAGCGCATCTGGTGAGTAGCCATGCCATTCAGGCGCTTCGATTGCTTCCAGCACCGCCCGATAGAAGTCCATGACGCTGGTCCAAGAGGACCCATCAAGAACAATACGGGCGGCATCCGGGATAGGCACGCTGCAGCTTCGCTGAGGAGCCGAACTGCAGCAAGGTGTCGGCCACCGCGTCAGACGATCTTCCAGGAGCCAGAAGTTCGACAACAGATTGACCGGCGCCGCTCAATCAGCGGCAAACGCCGGCCGAAGCTTCAATCCCGTTCGTCTACCTCCGCCGCCCGGATCTGCGTTGGGTGCAGTTCGAACCTGAAGCCGGCGAGCATTTCGGACGGCTTGCCGCCGCCGGGACCCGGAGCGCCCTCCCCGCCCGCCGGCAGATTGATGGTCGGCAATTTGCGGGCGGTCAGGTCGCCATTGCGGGCCGCGAGATCTCCTGCGACCAGCTTGTCGAAACGGCCAGAGATGTCAGCCAGTAGCCCATCGAGCACGCCGATACGGGTGATCTGGTAGGCGGCCGGGGCGCCTTCGTAGCCGTTGATAGCGCCGTAGAGCTGGTCGGTGAACTCACGCAGGCGCTCTTCGCCGGTGATGGCGCCGCCTTCCTTGGTGGCGACGATCTCCTTGCGTAGCGCGTCCGCCTTCGCCGAGAGGTCGATCAGGCCTGCCTTCAGCGCATCGCCGTCCGGCAGCCCGGCGGCACGGCGGTCGGCCCCCTGACGCACCGCGTTGATGCGGGCGACGAGGTCGGTCATCCGGCCGAACATGTCGCCGACCTTTTGCAGGGCGTCGAACTGCGCTTTGCGGTCGGCGACGGTGAAGGTCGCGCGTCGATCGAGAACCACATCAACCGGCGTGGTCAACACCGTCGATCCGCTGGTCAGTCGTGCAAGGTAGGTCCCGGGCAGCCAGCGCGGGCCCTGTACCGAACCGAAAGCGACCTGAGCGGCAGGCGGCGTGCGGGGGGCGGGCGCGCGCATCGACCAGACCACACGGTTGATGCCGGGGCGTTTCGAAGCCGGCAGCGTTTCGACCACCTTCCCGGAAGGATCGAGAATCTCGAACTTGAGCTTGCCAATCAGGTGACGGCCCGGCTCATAGTAGGAGATCACCGCGCCATCGGCGGGATTGGCGCCGGCGAACTCGGCGTCACCATTGGCCCAGCCGCCGTTGGCCTCGATGCGTTCTTGCGTCGGACGCGACGGCAGGAATGTCAAAGGCTCGGACATCACCTGGGCGTCCATCGCGCGCAGCGGAGTCAGGTCGTCGACGATCCAGATGCCGCGGCCATGGGTGGCGATGACCAGATCGTGATCACGGGTCTGGAAAGCGAGGTCGCGCACAGCGACGCTCGGCAGGTCGCCGCCCTTGAACTGCGCCCAGCGGGCGCCGCCGTCGAGCGATACCCACAGACCGAACTCGGTGCCGGCATAGAGCAGACCGGGCTTTTCCGGATCTTCCTTGATGACGTGGACGAAGCCGCGCATGCCGGCTTCAGAACTGGCGATACGCTTCCAGGTCTTCCCGAAATCGGTGGTCTTGTAGATGTAGGGTTCGAGATCACCGAAGGTATGGCGATCGAAAGCGGCGTAGGCCGTCGCCGGGTCATAGGGGCTGGCCTCGACCCAGGAGGCCCATGAGGCCGGCGCGACGCCGACGTTTTTGGTCAGATTGGTCCAGGACTGGCCGCCATCCCGCGTCAGCTGAACATTGCCGTCGTCGGTTCCGACCCAGATCAGTCCGGCCTGCTTCGGCGATTCACTGATCGAGTAGATCGTCGTGTGCATTTCCGCGGCGGAGTTGTCGACGGTGACGCCGCCGCTCTCTTCCTGCTTTTGCTTTTCCTTGTCGTTGGTGGTCAGGTCCGGCGAGATCCGGTCCCAGCTCTGGCCATGATCGCGGCTGCGGAACAGATACTGCGCGCCGATGTAGATCGTGCCCTTTTCATCGGGGCTGGTGACCAGCGGGGTGTTCCAGTTGAAGCGCAGCTTTTCCGTGGTGTCGGATTTTGGCTGGATGTCACGGGACTCCAGGGTGTGCCGGTTCACGCGGGTGACCGAACCGCCCTGCGTCTCGACATAGGCGTAATCTTCCGGCGCGGCCGGATCGGCCCACGACCAGAAGCCGTCGCCGCCGGTCAGGTTTTCCCAGCGACCGTTGGTGATGCCGCCGGGATAAGCGGTGTCGCCAACCCAGGCGCTGTTGTCCTGCAGGCCGCCGTAGACCTGGTAAGGATCCTTCTGGTCGACGCTGACGTGATAGAACTGCGAGACCGGCAGGTTCTCATTCTTGATCCAGCGCGTGCCGCCATCCCAGCTGACCCACAGGCCGCCGTCGTCGCCGGTAATGACATGCTGGGTATTGGAGGGATCGATCCAGATCGAGTGATGGTCGCCGTGCGTGCCGCCGGACGCGGAGGTGAAGCTCTTGCCGCCGTCCTCGCTGACAATCAGCTGCAGGTCCGGCTTGAAAAGGCGGTTGGGGTTCTTCGGATCGATATAGAGGGCCGAGAAATAGAACGGCCGCCAGACCATGAACTGGCTGCGGTCGCGTTCCCGCCAGGTCTTTCCGCCATCATCGGAGCGGTACAGCGCGCTACGCGCGCCCTCGACAAAGGCATAGACGATCTTCGGGTCGGAGGGCGCGATCGAGACGGCTTCACGGCCCCACGGTCCCTTTGGCAGTCCATTGGAGGGATCGGCCTTCAGATCAGCCCAGGTCTGGCCGCCATCCTCGGAGGTAAAGATGCTGCTGGCGGAGGGCGCATCGGGATTTTCCCCACCGGAGCGGAAGGTCCAGCCCTTTCTGCGGAAATCCCACATCGACGCGAACAGCTTCTTCGGGTTGCTCGGATCGAGCGTGAGCGAGGAGCAGCCGGTCGATAGGTTGGCGCCCTTGAGCACCTGGGCCCAGGTCTTGCCGCCGTCGGAGGTCTTGTACAGGCCGCGGTCGGCGCTGTCGCTCCACAGACGCCCCGGCACACAGACATAGACGGTTTCGCTGTCGGTCGGGTCTACAATGATTTTCGCGATGTGCTCCGAGGTCGGCAGACCCATGTTGGTCCAGGTCTCGCCGCCGTCGACGGTCTTGTAGACACCGTCGCCGACCGAGACGGAGTTGCGCATCCACGCCTCGCCGGTGCCGACCCAATAGGTATTCGGGTTTTTCGGATCGAGCGCGATGGCGCCGATGGACTGCACGTCCTGCTTGTCGAATATCGGCCGGAAGGTGGTGCCGCCGTCGTTGGACTTCCACACGCCGCCGGACGCCGCGCCGACCAGCAACAGGGTCTTGCCATCGGGTTCGGGGCGCGCCGCGATCGCCGCGATGCGTCCGCTCATCGCCGCCGAGCCGATATTGCGAGCCCCGAGGCCCGAGATCATCGCGCTGTTGAAGGCGGGCGCGGCTACTGGCGCGGCGGAGACCGCGCTGAACATGGTTCCGGCCAGCAGGGCGGCCAGAGAAAAGGTGCTCTTGGCCCGGCTCATTGCTTGGCTCCCGCGCTCTTGGTGGTAGATGCCGGCGCGGCCGGTCGGGCGAAGGTCGCCGGATCAACCGGCGTGTTGGCGACCACGGTGTCGTAGGTGACGCGCTGAAGGTCGGTCGCGCCCTTGGGCCCCGAGGCAATCTCGAACGGGAAATAGACGCCGTTGACCTTTTCGTAGTCGCCAAAATCGGTGTCGCTGATCGACTCGGCGCCGCGGACGATCTGCCGAGTCTCGATCCTGACGGTCAGCATGGCCACGGGATCGAGGTAATAGGTCATCTGGTCGCCGTTCTTGAGGGTGGCGCGGATGGCGTAGGTGGGCGCGCCATCGATATCGACGCTGCCGAGAAAATCGAGCGTGGCGCCCTTGGCCTTCGCGTCGATCAAGGGGCCTTCGAAGTCAGCCTCTTCCTGAAGGCTCTTGGTGTCGTCGGATGACAGCACCTCGGGATCCTTGCGACCCTGGAAAGGCTGGATCTGCCAGCCCTCCTTGCCGTCATACGATTGCACGACGGTAAGGTTCTGCAGGGTGGCGTTGATACGCACCGATCCCGGCCGGGCAATGGTTTCATCAAACGCCAGCTGTACGGGAAAGCCGCCAGGCCTCATCGACCCGGACATCTTCAGCGTGTTGATCGACTTGATCGCCGCCATACCGCCGCGCGCCGCGACATGCCTGGCAACCAGGTCATCAAGGGTCTGCGCCGCCGCACCTGTTGCGATCAGTAGCGCCGGCGCGAGCACGGCGCCCAGCGCCAGCCTCGCGATGTGCTTTTTTGAAGTCAAGGAGAGTCCCCTAATGCCGCTTGTGGCATTCATAGGGCGCCCCACACTCAAACAAAATGAAATCGCGGAAAGGTTTCCTACGGTTTGGCCAGAAGAGAGGTCAAAGCCGCCGAAGCCTGGCTATAGCCATTGATCGCATCCGGCGTCGGCGCGCCGTCCGCACCGTCGACCGCCTGAGACAGGTTATCCAGGCGAGCAGCCAGTTTTGCGATCTCCTCGGACTTCGATCTGGCCAGAGCGGCATGGGCGCGGGCCCGATCAGATTCGATGCGGCGGGCAAGCTCGAACGCGCTTTGATAATCTTGCTGCTTGGCTCGCACGCGGGGATCAGCAACCACGGTGAGTGGCTGGCTCAGTGTCTGGCCATCGACAGTCAGCCGGACCGCATAGCGCCCTGGTGGGGCCCAGACGCCTGACGCCGGACGTTCGCTTTCGATCCCAGCCGGCGGCGCGTAGTGGAAATCCCACACCAGGCGATGCAGCCCGCGGGTTGCGGCAGGCGGAGGCAAACGTTCGATCCATTCGGGCGCCGAATCGATCTTCGCCAGGTCCAGCGTCGGCAGAGTCTGCGTACTGCTATAGAGGCGGACGACGGCTCCGGCACTGTCGAGGATGGCGATTTCGATCGGCCCCTTCGGCGGCGACGCAAGCCGATAGTCTATATACGCGCCATTGGGCGGATTGGGCGCGCGAGGCTCATCCTTCGGCATCGGTGTTCCGGTGAAATCCGCCGGTCTTGACCGGATCGCGATTGCCGGTCCGAACAGCCGGGTCCCCTCCCCGGCCCCCATCGCCAGCTCACGCAGCGGCTCGATGTCATCGAGAATGTAAAAGCCCCGGCCGTGGGTGGCGATCACCAGATCGTCACCGTGGACTTCAATGTCGCGAACAGACGTTGTCGGCAGACCATGGCCCAGCGGGGTCCAGTCGTCGCCGTCATCCAGTGAAACAAAGGCGCCGCGCTCGGTGCCCGCGAACAGCAGGCCTGGCCGGACCAGGTCCTCACGAACAACATTCACGGCGTTCAGTTCACCGCCGTCAGCGATCCCCTTTGCCGCCAGGGTCCACGATTTGCCGCCGTCGCGCGTGCGGTAGATGTAGGGCGCCTGGTCATCGAGGCGATGCCGGTCGACGGCGATGTAGGCCCGTTGACGATCAAAGTGCGATGGCTCGACGACGCCGATTTTCGACCACGGAGTCAATCCCGCCGGCGTGATATCGGACCAGTTGGCGCCGCCGTCCTGTGTGCGCCAGACCAGGCCGTCGTCGGTTCCCGCCCAGATATCACTGGCGGCAACAGGCGACGGTCCAATGGCGTAGACCACGCCTTTTCGTGGCGAGGGGCCGTTTGTGTCGGCGGCGGTCGTCGGGTCGAGGTTTGCCGGGGCGCCGGGATCGGGGCGCGTCAGGTCGGGACTGATCGGCGTCCAGCGCTGGCCGCCGTCGACGGTGCGAAATATCCTCTGGTTGCCGAAATAAAGCGCGTGGTCGCGCTTGCCGAACACCAGCGGCAGGGTCCAGGCGCCCCGGTATTCTCCTGGAAAGGCGAGTGTCGGATCGACATCTTTCACCTGCCCCGAACGCAGATCCAGCTTGTCGACACGGCCGCCGAATATCGTGCCGGGATCATCCGGGTCGGGGGCGATATTGTCGCTCTCGCCGCCGGCCGTCTGTTCCCGGAAGTGGGTAATGTTGATGCCGTCCCAGCTTCCGGTCCGGCTTGGCACGCTGGCGGCGCCGGAGTCCTGCTGGGCGCCATAGACGTTGTAGGGAAAGCGGTTGTCAGTGACGACATGATAGAACTGGCCGGTCGGCTGATTGAACCAGGAACTCCAGGTCGTCCCGCCATTCAGCGTCACCAGCGTTCCCTGGTCAGTGCCGAGAATGCGCCGGTCTGGATTGGCCGGATCGATCCACAACTGATGGAAATCATCCCCGGTCGGATCACCTTTCTGTGGCGTGAATGTGCGACCACCGTCGATCGAATGCAGGACGATCGTGTCGCAGACCCAGACCTCATCGGCGTTCTTCGGATTTGCCGTGATACCGCCAAAGTACCAACCTCGCTGCCAGATGCGCGGGTCGCCGGTGACCTTGCTCCAGGTCGCGCCGGAGTCGTCGGAGCGATAGAGCCCACCCTCGGCCTTGGTGTCGATCAGGGCGTAGACCCGGTTAGGTGCGCCGGCGGATGTCGCCAGGCCGATGCGCCCGGTGGTTGCCGGTAGTCCGGCGCCGGCCATCGCGGCCCACGTACGCCCGCCGTCCGCAGATTTGTAGAGCCCGCCTCCCGGTCCGCTTGACGGTGGATAGACGCTCCAGGGCGGCCGACGTGTCTGCCATAGCGCGGCATACACCGTATCGGGATCGCCAGGCTTGAACGCGAGGTCGACGGCGCCGGTATCGGCATTTCTGAAAAGCGTCCTCGTCCAGGTTTCGCCGCCGTCGCTCGAGCGGAAGACACCGCGCTGTTCATTGGCGGCGTAGGGATGCCCCAGCGCGGCGACCAGAACTGTTTTCGGATCATGAGGATCGACGATGACGCGGGCGATCTGCCGGCTGTCGGCAAGGCCGCTGGGCTTCCAGGTCTTGCCGCCGTCGGCCGAACGGAACATGCCCTGCCCCTGGGCGATGTCCGAGCGCATGTCCGCCTCGCCCGTTCCGACGTAGAGAACCTCGGGAGCCGACGGAGCGATCGCCAGCGCACCGACAGACCCGACGGGGACTCCGTCGAAAACCGGATCCCACGTCCGACCGGCATCGCGGGTCTCCCAGACACCGCCGTTCACCGACCCAAAGTAGAAATGCAGCGGCGAATCGCTCGCGCCAGCGACCGCCAGTACCCGGCCGCCGCGGTACGGCCCGATTGACCGCCATTCCAGCGCGGCGGCATCTGCCCCTGAAGACGCCGAAACAGCCGCCGCCAGTATAAATCCGATCATCATTACCTCTAACCTATCCTCCCTCCCCTTCATGGGGAGGGACAGACGGCGAAGCCGTCAGGGTGGGGCCCAGTGACCGATTGGCGCCGCCGCTGACTAACCCGCCGCAACCCCAACCTGGACGCGTTGCTTCCTGTCCCTCCGCATAAAGGGGACGGAGGGAGAACACGTCAACGGTCAGGCTTTGGCCTTGGCGAAATAGGTCTCGGCGGGGGCGGGAAACGCGCCGGAGCGAACATCATCGGCCCAGGCCCGGGCAGCGCGGGTAATTTCGCCACGCAAGTCGGCATAGCGACGAACAAATTTAGGCGTCCAGTCGAACAGGCCAAGCATATCGTCGGTGACCAGCACCTGCCCATCGCAGCCGGCCGAAGCGCCAATTCCAATCGTCGGAACCCGGATGGTCTCGGTAATCTCGCGGGCCAGCCCCTCCGCCACACCCTCAACCACGACACAGAACGCACCGGCGGACGCCGTGGCTTTGGCCTCCTCGATCACACAGTCATGTTCCGCCGCGTTGCGGCCCCTGGCCCTGAAGGCGCCATCCATCAGCACCGCCTGCGGCCGCAAGCCGACATGGCCCACCACCGGCACGCCGCGCCGGGTGAGGTACGCAATGGTTTCGGCAACCGTCGGCCCACTCTCGACCTTTACCGCCTGAGCGCCGGTTTCCTTGAGGATGCGGACCGCGTTGGCATAGGCAACTTCCTTGGCCCCCTCGTAGCTGCCGAACGGCATGTCGACAACGACCAGCGCCTGGCGGCTCGCGCGCATCACCGCCTGGCCGTGCAGGATCATCATCTCCATGGTCACGCCGACCGTGTTGGCCATGCCGTGCACGACCATGCCAACGGAATCCCCGACCAGGAGCATGTCGCAGATGGGATCGAGAATCTCGGCCATCGGCGCGGTGTAGGCGGTCAGACAGACGATCGGATCTCGCCCTTTGCGGCCCGTGATCTGGCGGGTTGATATGCGGGCGTTGGCGTTGGAGGCGTGAGCGGACATGATACTGACCTCTGAATTAAATCTCGCGGACCACGCGAGTTAGCGCCAGACCTACGGCGACCGCCGCCAGTGCGCCGGCCATCCACACCACCTCGCCGCTCTCGGTTCCGAAGCCGGGCAGGAAATGCGACGGAATAATGTTTGGGAGGCGGGACGTTAACAGACCACGCGAGTAGGTCGTTACGGCGTCCAGGCGCGTGACAAGTCCCGAGGCCAGCACCTGAGCACCGCCGATCAGTCCGCCAAGCATTCCCAGCCCGCCGATCAGCAGTTGGCGCATACCCCAACCGCGGTTGAGGCGCTCGGAGACGGCCAGGGCAAAAAGATCGCTGTCGCCAAAGACCGGGGCCTCGGCGAACATGCGCTCAAGCGACATTTCGAAAGTCCTGTCAGCCATGGACCTCGTTCTCATTCGCCGTGTTGCCACGGCCCGGCGCCAAGCGGTCTCTGAGTTTATCCAGACCACGTTTGACATGTGATTTGACCGTTCCCAGGGGACTATTCAAGGCCAAGGCCGCTTCCGCATGGGAAAGTCCGGCCCCGTAGCATAGAGAAACGCACATACGCTCGGCCCGCGAGAGCGATCGTAGCGCCTCGTCCAGGTCGAGATGAGCGACCCTCGCGTTTTCACCGACAGGCGCCGGATCATCCAATTGTGGTGGCTCCGCACTCAGGTAGAGGCGTGCGTCCTTGCGCCAGCGCTTCACATACAGCCGCGCGGCGATCCGCATGACCCAGGCCTGAAAAGCCCCGTCACCGCGGAATTCGGCGATCTGTTCGAACGCCGCGAGGAAGGCATCCTGCGCCAGATCATCGGCCAGCGCCGGATCCGCCCCCATCCGGCGCAACAGGCCCCGTACCGACGAGCCATGCCTGCGGACCAGTTCGCCGAACGCACCCCTGCCGCCCGCCGCTGCAAGCGCGACAAGTTCAAGATCGTGAGCCGAGGCGGGCAGCGCCTGGGAAACGGCCATAACGAACCCCCGTCAGGCCAGCTCCCTACGCTTTCGGCGCGTTGCGCTTGGTGAACCAGAGCACAAGATAGGCAAGACCGATCAGGCCGGGGATCGCGCCTGCGCCGGCAATGGAAGTCCCGGTCGTATAGGCGGCGACATCGTCGACGCTCATTAGCCCGTACCACATGGCGTACCCCAGAGCACATAGACCCATGCCGACGAAAATCAGAACAATGGCCCGGCGGAGGTCCCGCTCCGGGGTCGGCATCGGGCGGTCACTCACCTTTGCCTGCAATGACTCAATGAGTTCAGGGGGCACCGGCTGGCCTTTTTCATAGGCAGTGCGCAGGGTCTCGTGCAGTCGGGCACGATCCTGCGCGGCATAATAGTTTTTGATCCAGATTGGACCAATGACCAACGCAATGATCATAAAAATGCCGAACAGCGGCACCAGCTCATCGATAATACGGTCTATCCCCATGGTATTTCTCCCTCAATTCCGGCCGACAGGCGGTCGGTACGAACGCCCCAGGTACATGATAGAGGCTGGGAGATGCGCGCTTGGATGCGGCAGTTGCAATGAAATCTTGGTAAGGTGGCGGCCTCAGTTCGCGACTTCGACCCAACCGTCGACCACACGGGTCTGCAGAACGCGCAAGGGTGGGTAGCCGACACCGCCGGCGCAGGCGCCGGTCGTCAGGTTGAAAATGGCGCCATGATCCGGACAGATCACCGAGCCCCGACGCACACGGCCCCCGGTCAGAGCCGAACCCATGTGCGTGCAACGGTTAACGACCGCGCGCGGCTCTCCCTCGGTCAGACACAGAAAAACCGGCAAATCACCGACAGAAAGGACGAGGCTCCGTCCCTCGCTCAGATCATCCAGAGGCGCGATGCGGTGGAATATTACACTCATGAACGCCTCCATAACCATAACATCGCGGACAGAAAACAATCGATCCATCCTGTGGCGGACGCCCTTGACGGTTTCGACCCGATCGATACGGTCGAGCGGCTCTCCAAGGGAGCCAACAGGGTAGCGGGATGAGGGACGCGCAGCTCCTTGCGGACAAGTTCGCCATCGCCAATACACTCGCCCTACACAGTCGAGGCGTCGACCCAGGTCGCACCCTGCTAGCGGCGTGGAACGCCGCCCTCTCAACCCCAGGAGTCCAAAGCGGCATCTCGATAAATCTCGACGCCACGCTCGATGGCGTAATCTCCAAACAGGCGATCCATGAGTTGGGCATGGCCTATTGCCGCGCGGTTGACCGTGGCGACGAGGCCCTGCTTCGCTCGCTGTTCCACGCTGACGCGACCGTGATTTCGGGGGTCGTCAACGGAGGAATCGACGAATTCGCCCCGGCGATCGCGAGCATCATTCGCGGAAATCTGAAATCGAGTTTTCATTCGGTGGCGAATGAATGGGTGAAGGTAGACGGCGATAGCGCAGTTGGCGAAAGCTACGTCACCGCCTTCACTCTGGCAGACGAAGGCGCCGATGCCGCCCAGACCAACTCAGGGGGACGCCACGTCGACCGCTACACGAGACGAGACGGCCAATGGAAGATATTGGAGCGTGTCTTCGTGATGGACTTCAACATCAACCAGCCTTCAACTGCAATCTTCGGCGAGGGCCCCTACGAACAGTTGACTTTGCGAGGCGGGTTCAAGCCGGATGATCCGGTGTTCGGTTTCTGGGAAAGCTGAGACGATATGGGAGCGAAACGATGATCAGAGGAATCCACCACACCGCCATATGCACCGCCAACCTTGATCGGCTGGTGGCATTCTATCGTGACGTCGTCGGCTTCGAGGTCGCCGGTGAGAGCGAATGGGCCAACAACGAACTCATTGATGAGATCATCGGCCTGAAGAATTCCTCGGCGCGGCAGGTGATGATGCGGGCCGGCAACGCCTATCTCGAATTCTTCCAGTATGCAGCGCCGGAATCGCGTGACGTCGATCCAATGCGTCCCTGCGACCGAGGATACACGCACATCTGCCTGGACGTCGTCGATATCCATGCCGAGCACAAGCGTCTCACCGAGGGCGGTATGACATTCAATCGCGCCCCCGGCGGTGTTGGCGATATTCGCGCAGTGTATGGCCGCGATCCGGACGGCAACATCGTCGAGATCCAGGAAACGACGCCGACCCACCACACCGACCTGACTCTGCTTAAGGTTCCCGCCGCCTGACGGCGCGACCTGCATTCAAGAACGGAGCTATCCCGTGACGACGACGCTCAAGCACCCGCTGACCCTCGATGGACGCGACCCGAGGAACCTGCGGGGCGACCCGATCACCGGCGACCGCTACTATTCCAGGGAGTTCGCCCAGAAAGAGTGGGAGCATCTTTGGAAAAAAATCTGGCACGTCGCCGGCCGGGTCAATCAGCTCGAAGAGCCCGGCGACTACGTCCTGCATGATTTCATGCACGAGTCGGTGATGGTCGTGAAACAGGACGATGACTCGATCAAAGGCTTCTACAATAGCTGCAGGCACCGCGGTCAGCGCCTGGTCGAGGAAAGCTCCTACGCAAACAACTTCAATTGCCCCTATCACGGCTGGGTCTGGGGCCGCGACGGCGTGCTGAAACACGTGCAGGACCCCCACGATTTTCCGCAAGGCAATCCCCGCGGCAAGCTGACACTAAAGGAGGTCCGTTGCGACACCTGGTGCGGTTTCATCTGGTACACGATGGATCCCGATGCCCCAGCGCTGCTCGACTACCTGGAGCCGATGCCGGAGCTCTACAAGAACTACCCCATGGAGACACTCGTCCGTGTCGGCTGGATGCGCATCGAACTGAACACGAACTGGAAGTTCGCTACCGATAACTTCGTGGAGTCATATCACACACGGACGATCCACCCGCAGGTGCCGCCCTGGGTCGACCAAGATGTCGACAGCGCCCGCCTGGAGATGTTTCCAAAGGGCCATGGCCGAACTGTCCAACCGATGCGCCCCTCGCTTTCCGACCTGCTTCCAGAGGGCGAGGAGGGTCCATTCGACGCGATCATGCGCCAGTGGGGCATCGATCCGGACGGCTATAGCGACTTCGAATCCAAGGTGAAACAGGGCTGGCTCGACATCAAGACGGCGAAGCGCCGACTCTGGAAGGTACACGGCTACAAGCACTACGAACATCTCGATGATGAGCAACTGACCGACAGTCTGCACACCGTGGTCTTCCCCAACGTGACGCTGTCGTTCCTGCCCGACAGCCTGGTGTTCTTCCGCACCGAACCTCATCCGGACGACCCAAACAGGTGCTTCTTCGATCTCTGGAGCATGGTATATCCCATAGAAGGTGAGAAGGAAGCATTCGCCAACATGATTGGCATGCGTCCGGTGCGCGAAGCGGACCTTGACTATCGGGTCTTCGACAAGGGGCGCGGCGTCCAGGATATGCAAGGACAGATCGTCTACCAGGACATGATGATCGCCGAGGCGCAGCAGCGTGGCATGCACTCGCAGGGCTATGACGATGCATACCTCGCGGCCCAGGAAACCCGCGTGAGGTTCTTCCATGAGGTGTTGAACGACTGGCTCAACCGCGGGAACAGATCACCGGCGCGAGGATCAACTCGCGGAATGCAGTTCGACGATGAACGAGGTAACGCCGTCGTTTGTTTCGACGCGCGCATACCCGCCGTGCCGCCGGGCGATCTGACGGACCAGCGAAAGGCCCAAACCCCAGCCCCCCGCCTCCTCACTCCAGCCCGAGGGGCGGAAAAAGGGCTCGAAAACCTTCTCGCGAAGCTGAGGCGCAATGCCGGCGCCATGGTCATGCACCGCGACAGTCACGTTCTTGTTGTCGCCAACGCCTGCCGGGACCAATGAAACCTCGACCGGAGATGCGCCGTGCTTGAGTGCATTGTCGATCAGATTACGGATCAGCCGGCGCAATAGCCGGGGCGATCCCTCGACATCAAAGCCCAGCTGCCCTTCCGGCACTCTCCGCAGAACGATCCCGGCGCGGGCCGCCTCCTCCGCAGCTAGTGCGAGGAGATCCACGCGCTCCACGACATCGATTTCAGCCACGTTGTCCAGCCGGCTGGAAAGCAAAATCTCGCCGACAAGTGCGTCGAGTTCGGCTGTTTCTGTGCGGATCCTCTCAGCTAGCGTGGGATCAGCGCCATCGGCGACCATTTCGGAGGCAATGGCCAAACGAGCAAGCGGTGAACGAAGTTCGTGGCTGGCGTTAATCAGAAGCGCGCGATGGGCTGCAAGCAGCGCGTCGACACGGTCGGCGGCGGTATTGAAGGTGGCCGCCACCGAGGCGATCTCGTCCCGCCCGTCGACCCTCGCGCGGCGACCCATTTCACCCGCCCCCCAGGCTTCGACGCTTCCCCGCAACGACTCAAGTCGTCGGGTTATCCGCGCCATGACGGGATAGGCCGCGAGGGCGACGATCGCGGCAATGGCCAACAGCACCTGAAGGGCGTGCATTCCCGGCGCACGCAAGTGCATACGCATCGCCACGCCGGGCGGCGGCCCCATGAGCAGGTGGGCAATGGCGGCTCCAAGGATGGACAGGAGCAAGAGACTACCCAGCAGGGTCAGATACACTTGCCAGAACAATCCTCGTCGAACCGTGCCTTTCATTTCAGTCCTGATCCTGCGCCCGGGCAAAGACATAACCTGCACCTCGGACCGTGATGATCCGACGCGGCTGTGCGGGCAAATCCTCAAGCGCGGCGCGCAAACGCGAAACATGCACGTCGATCGATCGGTCGAATGCTTCCAGTTCCTCGCCTCTGGTCAGATCCATCAGCCGATCCCGGGACAACACCCGGCCAGCGTTTCTGGCGAGCGCGACGAGCAGATCGAACTGATAGGCCGTGATATATTTCGCCTCTCCATCGATACGCACGCTTCGCGCGCCGGTGTCGATCTCAAGGCGGCCGAAACGCAGCGTGGCGGACGACGCCTCGCCAGAATCGCGCCGACGCCTCAGGATCGCACGCAGACGGGCCAGCAACTCGCGTGGATTGAACGGCTTGGGGAGATAGTCGTCCGCACCCAGCTCAAGACCCACGATACGGTCGGTATCCTCGCCGCGCGCGGTCAGCATCAGGATGGGAACGTCCAGTTGCGCGCGCAATCTGCGACAGACCTCGAAACCATTGATGTCGGGGAGCATAACATCGAGGATGATCGCGTCGAAGCCGCGTCCGCCATGCCGGGCCAGAACCGCGGCGTCGATGCCAGCCTGACCTGTCAGGCGGGCTTCGACAGCGGCCCCGGTCGCGTTGAGATAGTCCCGCAACATTTCGCCGAGACGGGTATCGTCATCGATGATCAGAAAGCGGTCGGTCATGCCTCAACAACATCACGCCAACCGTGGGACCGTCGGCATGGTGCCGCTTGGACCGGCATTGCGCAGATGGCAAGCCGCCGAACAGCGGCCTGCCACGGCGTTGGGCCTTCCGAACTCAAGACGGCGGGTGGTCCGCCTGCATGAGCGTCGCGAGTTTTGCCCGCTGCTGGGGGCTCAGGACCTCCGCCGCATCGGCCATCGCGTTGACCATCTTTCGGCTCGCCTGATCGATATGCGCGACCTCGGCGGCGCGCAGTTGCTCCAGAGCATTGCGATCGATGGTCGGAGCGGTCAGCAGGGCGTGCAGGCGCGCGTGCGTCTGCTGCATGTCATCATGTGCACCGCTCATCGATGAAAAGCCCGCATGCAGGATCGACTCGATTTTGGTCTTTTGCTCGGGCGTTGCGCCGACCTTGTCGAGCATCTGCTCGATGTGACCCATCATCATCGCGTGCATGCCGCCGTGACCGGGCCCACCCATCATGGCGTGCATACCGGCATCCTGGGCCTGAGCCGCCAGGATCGGAAGCGTCACGCCGCCGCCAATGAAGGCGCCGGCGAGCGCAATCGGCGCAATCCAGCGCCGAAGGGGAGATTTCGTTGTCTGCTTGATCGGATCAGTCATCATCCATGGTCCTTTTCCGCCGTCCAGGAGTTCGATGCGAAGGCATCGTCCGCAGCGTCGAATTACACAATGGACGAGCAGCGTTTCTGGCGTACGGCGACTTTGTAAACTTATGTAAAGCCGCCGCACGCGATCGTTTACCGTTCCAGGTGCTCCTTCAGCGTCTGGTGCAGACGGCGCAGACGCATCTCCGTGTACAATCCAAACTGCACGGGTATGTCCTTGCCCATCATTTTGAGGCCCTGCTGAACGAATGGCAGGTTGGCCATGTCCTGATCGAACACCCCGCCCAATGCGCCCAATTCAGGCGCCGAGGTGAAGGGTTGATCATCGTTCAGCCAATGCACCGGCGCGGGCCGGGGACGCGGAGCGCCCTTGGGTACGCGCTTGAGGATATAGATATCCATGATCGAGCTATCGACGCCATCGGGACGCCAGCGATAGGTGATGTTCGGCGTATAGCCCGCCCAGAACGACATGTTCGGAAACACGTTGTAGAGCATCGGGTCGAGCATCTCGGCATCGGAGCAGTTGGTGTAGTCGTAACCGTCCTCGGCGGTGAGCGACTTGCGTTGCTCCCGCGCCGCGTAGGACCGGGCGGTCATCCCTTCCGGCACCTCGACGATCTCGTCATAGCCAAGCCGACCATTGCTTTGCATCATCTGGTTGAAGATTTCAGTCTGGGTGAAACTCGAGCTGTCGATGAACGAGCTCGGGATCGCCATCGCGGTCAGCTGCCGAGATGTGTAGTCGGTGAAGACGTCATAGCCCGAGGCGACATCAGCCAGCCAAGGCAGGAACTGCGGGTGGGTGGTGATGCTGTGATGGCTTTCCATGAAGGCCTCCGCCGCCGCTTTCCAGTTGGCGGGATACTTCTTTGCCACGTGAAGGGCGATGTAGCGGTCCTCGAAGTGGTAGTCCTTGAAGTACTCGGGGATCGGCTTCAGCACCGCTTCCAGCGGCGGGGCGTCCTGGTCGAGCGTAATGAAGATGAACCCGCCCCAGCGGCCGACCTTGGCCTGCGGCAGTGTGAGGTCCTCGGGCTTGCACTGCGGGAAATCCCAACCCCAGGGATTGTGACGGAAGGTGCCGTCCGTGTTCCATTCCCAGCCGTGGTAGGCGCAGCGGAAGCGACGCTTGCATCCGTCGCTGGTCTCCAGCTTGCGTCCACGGTGCAGGCAGACGTTGTAGAGCGCCTTGATTTCATCAGACGCGCTGCGGGTGATCAGCAGGCTGTAGCCGCAGATTTCATAGACATGATAGTCGCCGACGTTGGGAATTTCCTCCTCGCGACAGGCCATTTGCCAGCACTTCAGCCAGACCTTCTCGATCTCCTTCTGGTAAATTTCCGGTGATGTGTAGTTGGTCGCCGGGACAGGATCCGACCCGAGATCGGGGATCGAATCCGCTATCAGCCAGTCCGGCGCCGGTACGGCGTCGCTCTTGATCACTTCCTTATAGGTCTTGCGCGTTCCCGGTTGGTCGCCGCGCGGCATGAACTCGACCTTCATGTCTGTTTTCCTCACCAGCGGGGCCCTTATCAGCCCACCCCGACGCCCCGGAAAAAAGGCAAGCCTGCCGGTTTTTTATGCGAGGAGTGCGACGCGCCTTCTTTGATCCAGGTCAAGGGAACCGTGGAAGCTGGGTAACTCTGCTATTTAATCCCGAAAACCAGCAGCACATCGCCGTTCTTTTCACCGACGAAGCCATAGCCTGAGTTCATGATCAGCAGGCCCTTGTAGGCGATCGGCGCGGCGCCGCCGCCCATCGAGCCGCCATGCGCCAGCGCACCATTGACTGCCTGATATTCATGCTCCGTGTCATAGTCCCAAAGCACGTGACCGTTGGTGGCGTCGTAAGCCCGGAGATGGCCATCGTTGGCCCCGCCGAACACCAGTTGCGGCGTGGCGGTGATGGCGCCGCCATAGCCTGGGTGGCAGTAGCGCTTGCCCGCGCACACGTCGGCCGATGGCGCCTTCCACAGGAAGTGACCGGTTTTCACATCCAGCGCGTACATCCCCGGTCGGGCCGGGATGTCATATGAGCGACCGTCAGGGGCGTCACTGACGGGGGTAAACACCGTGTCGCCTGCCGCGGCGATGCCGAAGTGAATGCCGGCGACAACACCGCCTCTGCCGACGCGCACCTTCCAGACCAGCTTTCCGGTGTCGGGATTGACCGCGAACAGCATGCCCGACTTGGCGCCTGCCACCAGATAGTCGCGACTGTTGCTGGCGTGAACCAGGATCGCGCCGGCGCCAAAATCATAGTCTGGTCCATTCTCGGCCGGGCAGTTAGACTTGTTAATCGCGTCGCAGGATCCGTTCCAGGCATCAGACAGGCGCGCCTGATAGACCCAGGCGATCTTACCCGTGGTCAGATCCATCGCCACAAACGCATCGCTGGTCCTGGTCGAGGGGGTCGAATAGTTGTCGCCCGTGGCGATGAACAACTTTCCTCGTTTCAGGTCGACCACCGGCGAGCCCCATAGGGCTACGCCGGAGGGCCCGTAGATCTTTACGCTGGCCGCCGTGGTTCCCCGTTCGGTCGGCGGGTCGGTCATATAGGTTTGCCAGATCTTTTCACCAGTCGTCGCGCGGTAGGCGACAACTGACCCACGGAATGTGCAGCAGGGATAGGCGGCATTGCTTGCCCTGCCTTCTTCCAGCGATGAGACGGCGACGTAGACGCGTCCGTTGCTCACCACCGGCGCGGCCGTGATCGTGGTGTTGGGATGCGCATCGGGGCGCGCCTTCCAGACCATCGCACCAGTACGGGCATCCAGCGCGAACATATCACCGATGATGTCGCCGAAATACACCAGAGGCTTCGCGGCAGCGTCGCCGGCCTTCCAGGGCGAAACCACGATGCCGGTCCTGACCTCGGCCGGCGCGACGAATGTCCAGCGCGCGCAACCGGTGTTGCGATCGAGCGAGAACACCGTGCCGTCATGGCTGCCGACAAAGATCGCGCCGCCGGCCAGAGCCGGCTGTGAGCGTGCGCGGATCGCGTTGGGATAGGCGAGCGCCCACTTCAGGGTCAGGCTGCCGACATTGGCGCGATCAATCCCGGCGACGCGGGTCGGAATAGTGTGGGTCGAGCCTTGCGAAAGCCCCCAGCCGGCGAGCACCGGCGGCTCGGCATCATCAAATCTCGACGCGCCCGCCGCGCACATCAGCGGTGGCCGGACGGAGGAGCCCAGAGAACGATGGGCAACGTATTGCGCCACAGCATCGATATCGCTGGCGCTCAGGTTGGCTGCCGCGGCCTGACCACGCATCACACCATCAGTGAGCGCGCGACGGATAGATTCCGGCGTCATCAGAGAAATCATATAGCGCTGGGGCGCCCGGTTCAGCCCCTGTTCGTGGCAGGCGCCGCAGACACCGTTGTAGACTTCGCCTCCCCGTTTGGCGGCCACGGGATCGAGCTCGTAGGTGGGAGGCTTGTAGGCGTCATGGAATGCCTTGGGCGCCGCCTCCGGGTCAGCGGCAAACGCGATGCCAGCCGCCGTTGCGAACAGCAGGCCGCTAGCAGCCATGAGCCCTTTAAAATTTCCCGAAGGTCTCATGTTTGCTCCCCTATGGCCGCGCATTCCGGCCACCGCTTTTTGGCGGATTGCCGAGTCGCATCTCTCATAGCCGGAAAACAAAACGCGTCGCGGATTTTCTCGTCGCCCGCACGCCATTCGCGGTCCGCCACGAGCGGTCATCACAAGTCGACATTTTTGAAATGCGTTTCAAAAATTGGCCATTCCGGCTAAGATCGGACCGAGGAAACGCAGGAGGCGCCGAGGATTGTCGGCAAGACAACCGCGCGCGATCTGGCGACCGCCAAAGACCAGCTGCGGACCGACGGCTGGTGCGTGCTCAATGACATTCTGGGCCGCGGCGAAACTGACGACGCCCTTGATCGTCTGTGGGCGGCGGCGCACGAGAGCGAGCGACGCGGCGTGCCGTCCTTCACGCCGGTTCTCGACCCTAACGCCAGCAAGGTCCGCGTCTTCAATCTGCTCGATATCGACACCCTTTTCCGCCCTCTGATCCGCATGCATGGTTCCGCAGCGGCTTCCCCTGCCCCGGCACAGCCACGATGCAGACTGCCTCTACTATATCGTCGCCGGATCGCTGACGCTGGGAACCGAGACGTTGAGCGCGGGCGATGGTTTCTTCGTCCCGCCAAACGGCGCCTATGCGTATGTGCCGGGCCCCGAGGGCGTGGAAGTTCTCAAGTCTCGCAATGCCGACCACTTCAACATAAAGTTCATGGCCGGCAACCCCGCGTTTTGGGAAAAGGCCGTGGAAACAGTGCGCGCGGAACGACCGGGATGGGGTGTGCAATCCAGGCCGGGCGCCAAATCAGGACCGCCGCCTGTCGCCGCCGAGTAGAGGTGGCTGCCTCAGTCCGAGTTCCTATCCGCGGCCGCGCGCATGGCGGCGAGATCGAGTTTCGTCATAGCCATCATCGCTTGCGTGGCCCGGCGCGCCCGTTCCGGATCAGGGTCGGACATGAGCGCGCCGAGCCCCTCAGGCACGATCTGCCAGGACACCCCAAAGCGGTCTGTGAGCCAGCCGCAACGACCTTCGATGCCGCCATTCGCAGCCAGGGCCTCCCAATAGCGGTCGACCTCAGCGGCATCGGCGCACGACACGGACAGAGATATTGCCGGTGTAAAGCTGTAGTGCGGCCCTCCGTTGAGCGCCTGAAAGCGCTGGCCAGATAACGTGAACTCCACCAACAATGCGGTTCCCCGCGGGTACGGGCCTCCGGCGCCATATCGCGATACCGTGCTGATCTCCGCGTCGGAAAACAGCGAAACATAGAAGCTCGCTGCTTCCTCCGCTTTCCCGTCAAACCAAAGACAAGGAGCTATCCGCGACATGGCCCTCACGTCGCCCTCGGCCCGACCAGAGCGAACATCGCTCCCTGGGGGTCTCGCGCCTGGATGATCCAGCTACCGCCAGGCACCTGATGCGGACCCTGGAAAACCTCGCCCCCCGCAGCCTCGACACGGTCCTTGACGGCGTCGATGTTTTCGACATTAAAGTAGTAAAGCCAAAGCGGGCGGAAGTTGTCAGGGCTGTTCATCACACCGCCAACCGCATCGCCACCGGTATTGAACAGGAGATACGTACCCATGGCGCCCATATCCAGCGCCTCCGACTGCCCCCAGCCAAATTGGCTTGCATAAAAGTCGAGCGCCCCACGCCAGTCGGTGGTGTGCAGTTCGTGCCATCCGCCATGCCCGGGCTTTCCAGGCATATGCGACGGGCTCGGCCCGTTGCCGATCGGCGACATCACGTAGAACATCGCCCCTTGTGGATCGGCGACCATCGACATGCGGCCAACGCCCGGGAGGTCCCATGGCGGCGCATGCACACTGCCGCCCGCGGCCACCAGTTGCTCGACCGCTGCGTCGACATCGTCGACATTCAGATATCCGGCCCAGAGCGGGCGCATGCCATGGGCGGCGGCATCGGGTGGAATGGCCATCAGGCCGCCGATCGCCAGATCGCCGGCCTTCCATTGCCGATAGTCCTGGCCGGGCTGGCCGCTGGGGACCACCGACCAGCCAACGACCTCGCCATAAAAACGCGCGGCGGCATCGATGTCGCTGGTCATCAACTCGTACCAGATTAAATGACTGATGGTGTCGGACACGGATCTAGCTCCTTGCAGGATCGGGATGACAAAACAGTAGTGTCAGGTAGCGACGCAGGTGGTCTACGCTGTCGCGGGCGATCTCTGGGCCGCCGCGCGCCTTTGCCAGGATGAAGGCGCCCTGCAGCACCGCCTGGGTGTGAAGCGCCAACGACGCGATAGAAAACCCGCTCACGCCGTATCGCTCCATGGCTTCGCCGATGTCGGCTTCCAGACGTGCGGCATGACCGCAGATGCTTGCCTCGCAGGCCTGGCGGATCGCCGGGCTGGAGCCGAATGCCTCCTGCACCATAGTTCCCACCAGGCAGGTGAACGCCTCGGGCGGGCCATTCAGCAACCCGGCGCGAAAATCAATGTAGCCGAGCACACGGTCGAGCGGGTCAGCGTGCCGGTGGTAAGGCGCCCCGGCGAAAAGTTCGCTAGTGGTCTGTGACCAATAGTCGGCCGCGGCGACACCCAGAGCTTCCTTACTGGCGAAATGATGGAAAAACGCGCCCTTGGTTACACCAGCCCCGGCGCACAGTTCGTCAACCGAAGTTGCGCTATAGCCCTGCGCCCGGATCATCTTCAGAGCCGCCTGCAGCAGCCTGATCCGCGCATTTTCGGTTTTCCCGGGAAGGGTTAGCTTTTTCGCCACACGAAAAACATACCAACCGGTCGGTACGAGTCAACACGCGATTTTCATCGTCGCTCAATTTGCCGCTAGCGTGGTTCCAGGCTTCCCGTGATCGAGGCGCGCTGGGAGATTTCGATCCAGTTTCCGGACGGATCCTTGACCATTGATATCCGCGCGGTCTTGCCAAGGGTGACCGGCGCCATTGCTTCGCGACCACCATGGGCAAGGACGTGCGCGTGTTCGCTGTCGACGCTAAACACCTGGAAGGTGATGTAGCGCCACCCACCCCCCTCGAAGGGTGCGTCGAGTGGCGCATCGTCGGCCTGATCGAGGATCACGACCCCCTCGCCTGCCCGGAACGACACGGCGCCCCGCAGTTTGTCCTCGGCCAGGCCCAGCGCGTCGGCGTAGAACCGGCGCCCAGCCGCGAGATCACGCACGATGAGCCGTACGCCGATCTGGATGACGCCTTCTTCTCCGGCCGGGACCAAACTCACGCGATTCCCGTCCGGGTCGACCAACCGCCTGACCTCGGTCAGCCCTTCGCGCGCGATGAGCAGTTCGCGGTACCCGCTCGGCGAAGTCTCTGGTAGCGGATCGATCATATGATTGATCTTGAGCACCGAGCCCATCAGGTCATGCCGGTACTGGTCCATGCCCCGCCGGATCGGTAAAAGATGATCGAACGACGCGCCGACGTCCTCCCGCCAGAACCGCAGCATCGCTTCCAGATTGTTGGTGGCGAGGCCGATGTCGAAGCGCGGCTTGGCGAGTTGCATCGCGAAGATCCTAACTTGAAGCTGGAGAACCGCCGAACCCGGCCACGGTCAGCGCCAACTCGGCGCGGCGGGTAAAGCCTAGCGTTTCGTAAAGTGCGATCGCCGACGCATTGGCAAGTTCGCAGTGCAGGAAAGCGCGTTCGCCGCGCGCCAGCATGTCATGGACAAGTCGGGCGACGAGGTAGCGGGCAAGGCCCTGCCCTCGAAATTCCGGGTCGGTGCAGACTCCACTGACCTCGGTCCAGCCGGTCAGGCGCAGACGCTCACCGGCCATCGCCACCAGCACGCCATCCCGGCGGATGCCCCAATAGTCTCCCATTTCGACAGTCCGCGACAGCATCGGTCCTGGCTCGGTCCGCGCGGCGAGAGCCACCATCTCCTGGCCGTCAGCAGGCCCCAGCCTGACAAGCTCATGGGGCTCGGGCGACAACGCCGGCGGCTCGACCGGACCCGCCATTTGCAACAGGTCGCGCCGCGCCAGAGGGCGCACGAAGTCGGGCAGCGGAGGCTGTTGCGAAAAGATCAGGATCGCGAAATTTCCCGGACCCAAAAGCTCGGCAAGATTCCGCCAAGCTTCGATATCATCCGGATTTGCCAGTCCAGACATGGCCGAAACGTCGGCCGAATAGGTGGCCGCATCACCGATCCGGCGGGCAAACCGCGCATGCTCGGTCGTCAGAGCCTGCCACTGGGGATGGTCGAGAATATGTGCCACTCCGACCAGCTAAGACGGTTTGGCGAACCCGACAATTGACGATGCCGGAAAATGAGCAACGTCCGCTAGTCCGACCCCCAAATTCCCGCGCCGATGAAGACAAGCATGGGTTACAGCCAGTTGCCCCACGATCCCGCTATGCTAGAAACGGCGGGTGACCAGGGCAGACGCAAAGCGCCGGGAGATTGCCGATCGACTGGCGGATTTTCTGCTGGCCGAGGGATTGATCGGTGCGAGCCTTCGCCCTTTGGCTGCGGCCGTCGGCACCAGTGACCGGATGCTTCTTTATTATTTCAAGGACAAGGAAGCGATCCTCGCGGCAGCCCTACAAAGAGTGATCGGACGAATATCCGACCTGCTGCAATCAAAGATGTCGCCAACGCCCTCGTCTCCTGATGAAGTCAGATCGGAGCTTCTGAAATTGATCGCGTCGAAGGAATTCCGGCCATACATGTGCCTATGGTTGGAGACAGCCGCCCTCTCCGCGCGTGGCGACCAGCTCTTCCGAACGATTGGAGCCCAGATAGCTGCGGCAATGCAGCAATGGATTGCATCCCGGCTGGTGTTCCCCGACCCTGCTCGTCGCCAGGCAACGGCGTCACGCCTGCTGAGAGCGGTGCAAGGCGAGTTCGTCATGCGCAGCTTCGGGATATTCGCCCAAACGGACGGCGGCTGACGGGCTGCGGCGCCGTCAATTGCCTTGCCGATTGCAGAGTCGACGCAATGGTGACACGCTCCCCCTTCGGATCAAGGGTGACACGATGCCAGGTTTCAATTGGCGCCCAGGAAGTTCAACCGCATTGGCGATTTGCGCGCCATTGCTGAGCGTCGGTCTGGCTGCGGGCTTGCTTTCAAGTTGCAGCACACCAGGCAAAGGCCCCGTGACGCAGGGTTGGACCGAAACCGAGAGACAAGCCTGGTACAACACCGACCAGGGATCGCGGCTGATGCCGCTGTCGTGGTTCCAGGCCCTTGAGCAGCCCGGCTCGGCGGCGTCCGCCAAAGTGAACGACCCGGCCTTCCTGGCGACATTCCGGATTCTGCAGCCGTGGGGCGCCGCAAGTTTGCCGATCGGCTTTGCGGTCGACAGAATCGCCGACGACAGCGGTTTTCCCCACACCGGCCTGCACTGGAACGGCAAGCCCGCAAGCCAGGACCCTGTCGACTGGGTTGGCCTCAATTGCGCGGCCTGCCACACCGCTCGGATCAGCTACGCTGGTCAGGACATGACGGTCGACGGGGCGCCAAGCCTGTTCGACTATCAGAGCTTCATCGAGGCGATCGACAAGTCGCTGGTCGAAACGCGGGATTCCGCCGTCGGCGGGGCGGACAATGGACGCTGGAACCGATTCGCCACCTCGGTCCTGGGCGCCGCCGGAGACAACGCTGACAGCCGCGCGCGGCTGCTCACCGCCCTGAACAGCCTGATCGACTGGGAGGCGAAAACCGACGCGCTCAACAAGACCGATCTTCGCTATGGCTATGGCCGGGTCGACGCGGTCGGCCACATCTACAACCGTATCCTGTTGTTCGGCGGTGCGCCCCAGCCGACGCCCAATCCCTCCGACGCGCCAGTCAGCTATCCGCACCTGTGGAACATCGCCAGGCAGGCGCACCTGCAATGGGACGGCATCGTCACAACAAGCAAGCTGCCGGTCGGCATCAATGCCACCGACTTCGGGGCGGTGGGGCGCAACACCGGCGAGGTGCTTGGCGTGTTCGGCGAAGTGGTGATCAGGCCGCCCGCCCATCCAGGCGATTTCACCGGCTTTCCCTCGACGGCGCGGGTGTCGACGCTCAACGACATCGAGGTGCTGCTGACCAGGCTGCAACCGCCAGAGTGGCCGGAAAAAGCGTTCGGCGCGCGCGGCGCCGTCGACGTCACCGACGCCAGCGGACACAAACTGACACCCACAGAGGTCGTCCAGGCCGGCCAGCAGTTGTTCACCACGCACTGCGCGGGCTGCCACACGTCCCATCTCCCGCAGGGCGACTACGAGACGATTGTGACGTTCGCCAAGCTGGGCAAGGCGAACCTGACCGACGAATGGATGGCCTGCAACACCTGGGCCTACACTGGCGCCAGCGGCGCCCTGACCGGCGTTCCCGCCAGCTATATCAAGGGCGATCCGCTGGCGGCCAAGGCGCCGGTAAGGGCCCTGCTGACCACCGCCGTCACCGGCGCGCTTATCAACAAGAAGGGCGAACTGATCGATTCGACGGTCAAGAACATCTTCGGGGTGACTCCTTTGCCGCCCGTGTCCCTTCCCCACGCCCAGGCCATACCGCTGACGGCCAAGGAGCAGCGCCTGAACTATTGCCTGCAGAACGCCAGCGAGCCGCTGATGGCCTATAAGGCGCGGCCGCTCGAAGGCATCTGGGCGACCGCTCCGTATCTGCACAACGGCTCGGTGCCGACCCTGTATGCGTTGCTGCAGGCGCCGGCCGACCGACCCAAGACGTTCCATGTGGGCGCCCGCGCCTATGATCCGAAGAATGTCGGCTACGACACCAGCCCGGGCGCGGCCGGCAACAGCTTCGTGTTCGACACGTCCCTGCCTGGAAACTCCAACAAGGGGCATGACTATGGCGTCGGCAAACTCACCGAGGCTCAGAGGCTCGAACTGCTCGAATACCTGAAGGGCGCCACGGCTGACGGAACCTGACGCATGCCGATGACGCCGTTTTCAATTATTACCGCCGCCATCGCCCTTATCGTGCTCAATGTGCCGGTCTCGGTGCTGCTGGGACGACTGCCATTCATCACCGACCTTACCCAGGCGCTGAAGGAAAAGAGCCCGATCGGCGGCTCTGACGACACCACCAGCTACAGCCGGGTAACCGGACTGGTGGGCGCGGTGATCATGACCTCGTTTTTCTGGGCGATGGCCAACATCATCATCTTCAAGGCGTTCACGGCGATTGGCGACATCAGGCCGCTGATATCAAGTGTGCAGATATTCTTCCTGGTCGGCGCGGCGATGTTCCTACCTTATGCCTTCAACCAGATCCGCTCGGCGTTCGCGGCCGGTCCCACGGCGGCCGCGGCGGCCACAGCCGCCGCCAACCCGCCGACAGCGACAGCCACAAAGGGATCGGCGCTGTCGGTCACTATCGCCAACCTTTCGACAGCGATCGACGACGCCACCTTCTCGGCAGCCGTCGCCGCGATAGGCCTGCAGGCGAGGCGCGATTTCCAGCCGGAATGGGGCGCGGGCGCCAACCTGAAGGCGACGCGGATTACCCTGAACGACGGCGCCGCCAACATCGACGCCGCCAGCGATGCGGTGATCTATGTGGGCGATGCGTCGGATGACCCGACCCTCGGCATGGACGGGGTGTTCGGCTACCACGCGCAGAACAACGGCCAGTTGCCATACGCGTTCATCTATCTGGATGTCTGCGCGAAGTACGGCGAGACCTGGTCGTGTACGCTCTCGCACGAGGTGCTGGAGATGCTGGCCGACCCGACCCTGGTGATCAAGGCTACTGGCCCCGCCCCTCCCGACGCCGCGCTTCCCGGTACTGGCGCGCCGGTCCAGACGGTCAGCTACGATCTTGAGGTCTGCGACCCCACCCAGAGCGATACCTATGTGGTCGATAAAGTCACCGTCTCGAACTTCGTCACCAAGGCCTGGTTCGGCCTGCCGGGCGGGTCCACCTCGACCAATTTCCTCAACCTGCCGCTCAGCCCGTTCGGCGTGCGTCCCAAGGGGTATTTCCAGTATGAGGACGCCACCGGCGCCCACACCATCAACGGGACCGCGGTCGACGCGCAACGCCTCGCGGCCCGCGCCATCCTCGATGGCCATCGCCGTACCGCCCGCCGCCGGGCGATGATACCAACCCACCCATGAGCGACGCACTGGCCAAACCAAGGTCAAAGCTGGATTTGGCCACCTTCCGGCAGCCGGCCTGTTGCCTCTATATCCCACAAGTGAATCCCGAGGCTCCCAACCATGTTGCGCAGGAGGTAGTTCTGCAAATCATGTCCAATTCGCATTGCACTTTCAGGAACGGCTATAGCCGCAACGGCGCATTGGCCTTGCTGCTGCTCGCGAGCCTTTTCATCGCTTTCACTGTTACGGGAACCCCGGCAATGGCCATCGAAGAGCCGAAGTTCACCGTCTCGCTGCACGAGGGCGACATCGAAATCCGCGACTACCAGGCGGCTGTCGCGGCCGAGGTTACGGTCACCGGCGACCAGAACGACGCGGCGAACAAGGGCTTTCGCCTGCTGGCCGGCTACATCTTCGGCGGCAACAAGCGCCATCAGAGCATCGCCATGACTGCCCCGGTGACCCAGCAGCCCGTCGGCGAACAGATTGCGATGACCGCACCGGTGACTCAAACGGCATCGAATGGCGCATGGGTGGTTCGCTTCACCATGCCAAGCAAGTATTCGCTCGCGACGCTGCCTGAACCGAACGACCTGAGAATCACGCTGAGAAATGTCGCGCCGGCGCGCTTTGCCGTCATCCGGTTCTCAGGGATCGCGGGCAGCGCCAACGTCGTCGCCAGGACCGCGGAGCTTATGGCGTTCGTTCAGGCGCACCGTCAGCATGCCATCGGGCCCGTGTCGCTCGCCCAGTACGACCCGCCGTGGACCCTGTGGTTCATGCGGCGGAACGAGGTGATGATCCAACTCGTGCAGTAGTCGCGCGTTCCGTTGGTTCGGAAGGCATCGGGGACGCGCACGGCCTGGACGCCCTATCAACGACTTAGTCCGACGGGGCGTTCCGTCGACCCATTCACTGATGACCTGCTCCTACCCTTGGCTCGGGTAAACACCCAGGTAGGCGATGCACTGCGTCATTTTGACCTTGTTGACGGTCTGCACGACTTTGGTCTGCGGCAGGGCGAACGTGGACACGCCGTCTCCGCCGTACTTCGTACCGATCAGGTTAAACAAGGTGCTGTAGGGGCTGATCGATAGCAACCGTCCGTCGGTGGGCAGCCAGCCGACGGGGCAGAACGAGAAGGAGAAGGTGCAGATTTCTCCTACGAAGGGGCTGACGGACTGGGCCTGAGCGCCGCTGGAAAGGCACGCCACAAACAATGCTGCGGCCGCGATTTTCTTGATCATTTCAATCTCCTCCGTCGCGAAGCCATGATGGCAATGGGGTCGGAGTTGGGTTCCTCGGTGTGCGCGAACGTGTGTCGCGCAATTCGCTGGAATTCACCCTGATCTCATTCCGTTCGCGCCAGATGCTTTTAGTCCGCCAAGCGATTGATGGGAACACGTCTCCATGCTGCTCGTACGCGGTAGGTGGTCCTGGCGTTTCATGGGAAGGCCAAGCCATTCCAATTCCGCTTTATTGGCTGTCGTTCGGCTTGGCGTCCCACCGACGTATTTTCGACTACTGTGACGCCTTGGTGAGATAGGCTGTCATCGCGCGCGCCGTTTCCGCCGCAAGAGCGTTGTCGTCGAGCGGAAGAATGCGGCGCCATACTGGCGAGTCGTGCAGCTTGTGCGCTTCGATCAGAGTGATGGCGCTTAGCAATGCGAATGTGATGGCCCATTCGGGATCAGCCGCCGCGATCTGGTCGTGGAAGGGGCGCAACGCTCCGGTCACCAGCCGCAGGTTGGCCTCCATCAGGCTCACGGCACGTTCGCGGAATGCCGCATCTGCCTGGACCTCAAGGTATTGATCCAGGGCTTTCAGCAGTCCCGTGCGCCCGCGGTACTGGGCGACCAGTCCCCGGCAGAGCGCGAGCAGCGCCTCTTCCAGGGTCAACCCCAGAAGTCGCCCTGACGGGAGACTGGCCTCGTTGGTTTCCCGCGACGCTTCAAGAAAGCGCAGGAGAGCGATCCGGATCATCGCCTCCTTGTCGTCGAAGCGCCGGTAGACGCTGCCCGGAGAAAGCCCCGCCCGCAACGCGACCTCCGGAATGGTGACACCGGCGACGCCCTTCTCCTCGATCACGGCGAGGGTCGCGGCGAGCAGCTGCTCCGTCGTCAGCCGACTTCGCGCCTGAAGCGGGGCTCGTGAAACTGGATTCATTTCGCTCGAACTTCTCCGGGAATCAGATGGTCGCCCAGGCAGACTTGCGTCCAGCCACGGACGAGGATTGACGACAACACTTCATAATGTAAATGCATATTCACGTTTACATTTGGAGTCGCCGATGTCCAGCCATTCTCTCGCCGCCTGCGCTCTCGCAAGCGGGCTTGCGGTGATCGGCCTGCTTTCCGCACCCCTGGAGCGTCGGGCCTACCAGTCTGACCGCGGCCCCCGACGCAAACTGATGGCGTATGGGCTCACCATCGCGGTCTTGTGGATCCTGACCGCCGCCGCGATCTGGATCCGTGGATGGGGGCCCCTCATTCAGAGTCCTATCGCTCCCACCGCCTGGCTGCCGGCGGCGACCATCACTGTCCCGGCCATCGGCGCCGTAACCGCGGGCTACCTCCTGGTCGCCCTCCTCCCACTGCTGCAGAGCTTGCGCGGCCCGCCCTGGCGGACGGCCTACGCGGCGGCCATGCGCCAGGCGTTCTCCTCCATCCCAGGCATCCTGCCCAACGTCGGCGTTGAACGCGCGACCTTCTTATTGCTCAGCATTTCCGCCGGCATCTGCGAGGAGATTCTGTTTCGCGGCTTCCTGATCCGCCTGCTTCACGACGGAGCCCTCGCCCTCCCCCTGGCCGCCGCGCTGGCGACATCGAGCCTGATCTTCGGCCTTGGCCACACCTACCAGGGCTTCAAGGGCGTGGTCGGCACGGCGATCGGCGGCCTGTTTCTGGGCCTGCTGTTCCTGCTTGGCGGCAACCTGATCCCGGCCATGGTCCTGCACGCCCTGCTCGATATGCAGGTGGTCTTCGTACTGCGCCCGACCCCGGGAACGGACGGCGCCGCACCGCTGGCGGCGGACTGATCATCGCCGCTGATATCCGGCGCCCCCCTGCCTGGCTATTGGTCAAAATCAGCGGTCAGCGCCACTTGAGGTCGACAGGGCATCCGGTCGATCTGCCCCTTGCTGGACCCGCGCGTGTGACGCTAGTGTCTATTCCGATAAATTAGAGATGGTATTTTTGATTTGGCTGCCGCGCACCTCGCGCTTGCGCCAGATGAAGGGGTGGGCGGTTTCATGCCATGCCTCACAGAATTCGTCGATGGCCTTGGCGAGCTCGTCGGTG
>JANXTX010000237.1 GCA_025352165.1 Caulobacteraceae bacterium | reverse complement strand
CCAGGCCCTCATGGGCGATCTACAGCGACAGCTCAAACACATCCGTCATCATGGCCTGCCAAGGGCGCTCTGCGAGCCACCCCGAAAGCGAAAGCTACAAGCCGAAATCTTCCCAATCCTCTTAACTTAGCGCCTATGGGCTCTACGCCCGCGGCGCCTACGACCCGGCCTCCGTTCCCGCAAGCGTCAAGGCCGCCTGACCCCTAGACATAACCAGCAAGGACAAACCGATGGACGACGCGACGACCGAGATCAGAGGAAAGCATCGCTACGCCGCCGGCGTGATGAAGTACGCCCAAATGGGCTACTGGAATGACGGCTACGAGCCCAAGAACACGGACATTATCGCCCTGTTCCGGATCACCCCGCAGGAGGGCGTAGATCCGATCGAGGCCGCCGTCGCCGGCGAGAGCTCCACGGCGACCTGGACCGTGGTCTGGACAGATCGACTGACCGCGGCCGATCGCTATCGCGCCAAAGCCTATCGGGTCGATCCGGTTCCCGGCCAACCTGGCCAATACTTCGCCTACATCGCCTACGACCTCATCCTGTTCGAGGAGGGTTCAATCGCCAATCTGACTGCCTCGATCATTGGCAACGTGTTCGGGTTCAAACCGCTGAAGGCCTTGCGCCTGGAGGATATGCGTTTCCCCGTCGCCTATGTGAAGACCTTCAAGGGTCCGCCCACCGGCATCGTCGTCGAACGTGAGCGACTGGACAAGTTCGGCCGCCCGCTGCTGGGCGCCACCACCAAGCCCAAGCTCGGCTTGTCGAGCAAGAACTATGGCCGGGTGGTCTACGAGGGCCTCAAGGGTGGCCTCGATTTCATGAAGGACGACGAGAACATCAATTCTCAGCCGTTCATGCACTGGCGGGATCGCTTTCTATACTGCATGGAGGCGGTCAATCGGGCCAACGCCGAAACCGGCGAGATCAAGGGTCACTATCTCAACGTCACCGCCGGCACGATGGAGGAGATGTATCGCCGGGCGGAACTGGCCAAGGAAACCGGCTCGGTGATTGTCATGATCGATCTGGTGATCGGCTACACCGCGATCCAATCGATGTCGGAGTGGTGCCGGCGGAACGACATGATCCTGCATCTGCACCGCGCCGGCCACGGGTCCTACACGCGCCAGAAGGCCCATGGCATCTCATTCCGCGTGATCGCCAAATGGATGCGCCTGGCCGGCGTCGACCACATTCACGCCGGCACCGCGGTCGGCAAGCTGGAGGGCGACCCGATGACCGTACAGGGCTACTACAATGTCTGTCGCGAGACCCACAACACGGTCGATCTCCCCCGCGGGATATTCTTCGACCAGGACTGGGCCGACCTGAAAAAGGTCATGCCGGTGGCCTCCGGCGGCATCCATGCCGGCCAGATGCACCAGTTGCTCGACCTGTTCGGCGATGACGTGGTGCTGCAGTTCGGCGGCGGCACCATCGGTCACCCGATGGGCATCCAGGCCGGCGCCACCGCCAACCGCGTCGCCCTCGAAGCCATGGTGCTGGCCCGTAACGAGGGCCGCGACATCGCCAATGAAGGACCCGAAATCCTGCGCGACGCAGCCCGCTGGTGCCAGCCCCTGCGGGCCGCGCTCGATACCTGGGGCGACATCTCGTTCAACTACACCTCCACCGACACCTCCGACTTCATCCCCTCACCCTCCGTCGCCGTCTGACCGGGAGATATTCCGTGCGCATCACTCAAGGCTGCTTTTCCTTTCTTCCCGACCTGACCGATGACCAGATCCTCGCCCAGTTGGAGTACTGCTTACGCAACGACTGGGCGATCGGCATCGAGTACACGGACGATCCCCACCCCCGGAACGTCTATTGGGAGATGTTCGGGAATCCGATGTTCGACCTGGAGGACGCCGCGGGGGCGATGATCGAACTGAAGGCCTGCCGCGAGGCGCATGGCGAGAGCTATATCCGCATCAACGCCTTCGATTCGACTCGCGGTTTCGAGACAGTGCGGATGTCGTTCATCGTCAACCGCCCGAAGGTCGAGCCGACGTTCAGAATGACGCGCACAGAGGTCGCGAGCCGCACTGTCAACATCACCTTGACCGTCGATCGCTGAACACGATGAGCATGATCGCGGACGGTGCGCCGTCGCCACCGGCCGACGCCGAGATCTTCGTTGATCTGGCGGCGGATTTCCAGGACTCCGGGGTCGGGCTAATTCTCGCCGAGCTAGACCGCGACATGATCGGCCTAAAGCCGGTCAAGCAACGCATCCGCGAGACCGCCGCCCTGCTGCTGGTGGATCGCGCTCGACAGCGTCTGGGCCTGGCCCATGGGCCACCGACCTTACACATGAGCTTTACCGGCAACCCGGGAACCGGCAAAACGACCGTGGCGTTGAAAATAGCCGGACTGCTACATCGCCTCGGCTATATCCGCAAAGGCCATCTGGTGTCGGTGACCCGCGACGATCTAGTTGGCCAGTATATTGGCCACACCGCCCCCAAGACCAAAGAAATTCTCAAGAAGGCGATGGGCGGCGTCCTGTTCATCGACGAGGCTTATTACCTCTATCGCCCCGACAACGAACGAGACTACGGCCAAGAGGCTATCGAGATCCTGCTGCAGGTGATGGAGAACAACCGTGATGATCTGGTGGTCATTCTCGCCGGCTACGCCGACCGCATGGAAACCTTCTTCACCAGCAATCCCGGGTTTCGTTCGCGGATCGCGCATCACATAGATTTCCCCGACTATTCCAATGACGAATTGCTGCTAATCGCCGAGACGATATTGCGCGCGCGAAATTATCACCTGACGCCCGACGCACGCGCGGCGCTCGAGCGTTATATCGAAGTGCGTCGCCAACAGCCGCACTTCGCCAACGCCCGATCGATTCGCAATGCGCTTGACCGGGCCAGACTTCGGCAGGCCAATCGCCTGCTCGACACCGCCACTGGCCCTATCGATGCGGCTACTCTTTCGGCAATTGAGGCGCAGGACATCCTCGCCAGTCGGGTGTTTAGTGGGGGACTTAGCACATCAGCGGGCAGGTCCGGTGATACGCCCGCATAGTTTGGCGTCGGTTGATCCGGCGTGCGAATCTTTAGGCACGCGCTTTTGAGCACCGCTCGGCGCTCCTCCGCGGGGATCATTTTCGATGTCGACGGAACCTTGGCGGAAACCGAGGAAATCCATCGGCAAAGTTTCAACGAGACCTTTGTTTCTATGCAAGTGGGCGACATTTGGCCTGATCGACTGAGGGGGTGGAAATGGAGCCGCGAGATCTATGCCCGCCTGCTGCGGACGACGGGGGGCAAGGAGCGCATCAGGGCGTATTTGCAAGCTGATTTAGGACTTGATCCTGATCAGGTATCCGAGACGATTGCTGCAATCCATGCTGCCAAGACTGCCCGATTCTCGGCCCTGATCCGCGAGGCGAAAGTCGCACCTCGCCCGGGAATCAACCGAATCATGACCGTTGCAAGGGAGGAAGGGATAAGTCTCGCTGTAGCGACAACGACGACGCGCTCGAATGTGGATGCGCTGTGCCATGCGCTTTTCGATCAATCGGCGGACCAAATTTTTGACGCGATCGCCTCTGGCGATGAAGTTGACGAAAAGAAGCCGGCGCCCGACGTCTATAATCTGGCCTTGCGGACTCTTCAGTTGCCCCCCGAGGCTTGCATCGCGCTTGAGGACTCACGAAACGGGCTTTTGGCGGCTAAAGGGGCAGGCCTTCGATGTATCGTATCGCCTAGCCTCTACACGACAAACGAAGATTTTCATGAAGCCGATCTCCTGCTAGAAGAATTTGATTGGGGTAAAATCGCCTTAATGCTGGCATAATATGCCATCGGTGGTCAGCGCCTGCCACTGGCGACACAAGGATCGGAAATGAATCTCCCAATCATCGTCGCCGTCTCTGTCACGCTGCTGCTGCTTGTAGCGGGCGGACTGACGACCAATGTCGGTTTGTGGTATCGTCAACTGAACAAGCCGCCGTGGAATCCTCCTGATTGGGCATTTGGACCGGCATGGACGCTGATCCTCAGCCTGGCTGCTTGGGCTGGCGTGCTTGCCTGGTCCCATGCGACCGACGCTTCCGAATATTGGCGTATCATCGGGTTATTCACGGCGAACGTTGCCCTGCATGCCCTTTGGAGTCCTCTCTTCTTCAACCTTCAACGCCCTGATTGGGCTCTCATCGAGGTTCCGTTTCTATGGGCGTCGATACTGGCGTTGATCCTTGGCCTCGCTCCGCTCTCGCCGATGGCAGGGCTATTGTTGGCCCCCTATCTGCTTTGGGTGTCCTTCGCGGCGTTCCTGAACTTCACCATTGTTCGGCTTAATCCGCGCGTGAGAAGCGGCGACCGAAAGCCTGCATGATGAATGCCACCGCAATGATCGTAGGCCTATTGAACGGCACTGACGTTGCCCGTGGCGCCCTATTTGGCCAGATCCATTTCGAACCGACAGGCCGGCGCGCCCTCGGCGCAACAGGCGGTTACGCGTTCCTGAGCTCCGCTGCGATATTGGAACGTGCGCGCCATCTTGATGGCCATGATTAATTGACACCTATCAACGGTGTGTCCGTCAATTCACATTGACACTTGGTCGCTAGGCGGGCGCCGATGCCAGTTTTGGCTCAGAAGACGGCGTGATCACCTCTCTCGGGCGCGTCGACGCCGGCGACGACAGACGCATAGAAATCGAACAACGTGTCAGATCCTGTCGAAGGGGTGGATTCCGCCTCATAGCTGCCCGTCTCGGGGTTCAGCCAAAGCATCGACTCAGTCGCATAGTAGCGTCCGATCCTGGCGAGCTCCGCCTTTTGCAACAATGAAGGCGCCACCCGTCCGGCCGCGCTCAGGCCGGCGATGATCCAGTCAAGCATGGCGACGGGCACGCGTTGAAAGCGGGTCGGACGATTTAGTAGCCTAAACAAGAACTCACCTTGTTGAAGGGGCGTGATTGCCGACCCAGGCCCGCCAATTGGAAGCACTTGATTCCATCGTTGATCGTCGTCCAGACTGTCCGCCAGATAGCAGGCGAGATCCATGTCGCTGATCGGTTTGCACGCGGTCAGCGTTCCATCCCCGAACACCAGGAAAGATTTGCCCCGCCGTACCCGATCGATCTGCCCCGACAGTGATTTGAAATAGGCTGTTGGCCTGACGATCGAGTAGGTCAGCCCCGACTCCATAAGCTCTCTCTCGAACGCCAGTTTGGCATGCTGAAACGCGAGGACCGGCTTCTGAACGCATATCGCGGAGAGCAGCACAAACTGTCCGACGCCTGCTTGCCTGGCCTGCGCCAGCAGGTCGACATGCGCCCGATAGTCAATCGCCCATGCGTCCCGTGGCGCGCCGGTGCGTGACGCCATGCAGGAAATAACTGCATCGAAGCGCTCGCCCGAAAATCCGTCCCGCGCAAGGGACTCTGGATTCGTTACCTCGACGATCTTGACCCTGGCGCCTTGCTGCATTGATGAAATATCGTCAGGCGTTAGCGATCCGCCTATGCCCGCCCGCGGCCTAACGAAACAGACCACGTCGTGACCACGTTGTAGTAGTGCGCGGGCTGTGGCCCGGCCGATCGTGCCTGTCGCACCGAGCAGACAGACGCATAGTCGACGCGTCACTGGCAGCGCGTCATCATGTTCGATGGCTTTCGTCACGTCGAATAACGACGGTCATCAACGGTCATATTCGTGTCAAACTCTGACATATCGTAAATTTCCTGGAATTTTTAATATTTTGAAGAGCTTATATAGCGCAATTGGACGACCCATATTCCACCATTCCAACTCCTAAAGCCGTTTTATAACTTGATATTTTCGTTTATCTACTGAAAAACTCTAATTAATACATTAAAACTCAAAGGCGACTGTCAGTATTCCGTGACCAAGCAATCCAGCCCGCAATCCACCTTAGCGCTAAATAGGTTTCCCAATCAGATATCCAGCTCAGCGTGGAACATTCAGCCAAAAATTTCGACCGCTGATCAAAGTCCGGTTGACGCCAGTTAATCAGCCGGGCGCGGGTTTGAGTCCTGCTGCGCCACCACACTTGCGGGGTCGTCTGGCCCCGCCTGACGGTCTTTGAACCAGAGATCGCACGGGTGAACGCCAGATAACGGCACGTTCCGGCCCCGTTCATCCGCAACCAGATCAATCTGAGCACGTTGGTGGGGAACAATCCCGCACCGACGTGCAAGGAGCGTTCACGCGATGAACACGACCAATTCCAGGATTCGTCTGGCCACCACGATGATGACCGGCGTGCTTGCCGCCTTTGTGCTGGCGGGTTGCAACAAGTCCGCCCAGCCGGTCGCCGCCGCGCCGGCGCCGGCGGACGCCCTGCCGCTGACCGATGCCGCGACCCCGTTGACACCGGCCCCCGCCGCCAGCGCCCTGCCGGCTGCTCCGCCGGTCCGCGTCGTCCATCTGCGCGACCAGAGCCAGCGCTATGCCTATCTCGACCGGGCGACGGCGATGGGCAAGGCCTTCGGCGCCGCTCCGCCCGACTACACCTACGACTATCAGGGAGAGCGCCCGTGGGTCTGGCGCAGCAGCGACGACGCGCGCCAGGTCGTCGAGCCGCTCGCGGACGGCGTGCGCACCTATTACTACCAGCCCGGCGCTTCACAGCCGTTCCTGGTTCGCGACGGCGGCTACAGCTATGGCTACGACAATGGCCAGCTGGTGATCGTCTACGACAGCTATGGACGACCGCTGCCGCCCGCGGAGATCGATCTGCGCATGGACCTCGCCGCACGCTATCTTCAGCGGGCCCGCGAGATTTATCAGGCGTCGCTGAACGCCCAGCGCGAAGCGGTGGCGCGCGCCAACTGGCTGGCCCGGCGCGACGCCTATGCCCGCGAGCAGGCGCGCTGGGAACAGCAGCAGGCGCGGGACGGCGAATGGCGCGCCTACCACGACCAGTACGCAAACGAGGAGGCGGGGCGCTGGGGCGCTGAACGCCAGATCCGCCAGGCGGAAGCCGACCGGTTCTCACAAGCTGCCCCCAACCGGCCGCCACCCCTCGCCGGTCAGGGCTACGGACAACCGCCGGCCTATTATGCGCCACCCTCGCAGCAGTCGCGGGCGCAGAGCCTGGCCCAGCAACAGGCCCTGGTGACGCAACAGGACCAGGCTTTGGCGCAAGCTCAGGCTCGCACCCAGCAACAGGCATTGGCGGCCCAGCAGGCCAGACAGCAGATAGCGGCTGATCAGGCCGCGGCTCAGGCCCGCGCGCAAGGTCAGGCCCAGTCTCAGGCCAGGGCGCAGGCTGAAGCGCAGGCTCAGGCCATAAGAGGCCAGCAACAGGCCATCGCTAATGAGCAGGCGCGGCAACGACTGGTGGCCGAACAGGCCGCGGCACAGGCGCGCGCGCAATCTAAGGCCCAGGCTCAGGCCAGGGTGCAGGCTGAAGCGCAGACTCAGGCCATGCGAGCCCAGCAACAGGCCATCGCCAATGAGCAGGCGCGGCAACGACTGGCGGCCGAACAGATCGCGGCTCAGGCCCGCGCCCAAGCCCAAGGCCAGGCTCAGGTCAGGGCGCAAGCTGAAGCGCAAGCCCAGGCCATGAGAGCCCAGCAACAGGCCATCGCCAATGAGCAGGCGCGGCAACGACTGGCGGCCGAACAGGCTGCGGCACAGGCCCGCGCGCGATCTCAGGCCCAGGCCAGGGCGCAGGCTGAAGCGCAAGCCCAGGCCATGAGGGGTCAACAACAGGCCATCGCCAATGAGCAGGCGCGGCAACGACTGGCGGCCGAACAGGCCGCGGCACAGGCCCGCGCGCAAGCCCAGGGCCAGGCTCAGGCCAGGGCGCAGGCTGAAGCCCAGGCCCAGGCCATGCGAGCCCAGCAGCAGGCCACCGCCATTGTGCAGGCGCGGCAACGACTGGCGGCCGAACAGGCCAGGGTTCAGGCGGAAGCCAGGGCACGCACCGCGGAAAAGGCTCGTACGGGAATGACCGGAGGCAATATAGCGGCGGTTCCGCAACCTCACTGACGGCGCGGACGCCGGAAGCGCGGACCATTCCACGCGCTGGCAACTCGCCAATCATGGCATTGGCTCTATATAAACGATCCTGGCCGTCCGCTCCCGCGCGGGCGGCCCTGCGTTTGTCCAGGAACTGACCATGACCCACGATCCGATCGTCATCACCGGCTATGCCCGCACCCCGATGGGCGGTTTTCAGGGCGACTTCGCCGGCTGTGCGGGACCGGAGCTCGGCGCGAGCGCGGTGCGGGCCGCGGTCGAGCGCGCGGGCGTCAACGGCGAGGACGTCAATCAGATCATCATGGGATGCGTGCTGTCGGCGGGCCTTGGCCAGGCCCCTGCCCGCCAGGCGGCTCTCGGCGCCGGCCTGCCACTGTCGGTCGCCGCAACCACGGTCAACAAGATGTGTGGCTCGGGCATGCAGGCGGCGATGATGGCGCATGACGCGCTGGCGATCGGCTCGGCGGAGATCATCATCGCCGGGGGCATGGAGAGCATGTCCAATGCCCCGTATCTGCTTGCCAAGCACCGCGCCGGCGCCCGCATCGGCCACGATGTGGTGAAGGATTCCATGTACCTCGACGGCCTCGAGGACGCCTATACGCCGGGCAAGCTGATGGGCGCCTTCGCCGAGGACGCCGCGCAGGCCTATCAGTTCAGCCGCGCCGACCAGGACGCCTACGCCATCGAGAGCCTGTCGCGCGCCAACGCGGCGATCGCCTCGGGCGCATTCGCGCGTGAGATCACAGCTGTGACGGTCAAGGGCCGTGGCGGCGATACCGTGGTGAGCATCGACGAACAACCGGGCAAGGCGCGGCCGGAAAAGATTCCGACGCTGAAGCCCGCCTTCGCCAAGGACGGCACCATCACCGCCGCCAACGCTTCCTCGATCTCGGATGGAGCCGCCGCCCTGGTGATGATGTCGCAAAAGACGGCCCAGGCGCGCGGATCGACGCCGATCGCCCGCATCGTATCCCACGCCGCCCATGCCCACGAGCCCGGCCTGTTCGCCACTGCACCGGTCCCCGCGATACGCAAGGCCCTGGCCAAAGCAGGCTGGACCACCGACGACGTCGATCTCTACGAGATCAACGAGGCGTTCGCGGTGGTGGCGATGATCGCCATGCGCGACCTCTGCCTGCCGCATGAGAAGGTCAATGTGAACGGTGGCGCCTGCGCACTCGGCCACCCGATCGGCGCCAGCGGCGCGCGTATCATCGCCACGCTGATCTCGGCCCTGCGGAACCGCGGCTTGAAGCGCGGCGTCGCCAGTCTGTGCATCGGCGGCGGCGAAGCCACGGCCGTTGCGCTCGAACTGATCTAATCCACTTTCGCCAGCACGTCGGCGATCTTGTCCATCATCTCGTCGATGTGGGCCTTTTCCAGGATCAACGGCGGAGACAGCGCGATGATGTCCCCGGTCACCCGGATCAGCAGGCCTTCGTCGAAGCAGCGATGGAACACCGCCATCGCCCGCGCGCCCGGCGCGCCGGCGCGCGGCTCCAGCTCGATGCCGGCCACCAGACCAAGATTACGGATATCGATCACATGGCGCGCGCCCCGCAGCGCATGAGCGGCGTCGCCGAAATAGTCGCTGAGTGAACGCGCCCGCTCGAACAGGCCTTCCTCCGCATAGATTTCCTGTGTCGCCATGCCCGCCGCGCAGGCCAGCGGGTGAGCGGAATAGGTATAGCCGTGGAAGAGCTCGATGCCCGGCGCGGCGCCCTCCGTCACCGCCTTGTAGATGTCCCCCGAAACCAGCACCGCGCCCATCGGCACGGCGGCGTTGGTCAGGCCCTTTGCGATGGTGATCAGGTCCGGAGTCACCCCGAAATGCTCCGCCGCCGTCGCCGCGCCCAGGCGTCCGAACGCGGTGATCACTTCGTCGAAGATCAACAGGATGCCGTGCCGCCTGGTGATCTCGCGCAGACGCTCCAGGTAGCCGACCGGCGGGACCAGCACGCCGGTGGACCCCGCCACCGGTTCGACGATCACCGCGGCGATGGTCTCGGCGCCGTGCAACGCGACGAGCCGCTCCAGATCGTCGGCCAGATCGGCGCCGTCCTGCGGCTGGCCGTTGACGAAGCGCGGTCCGGCCGGATCATAGGTGTGCCGGAGATGATCTGTCCCAGGCAGCAATGGCCCGAACCATCGGCGATTGCCGACGATGCCACCCACGGAGATGCCGCCAAAGCCGACCCCGTGATAGCCGCGCTCGCGCCCGATCAGCCGTGTGCGGGTCCCCTGCCCGACCGCCCGCTGATAGGCGAGCGCGATCTTCAGCGCGCTGTCGACCGCCTCTGAGCCGGAGTTACAGAAGAACACCTGGTCCAGACCTTCGGGCGCCATAGCAGCGATGCGGTTGGCGAACTCGAACGCCAGCGGGTGCGCCAGTTGGAACGTCGGCGCGAAGTCCAGTTCCCCGGCCTGACGGCGGATCGCCTCGACGATCCGTTCGCGCCCGTGGCCGGCGTTGACGCACCAAAGCCCTGCCGTCGCGTCCAGGACCTTGCGGCCGTCAGGCGTGACGTAGTGCATGTCCTTGGCGCCGACGAACAGCCGCGGCTGCTCCTTGAAGCCGCGATTATTGGTGAACGGCATCCAGAATGCGTCGAGGGAATTGGCCCGGGTCATGTTTACGCGAAAGCTCTTGGGGACTGGCTCGGCTCAGTACTTGAAGTTCGCCGACAGGCCGACCGTGCGCGGTCGGAAGGTGCGGGCTTCATAGAGCGTGGTTGCCGAATCCTGATGCGTCAGGTCGAGCTGCGGATGCGAGTTCAGCAGGTTGTCGACGAATAGCGCAACGTCCCAGTTCGACAGGTTCACGCCGAGGCGAGCTGATACCAGATGGGTCGCGGGATTGGGCACGAGACCGCCGTCGTAGAACGCGGTATTCGGGTCCTCATTCGGGATCGGGGCCGTCCGCTTGCTGTTGAACTCATAGTCGGCGCGCAGGAACGCATCACGGCCGGCGACGTTGAAATTATATTGAGCCCCAAGCGTAAACGTCCACGGCACGACATCCAGCGAGTCGCCGTTGACGTTTAGTGTATCGCCGTTGGCGTCCAGCGCGGTCTTGCTGAAGCGCGCATTCGTGTAGCCGACGCTGGCGTCCAGCTCGAGAGCCTTGGTTACTCGCCAGTCACCCTGGAAATCAAAACCCTTGCTGACCGCCTCCCCAGCATTTGTGGTGAATTGCACGCCGCAGGCCGGGACATAGAATGCCTGCTGAATATTCGACCAGCGGATGTAATAGGCGCTGGTTGATATCTGCAGTTTCCGCTCGAGGAACCGATCCTTGGTGCCGATTTCATAGCTCCAGACCGAGTCGGAGTTGTACGAGGTCGGGAAGCCGGTTCCGCAGGCCTGTACCGGCAGCGGCGGCGTCGCTCCACCGATACGATAGCCTTTGGCGGCGGTGGCGTAGACCATATCGTCGGATGTGATCTGATAGGACAGGCTCGCCTTGGGCGTGAACGGCTGTTCACTCTTGTTGCCTGCCGACACCGCCGGCACGCCGCCGCTGTCCAACAGGTCCTGCGGACCATCGTTGGAGTTGATGAATACGAACTTGGTCCAGGCATATCGCAGGCCGACGTTCAACTTCAGCTTGTCGGTGACCGCGTAGGTGGCGTCGAGAAACAGAGCCTCCTGCTTGTCGTGGGCGCGAGTGTTGTTGTCGTAGTCGACCCCGCCCGGTAACAGGTTCTGTCCCCACGCCGTCAACATGTCCTCGCCCCACAGCAGTTGGGTTAACTGTGGCAACTGCGGGTCGATGATCTGCTCATCGCTTTGCTGACGATTGAAGGAATAGAAGAAACCGACCGTCCATTGCAGGCGCGAATTTCTATCATTCGACTGTATGCGGAATTCCTGTGTGAAATTCTGCTGGGAATTTGTGATGCGAGTCTGAGAATTATAACCGACCAGCGATCCGAGTGTGGCTGCGTTAGGCCCGTTTTCATTCAACAGAGGATATAGAGAGGAGCAATTATTACTGCATGGCGTACCCTGTGGGTCGGACGGATATCCATAAATACTCAAATTTGGGTCGTTGGTCAAATAGTGCTGAAAGTAAGAAAGATTATAGATAGTCCCGCTGTACCCACCCACGCGTTCCAAACGATTATAGTACGACGTGTTCGAAATGAACTTGACCGGTCCGGCATCCCATTCGGCTTTCAGGGTCGGCATGTAAAAGCGATCTGGGTCAGCCTGACGATCCGGCGTCCCGTTCAGGAACTGCCCGCGGCCGGAATTTGAAAGAGATACCCAGTAGTTGTCGTAATTGTGCTGGTCGCGCTTCTGATAAAAGATTCCCGGCGTGAACAGCAGATTGGCCGTCGGGGCCCATGTCAGCGCCGCGCGTAGGGCATAGGTATCGACGCGGTTGGCATTGGCGTCGGTGGTGGCGAGCGTCTGATAGTCCACCCGATTGATGTAGCCGCCGTCCCGGCGACCCCAGGCGCTGATACGGAAGCCGAGCTTGTCTTCGATGATCGGACCGCCCATGGCCGCGCCCGCCTCGTAACTGGCGCCGCCGGTTTCCGTCGCGCCTACCTCGGCATGCGCCATCGCGCTGAAGGTCTTCAGGCTGGGCTGGGTGGTGATGTAGCGAACCGTTCCGCCTTCCGAGCCGGCGCCGAACAGCGTGCCTTGCGGACCTCGCAGCACTTCGACCCGCTGCAGATCGAATACGGTCGGCAGCGTATTGTTCGAATTGAGACCGAGGTTGCGCACCTGCACGGGGGTGTCGTCGATATAGACGCCTGTGGTGCCAGAGCCGGCGGTGGAACTGATGCCGCGAACCGAGATGTCATGGCTCGCACTATCGAACGTCACGCCGGGCGTGAACTTCGCCAGATCGGCGAACGACTTGACGTTGAGCACTTGCAACTTGGCGCTGGTGTAGGCGCTTACGCTCTCGCTAACCTTGCTGAGTGATTCTTCCTTACGGGTCGCGGTGACTACGATTTCGCCGACTTCTGTCGCGCCGCTGATCTTGATCGATGTGTTTGTCGATTGTGGCACCGCCTGGGCGACCGCGACACTGGCCCAAAGCATTGGCGCGAGCGCCGTCGAGGCGAGAGCCAGTCTCACCCACCGATTTTGGTTCGCCATCAGAGGTACCCTCATTTCAAAAACTTGACCCTAGGTTCCTACCCCGCCGCCAAGGCGTCAAGAGTCTGTGATCACATCTTTCACCGGACGCCCGCCGCCGACGGCTGGCGCCCGTCCAGCGATCAGAGTATGCTGCCATTTATCGCGGATAGAAAACAGGACCGTTTTGGCGATCTTTCAAGATCGCCTGTGCATGCGCCTCGCGGCTTCACCCAGGACCGAGCGGAAGAGGCTGGCGTCGTTTCGATCGGCGCCGCGCGCGGCGATTCGCGCACCCGACGATTAGTGGGCCGCCTACCCGACTGCGATCGCACAATTGAAATCCCCCCTTTTGCTAAAGTGAACGACAATGACGAAAAAGAAGAAAACCCCTGCCACGGAGCCGGGCAGGATAACCAACGTCGCCGAGGCCCGCGCCTGGGCCGCCAAACACCACGTCACCGAAATCGAATGTCTGGTGCCCGACCTTGCGGGCGTCGCCCGCGGCAAGATCATGCCCTCATCGAAGTTCTTCGACGACACGGCAATGGCGCTGCCGTCGTCGATCTTCATGCAGACCATTTCAGGTGAATACCCAGAGGAAACCGCCGACTTCCGTTACGACCCGTCGGACGGGGATATCGAATTGCGCCCGGATTTCTCAACGTTGTGCGAGGTTCCGTGGGCCAACGATCCGACAGCCCAGGTCATCCACGATGCGGTGTATCACGATGGCCGCGCGGTTGAGATCGCGCCGCGTCAGGTGCTCAAGCGCGTCATCGACCTCTACAGGGAACAGGGCTGGGTTCCAGTTGTGGCGCCCGAACTGGAATTCTATCTGGTTAAGCGCAACACCGACCCCGACTATCCGCTCGAGCCGCCGATCGGGCGTTCCGGCCGCCCCGAGGCGGGCCGGCGCTCATACTCGATCTCTGCAGTGAACGAGTTCGACGACCTGTTCGAAGATATCTACGCCTTTGCCGAAGCCCAGCAACTCGAGGTCGACACCCTGATCCACGAGGAAGGCGCGGCGCAGATGGAGATCAACCTGCGTCATGGCGATCCGCTGACGCTTTGCGATCAGGTGTTCCTGCTCAAGCGCACAATCCGCGAAGCCGCGCTCAAGCACGATATCTATGCAACCTTCATGGCCAAGCCGATCGCCAACGAACCGGGCTCGGCGATGCACATCCACCAGTCCGTGCTTTCGGCGAAAAACGGCCGCAACATCTTCACCGACGACGATGGCCGTCCGACGCCCGAATTTTTCAACTTCATCGCCGGGCAGCAACGCTATGTGCCGGACGTCACATGCATGCTCGCGCCATACGTGAATTCGTATCGCCGGCTGGTCAAAGGCGGCTCCGCTCCGGTCAATGTGCTTTGGGGATACGACAATCGCACCACCGGCCTTCGCATTCCCCCTTCGTCGCCGGCCAACCGGCGGGTGGAAAACCGCGCACCGTCATCGGACGCCAATCCCTATCTGGCCATCGCGGCGTCGCTTGCCTGCGGTTATCTCGGGCTTACCCAACGCCTGACCCCGAGCGAACCTGTCTCTGGTTCCGCACGATCCGACGAATTCGACCTGCCCGTCGGGTTACTCGAAGCCGTCGATCTGTTTGAGGAAAGCGAAGACCTGGCGCCACTGTTAGGCCGTAGCTTCCTGACCACCTTCGCGGCGGTAAAGCGTGCAGAGTTCGCCACCTTCATGCGCGTAATCAGTCCCTGGGAACGCGAGTTCCTGTTGCTCAACGTCTAAAGGCGACAGCTTCCCTCCCCTTTGTGTGGGGAGGGAAGAAGACCTCAGGCAACGTCCACCATGACGATCTCGCTGTCCTCAAGTGCGGTTACCGTGAGATTTTCCACCTCCGCGATCGCCGCGCCATCCCCGGTTCCGACAATAGCCCCGTTGATCCTTACCGAGCCGACGGCAGGGACCAGATAGGCCTTGCGATCGACGCCGAGCAGGTAGTCAACCGACTGCCCCGCCTTGAGCGTTGCGCCTAACACCCGGGCGTCGGCGCGAATTTGCAGCGCGTCGGCATCCCCGGCAAAGCCTGAAGCCAGGGTGATGAAACGGCCGGCCCGATCGGTCTTCGGGAACGGCCTGGCCCCCCAACGAGGCGCGCCGCCACGGCTGCGCGGCTGGATCCAGATCTGGAATAGCGTGGTGGCTGATGACTCGCGATTGTACTCGCCGTGCACGATGCCGGAGCCGGCCGACATCACCTGCACATCCCCGCCTTCGGTGCGTCCGCGGTTTCCCAGGCTGTCCTCATGGGTGACGGCGCCTTCGCGCACATAGGTGATGATCTCCATGTCTGCGTGCGGGTGTGGCGAAAAACCGGTCCCCGCGGCAATGGCGTCGTCGTTCCAGACCCGCAGCGCGCCCCAGCCCATGCGTCCGGGGTCATTGTACCCGGCGAACGAGAAGTGGTGCCTGGCTTTCAGCCAGCCGTGATCGGCGCCACCGAGGCTCCCGAAAGGTCGAACGTCGATCATCTTCGCAGTCTCCCTGGGATGGATTGGTATTCCCTGGCGCTTGAAGTAGGCCTGCGCACCACCACATGAAATGGAAACTATGGAAAACCATTGATGCCATTTTTTACATGATAAGGCTGCCGGACCTTGAAGCTTGGGCCATCTTCGCCAAAGTCGCGGAGACAGGATCGTTCTCACGCGCAGCGGACATCCTGGGTCTGGCCAAGCCAACGGTCTCCAAGGCGGTCTCGCGGCTCGAAGCGCGGCTGGGCGCCCCGCTTCTGCATCGTTCATCGCGCCGTCTGGCATTGACCAATACCGGCCTGGCGGCGCTCGACAGGGCAACGCGAATTCTGGCCGACGGCGAGGCTATGGAAGCCGAGGCAAGCGCACAATCGGCAACACCTCAGGGTCGGGTGCGCCTCGCCGGCCCCATGTCCTTCGGTGTCAGCCATCTCGCGCCGTTGCTGCCCGACTTCTTCTCCCGCTATCCGCGGGTGGAAATCGACCTGCACCTCAGCGACGAACAGGTCGATGTCATCGGCGGCGGATTCGATATCGTCCTGCGGATTGCCGAACTGGCGGACTCATCGCTTCGCGCGCGGCATATCTGTGTGGTGGAACGCCCGTTGGTTGCTTCGCCGGAGTATCTCGCACGCCAGGGCCGTCCTACCCATCCGCGCGACCTTCAGGCGCATCAGGGGCTGATCTACACGAACACCCCCTCCCCCGCCGTCTGGCGATTTCGGCATGTCACCGACGGCGACTATGCGGTTATGGTCAGTGGCCCGCTGGCTGCCAACAATGGCGAGGCCATCCTGCCGACATTGTACGCTGGCCGGGGCCTCGCCGTTCTGCCGCGCTTCATGGTCTGGCGGGACCTTGCGGAAGGACGGCTCGAGGAGGTGCTTCCCGATTGGCGTCCGCTGCCGATTGCCCTCTACCTGATAACCCCTCCTGGCCCGATACGCCCGTCTCGCGTTTCAGTGCTGCTGGACTATCTTGCCTCGGCGCTCAAAGGCGCGAAATGGGCACAATCAGAGATTGGCCCGCACCATTGACGATGCAGGGTTAAACGCGCTTCAAGGAGAAGGGTTCGGCATGTGCAGGCGAGGCCTACGCATAGTCGAACTGAAACCGGGAGAGTGGTTTCGATGGCGTCCGTTCACTGGCAAAGCGCGGTTACCGGTGATTTCTCCAACGGCACGGACTGGTCGACCGGCGTAGCGCCGGGACCATCCGATGACGCAATCCTCGATGCATCTGGCTCAAGCCCCTACACGGTGAGCGTCAGCAAGAACGCTACGGTGAATAGTATCCAGACCGCATCGAACGCGTTGCTGGATATTCTGGCAGGCTTTTCAGCGACCAGCGGAACGGGAACCGGCGTCAACGCCGGCGCCATCCAGATCGAGAATGGTGGGACGCTTACCCTTCAGGGGACGGTTGATAACACAGGGTATATTGAGATCGTCGGAACCACCTTAACGACCTCGATCGTGTTGGGCCCCGGAGCCGTGACGCTGACCGGCGGAGGTCCGATCTTTCTCGACTTCACCGGGGGTAAGCTGCAGCAGATCGTCGCGGCGGGGGGAGGATGCACCCTCACCGATGTCGCCGACCGGATCAGCGGGCAAGGCCTGATAGGCGGCCCCGGTCTGACAATAATCAATGAAGCGGGCGGTTTCATCGAAGCCAAGGGCGGCTTGTTGACCATCGACACCGGTCCCAGGACGATCGTCAACGCCGGACTGATCGACGCCGAGGGCGCACCGGCCTATCCGTACGTTCCCGGCCAGGGGCTCATTCTAAGTCCCGTCGCCAACAACGGCATTATCGAAACATTCGGGACTGGTTCGACGATGACCTTCAATGGCGCGGTCACCGGCACGGGGCGCGCCATCGTTGCGGGCGGAATTCTCAGTTTTGCCTCGACGTTCGACCAGAATGTCACGTTCTTCGGGCCCAGCGGCGCCCTGGTGTTGGCGCAGTCGCAAGTCTATGCCGCCACAATCATCCTTTTCTCAAAGACCGGCGCCGAATTCCTCGACCTGGGTGACATTGGCTATGTCGGGCCCAACGAAGCTGTCTACAGCGGAACATCGAGCGCCGGGACTCTCACCGTCAGCGACGGCACTCACAGGGCCGCCATTCATTTCCAGGGAGACTACACCGGGACGGTCTTCATCGCTTCGTCCGATGGTCATGGCGGCACAACGATCACCGACGAGCCCGTGGCGATACATTGGCAGAACGCCGTGAGCGGTCAGTTCGCGACGGCCACCGACTGGCTGGGCGGACTGGCGCCGGGCCAGGCCAACGATGCGGTGCTGGACGCTGCCGGCGGCGCCTACACGGTTGCCGCTCCAGGGGCCACGACCGTCAAAGGCATCCAGCTGGCGACGAACGCAACGCTCTCGATTACAGGTGACTTCGCCGCGACGTACGGAACCGACGGCGGCCAGGAGGCCGGGCGCGTGATTATCGCCAACGCTGGAACCCTGGTTGCGGGCGGCGCCTGGGACATCAGCGGCTCGACGCAGCTGATATCCACTACCGCCCGGACCTCCCTGGTCGTGAAAGGTGCGCTCACCCTGGCTGGCGGTGGCAAAATCCAGCTGGGCGATTCCGCGAACAACCTGATCATCGGCTCGACCGCATCGGCCACGCTTATCAACACCGATTGCACTATCGCCGGTGCGGGCAGTCTGGGCGGCGGCAGAATGACCCTGGTCAATCAGGCCGGGGGCCTTATCCTCGCGGGGACCGGGAACCACTTTCTGCTCATCAACACCGGCGCCAATACGATCATCAATGCCGGAGTGATCAGCGCGTCGGGCGCTGGCCTGATCATCAATAGCCCGATCGAGAATGATAACCTGCTGCAGACGATCCGCACGACGCTGACCGTTACGAAGGCGGTGACCGGCTCGGGACACGTTTTCATTTCAGGCGGGACCGCCGAATTCGAGGCAAATTTCAATCAACTGGTCTATTTCAGTTCCGCGGGCGGGACCTTTGCGCTGGCCCGGTCGGCCACTTATACCGGCTCGATTCACGGATATTCCGCTACGGCCGGCGATGTCCTGGACCTGCGCGACATAGCCTTCATCAGCGCCGGCGAGGCGACCTTCAGCGGAACAACCAAGGCCGGCACATTGACGGTCAGTGATGGGACGCACACCGCACACATTAAGCTATCGGGCGCGATCAACGGGGCTACTTTCGTGGCAGCCCCGGACGGACATGGTGGTACAATGGTTACTTCGTCTGTCGCCCCGGCCGCGCTTGCGGGCTTCATCGCCGCAATGGCCGGACAATCCAACGGCACGTCGTCGACGATGGCCACTCACGAGACCGCCGTCGCCATGACGCCGCTCCTCAGCGTCCCTCACACAGGGTAAGGCAGCTCTACGACAAGGGTCCCGTGGCTTGACAACGGCCATGTAAATTGCAATACGCAATCATATTCATATTGCAAAGATGCGCCGTTGCCCCCTCTGCCGGACAGTCAGCACGAAACTTTCGCCGCCGCGCGCGCTGCCGGCGGCTCCCAGAAGGCCGCGTATGCCGCGGCCGGCTTCGCCGACAGCACCAGTGGCGGCTGCCGCCTCGAAAAACAACAAGCTGTAAAGAAACGAATACTGGAACCGCGGCAACGGGCGGACCGATTGCGCCGGTCGGGGCTTGAGGAAACTATCATCGACCTTATGGAGATGGCCGACCACGCGGCGACGCTCAACAGCGCGGCCGCACTGAAGGAGGCCCGCCTGACAAGGCTTGAAGCCAATCGACTGCGAGATAGGCTGGATTTGCTCACTTCTCGTTACGTTGACCCGGACGAGCCGCTGGATCTACCGGACGATGAATGGTTGAAAATATACGCCCCCCAAAAGACAACAGAGAATTGCTGACTGGCATTTCCGGCGCCTATTTTGAGCGCCACACGCCTAGCCGCTGTTTCCTCTCCCGCGATCTACCATGTCATACGCGCCGGCCAGATTCTCGCATGCCGCGCGTAGAATAGCCCCCTGCGCATCGGCTAGGGTCTCGCCGGTTACGCGCGAGACCTGGTCGCGCCAGTCGCCAGGACGCCCAAGGGCGACGTCAAGTACGCACAGCGCCCCCAGCAATCGCGCGCTCGCCGGCCCGGCAAGCGCCAACACCGCCTCGATGCGTCGACCGGCGCGGAGTCGCTGATCGGTGAAACCGTCGGGTGTCCGAGTTCGGTCCACGCGCGGTGAATAGTCACTTCCGCCGGTAATTGAGCGATGCAGGATGGCTACATCGCTCTGCAGCCTTCTCACCGCGCCATGGCCGCCGACGCTCAGTTTGCCTCGTCCGAGGAATAGATCGAAGACATCCTGGCGTCTGGCTCGCACGCTCCCGACGAGGACACCCGAAGCCATCGACACATTCTCATTGGCCGGCAAAGCCAATGCCTGCGCGTCAATACCCCACTGCGCCGGGTCCCGCGCGATGAGCCGTTGCTTCTCACGCTCGGCAGCCCGGCGACGTGCAATTTCCATTGGGTCGGATGGCTGAACAGACCTTCTCTTACGGGCCATGGAGGATCAACTGGCTCCCTTGCGCGGAACCCGCATGATCTTCAGGTGGGCTGGGCAATAGGCGCCATCACCACACGGATTGCAGCAGGACCGGGTTGTCCAGCTGGCGCCGTCGACGGGAAACGCGCACTCGCATTCCAATCGGCTTAGCCAGTCGCGGGGCGCGGCGGCGATCTCCAAAGGAGGATCACGCGGCAGGGGTTCAGAACATGGCGATGAGAACGGGAGAATTGGTTGCATGCCAACAGATTGCATTTTGCGATCTTTCGCGCAATGCATTTATTTGCATTTTGCCTAACGACCTTCACAGCCTTCCTTTGCATAATGCATCATGCCTAAAGATCCGGTACCAAACCACCTCAAAGCTTGGCGCGAACACCGCCGCATGACCCAGGCCAAATTGGCCGAGGCCATCGGCACGACCGGCGCCGTAATCAGCCTTCTCGAATCGGGAGAGCGACGACTGTCGGACAAATGGCTGACGCGCATCGCCCCGGTCCTGGGTATCGGCCCAGGCCACCTGCTGCAAACCGATCCGTCTGACATATCCAGCGACCTGCTGGAGATCTGGGCTGAAATCCCCACCGATCAGCAACCCCGGGCAATCGAGGTGCTCAAGGCGTTTCGCGTCACGTCGATAAAGGGCTGATCAGGGCGCCATAGATGGCGCGGCCTTCATTTGATTTATCGCGTCAGACGTTGGGCAACTGGCGAACGGTCACAATAGATCTGCGTAGCCCATGGCGGCGGCGACGCCGAGGC
>JANXTX010000137.1 GCA_025352165.1 Caulobacteraceae bacterium | reverse complement strand
TTCCATGGCCAGGGTGCGGCGCAGCGATTGCGTGAGCTTGCCATAGGCGCCGGCGATGTCGTCGATCGTCGCCGGCGCGGCGCCTTCGCGGGAGGCCGCCTCGGCTCTCGATATTGCAATATCCTCGAGGCGCTCGACCAGCGCGATACCGATGTCGCCCATGCGCCGCAACATGCGCAACTGCCGCTCACCGTATTCAACAAGGCGGTCGTTCTCCACCATTTCCGGCGTCTCGACCTCGATGTCGCGAATCTCGTTCGGGTCGGAGAGGGGGCGGTAGGTCACGAGTGTGGTTAGGTCATGAATATTTCATTTTGTCAAGTTTAATTTTCCAGCGTTTGACGGCTCCCCCTATCGAAGAGGGCGAACGGGAGGCCACTTCACCGCGCGTCCGCATTGCAATTCGAGATTTCCGTCATGGGCTTTGCTGGCGAATGCCGGGCAAACCTCGCTGCCGGGCGGGGCCGTCGAAGCATACCGGTGACATTGCACCTTCCTGCTGCGCCTCAACGAGACCCGCCAGAGATGAATGGAATGTCACCGCAATCTGGGGCATCGTATGTCGGGCGAGACAAGACGCGCGCCTGGGTATGACCCTTCTGGTATGGGGTGATTCAGTTCATTGCGCAGCCCAGCATTCCCGTGAAGCGATGCTCAACCATTGAACCAATTCGTCGCCACGGGAAATCAAACACGGTGCGCGGCACGGGCCGGCGGGATTTGGCGGGTGATGAGAATGTCGACATCGAGATACGGACGCGGCGGCGCGCTGATGGTTGCGGTGGCGTTGCTGCTGGCGGCGGCGGGGGCCGCGAAGGCGGGCAAGGTCGGCCTGGGCGCGGTGCTAACGACGAAGGACGGGGGTCAGATATTCGGCTTTGATATCAATCAGGCGGGCGACGACGGGGTGCTGGCCAGCGCGCAGACCATCAACGCCCAGGGCGAGGTGAAGGTGTCGGTGGAGACCTTCGATCAGAATACCGGCGCGATCACCAAATCATTCGCCAAATACACCGGCCATCGCAATGAGTACGGCATGGACGGCATCTTCGCCGGCGACGTGGCGCTGATCACCCACTATGTCACGCCGAGCGGCTCGATCTATGCCAGGCGGTTCTATGAGGTGATGAACCCGGTCGGCGCAGGCGCCTTCACTGGCCCCTGGACGGCGCCGATCAGGGATATCGACGTGCTGCAGGGCGCCGAGAACCAGGCGACATCGACCAGCGTCCTGTTCGCGATCGAGGTGGAGCACAATGACAGGCCGGAACTGATCGTGACCGATCTGGCCCGCAACACCGTCAGCAAGACCATTTCGCTTGATGCGAACCTGTTCGGCGGCGGCAATGGACCGGTGCTGGGTCAGTACACGGCGGCGAACGCGGCGGTGATCGCCCTGTCGCCCGACGGCGGCGCGGTCGGCGGCCAGGCGCCGCTGAATGTGACAATCAACCTGTCGACCGGTGCGACGAGCCGGTTCAGCGGTTACAACCTGGGGCCATATGGGGCCGGCTATGTCGACGGCATGGCGGTCGATCCCAACACCGGCGTCGCCGCGACGGTGACCGAGCTAAACGCCCAGGTCGAGTTCTATGACATGGCCAGGCAGATCGGGATCACCGCCAAACAACTGCCGTGCACCGGAGATACCGACCAGCTGAGCGCCGGATCCGGCATCTCCGTCGATCCGGTGCACAAGCTTTTCCTGGTTACCGAGAAACTCTACTGCAGCGGATCGCAGGGCGGCGCGATCCTGGTCTATGACGAGACCGGCAAGTTGATCGAGACGATCACGGGGTTCAACTTCGCGATCGGCGAGCCGGCTCCGGTGGTCAACCCGGGCAAGCGAATGGGGTGGGCGTTCGGACCGACCTTCAGTGAGTTGCAGCAGTTTTTTTACTGAGGGCGGATGCTTGTAAGGGCAGAGCCTGGAGGTCCATCAATTGGGCATTGACGACGTGGTTTCGGCATCTCGTCGTTGAGTTTTGGTGGGGTTTGGTGGGGTTTGGTGGCGCCGTCTCAATAGCCCAGGTGAACCTATTCGGATCGGGCGGGCTGAGTAGCGACAATTGATATGGTGCCCCCGAATTACCGATAGGGCATGGGGTGTCTCGGTTCGTTGCGTGGCCCAGAATTGCGGGGACACGATCCTTAATGCGGCGAGGGTTGTCGAGGCGGATTCACTGGGGGCGCATTAAGGTCATGTCCCCGGAATTCTTCCACAGTGCGGGCTGGGCATGCCTTCGTGTTCATGGTACGTTCCACTACGTCATTACTTCGCACGGGAGGCATCATGAGCGACGAACTGGTTTTCTATACCAATCCCATGTCACGCGGCAGGATCGCGCGCTGGATGCTGGAGGAGGTCGGTCGGCCGTACCGCACCGAGGTGCTGGAATACGCCAGCTCGATGAAGTCGCCCGAGTATCTGGCGATCAATCCGATGGGCAAGGTCCCGGCGATCAGGCACGGCGCGACCGTGGTCACCGAGTGCGCGGCGATCTGCGCCTATCTTGCCGACGCCTTCCCGGAGGCAGGCCTGGCGCCGGCGTTGGGCGACCGCGGCGCCTATTACCGCTGGCTGTTCTTCGCCGCCGGCCCGGTCGAGGCGGCGACCACCAACAGGTCGCTGGGATTCGTCGCGCCGCCAGGCCGGGAGATGATGCTTGGCTATGGCAGCTATGAGGCGACGATGGCGGCGGTCGAACAGGCGGTGTCGCAAGCCGATTACATCGCCGGTGACCGCTTCACCGCCGCCGATGTCTATGTCGGTTCGCAGATTGGATTCGGCCTGCGGTTCGGCTCGCTGGAGAAGCGCCCCGCGTTCCTGAGTTACTGGGAGCGCATCTCGAGCCGCCCGGCCTCCGTGCGCGCCAAC
>JANXTX010000203.1 GCA_025352165.1 Caulobacteraceae bacterium | reverse complement strand
GGCGCCGGCAGCACCGCCGCGCGCGCTGGCGCCACAGGTCGTTCGGGCGCGGGCTGACCCCGCCGGGCGTCAATGTCGCGCCGGATGATACGCCCGTGCGGGCCGGTGCCGGTTACGGTGGCCAGATCGATACCACGCTGTTCAGCCAGGCGACGGGCAAGCGGGGATACGAGGATGCGGGAGTTGGTTGAGTCGGGCGCGCGTTGTTGCGGCGGCGCCCCCCCTCCGTCGGCTTCGCCGCCACCTCCCCCACGAGGGGGAAGGAGGACTGGTTCTTCTTTCTCCTTCGCCTCTACGGTGGAGGCGGCCGGCAAGGCGGGAGGGGGCGATGCGGACTCCCCGTCACCTGCCAACCGTGCGATCGCGACGTTGACCTTCACAGCTTCGGTTCCCTCGGGAACCAGCAGCGCTTCAATGACGCCTTCGTCGACGGCTTCGACCTCCATGGTCGCTTTGTCGGTCTCGATCTCGGCGATCACGTCGCCGGATTTGACCGTGTCGCCAACCTTCACGTGCCACTTGGCGAGCGTGCCCTCCTCCATGGTGGGAGAGAGCGCCGGCATGAGGATGTCGGTCACGAAGCCTCCTTGGACAGATGCGCGAGCTCGCCGGCATGCTTTTCCCAGTCACGACCATCAAACGCGGTGATGGACAGGGCAGGCGCTCCGGCCTCGTCAAGGCAATGAGCATTCACGGACCAGCCATCCGGGTTGGACCTGGGGCGATAGAAGCTTTTTACGCCACAAATCTCGCAGAACAGGTGCTTCGCCGTATGGGTGTTGAAGCTGTAGCTTGTGAGATGTTCCGCGCCCTGCGTAAGGCGAAAACGGTTCTCGTGTACAATGATGTGCAGGAAGCCGGTCATATTGCAGATCGAGCAGTTGCAGGTCTGTGCGTCGACGGTATCGGGCAGGGCTGCCTCGAAACGCACGGCGCCGCAGTGACAGCCGCCGGCGCGCCAAGTCATGGTAGCCTTTGTCATCGGTAGCAGACCGCCTTGGCGGCGGCGACGATCTTTTCTACCGAGGGCAGCGAAAGCGCCTCGAGGTTGGCCGCATAAGGTAAGGGCACGTCTTCCTGGCATACGCGAGTTGGCGGTGCGTCCAGGTAGTCAAAGGCATGCTCCACGACGCGCGCGGCGACCTCGGCCCCGACCCCATAGGGGCCCCAGCCTTCCTCGATTGTCACGAGGCGATTGGTCTTCATGACACTGGCGACGACGGTCTGGTGATCCAGCGGGCGCAGCGTGCGCAGGTCGATGACCTCGGCTTCGATGCCATCGGCGCTGAGTTCCTCGGCAGCCTGCAGAGCATAGCCGACCATGCGTGCGTGGGCGACCAGGGTGACCGAAGTTCCAACGCGGCGGACCTTGGCCTTGCCGATCGGCACGATCCAGTCGGCGATATCGGGAACTTCGAACTCGTGACCGTACATCATCTCATGCTCAAGAAAGACGACGGGGTTTGGATCGCGGATGGCTGCCTTCAGCAGTCCCTTGGCATCCGCGGCGTCGTAGGGCGCAACGACCTTTAGACCCGGGACATGACCGTACCAGCTTGAGTAGTCCTGGCTGTGCTGGGCGGCGACGCGCGCGGCCGCACCGTTGGGACCGCGGAAGACGATCGAACAGCGGATCTGGCCACCGGACATATAGAGCGTCTTGGCGGCCGAATTAATAATATGATCAATTGCCTGCATGGCAAAGTTGAACGTCATGAACTCGACGATCGGCTTGAGACCTGCCATGGCCGCGCCGACGCCGAGGCCGGCGAAGCCATGCTCGGTAATCGGTGTATCGACGACGCGTCGGGCGCCAAATTCCTCGAGCAGGTCGCGACTGACCTTGTAGGCGCCATGATACTGCGCGACCTCCTCCCCCATGAGAAAGACCGACGGATCGCGGCGCATCTCCTCAGCCATGGCGTCGCGCAACGCGTCGCGGACGGTGGTCTTGGTGAATGTGGTTCCTGCGGGGATTTCGGGGTCGGCTGGCGGGCCCCCTCCGTCGGCTTCCCCGCCACCTCCCCCATGGGGGGGGAGGTGGATTGGTTTTTCAACGGCATCCCCCTGTCCACTCACCGGGAGGGCGGCCGAAACGGCCGGAGGGGGCGCCGCTGTTGCACCCGCCTCGCCCGCCAGCCGTGCGATCGGGACATTGACCTTCACCGCTTCGGTTCCCTCGGAGACCAGCAGAGCTTCAATGACGCCTTCGTCGACGGCTTCGACTTCCATGGTCGCTTTGTCGGTCTCGATCTCGGCGATCACGTCCCCGGATTTGACCGTATCACCCACTTTCACGTGCCATTTGGCGAGGGTGCCCTCCTCCATGGTCGGGGAAAGCGCGGGCATCAGGATATCGGTCACGCGGCGGCCTCTACATAGACGTCGGTGTAAAGTTCGGCGGCATCCGGCTCGGGGGTCGTACGGGCGAACTCCGCAGCATCGGCCACAATCGATTTCACATCCGCATCAATGGCTTTTAGCGCAGCCTCGTCAGCGAGGCCATCGGCGAGCAGGCGTTCCTGCAGATGGTCGATCGGATCTCGGGTCTTGCGAACGGCGTCTATTTCCTCGCGCGTGCGGTATTTCCCCGGGTCGCTCATCGAGTGACCGCGATAGCGATAGGTCTTCATCTCGAGGATTATCGGCCCCTTGCCCGAACGCGCATGCTCGGCGGCCCTGAGGCCCGCATCCCGGACGGCCAGAACATCCATTCCGTCAACTTCTTCGCCCGGAATATTGAAGCTGACACCGCGCTTGTAGAGGTGGGTCTCGGACGAGGCTCGCTCGATGCTGGTGCCCATCGCGTACTGGTTGTTCTCGACAACGTAGACGACCGGCAGGCTCCAGAGCTCAGCCATGTTGAAGCTCTCATAGACCTGGCCCTGATTGGCCGCGCCATCGCCGAAATAGACGAACGCCACGGCGCCGTCCTGGCGGTACCAGTTCGCCAGCGCCAGCCCGGTGCCGAGGCTGACCTGGGCGCCGACGATACCATGACCACCGTAGAAGCCGACGTCGGTATTGAACATGTGCATCGAGCCACCCTTACCGCCCGAGGCGCCCGCGGCGCGTCCGGTCAGCTCGGCCATCACAACGCGGGAATCCATACCGGCGGCAAGCATATGGCCATGATCCCGATAGCCGGTAATTACCTGATCTCCGGGCCGCTTGATGGCCTGCATGCCTACCGCGATGGCTTCCTGGCCGATGTAGAGGTGACAGAATCCACCGATCAGCCCCATCCCATAAAGCTGTCCGGCGCGTTCCTCGAACCGGCGGATCAACAACATCGAGCTGTAGAAGGCCAGCAACTCGCCCTTATCCGCCGGCGCCGCCGGCGTCGCGGTTTTCACCGCGGTCTTACGCGCCATTCAATCCTCCGAAGGGCCCACAGCAGCCCGGGACAGCGGCAAGTTTCAGCCGCGATCCGGTGTCGATCGGATCACATAATCCCTAGGATCGACAAAGCCTAGAAGGACGTGTGCGCGTTCCTCCAGCAAATCGGCCGAAAGACTCTCATCACGCAAAAAACGCGAGCGGATTTCGAGCTCTGCGCGCTCCTGTTGCAAGGCAATCAGTTCGGCCTGGTCGGCGGCCAGCGTGGCAATCCTCTGGCGCGTCGCCAGTAACCCACGTTCACCCGTCAGGGCGTGGAAGCCGAAAAAGAAGATCAGACCAGCCAGAATAGCTGTCGGAATATGGGTCTGCAGACGAAACATGAACGACGGTCCAACGCGCTTTGAACACCCATTTAGCAGGCGATTCCACTAACAGCGACCTAACGCGAGTCAGCGGTGCGAGGCATTTCGTCCCCTCGCCCCCGTTCGGGATCAGATACGCTTGATGGCGCGACGGCCGGGATAGATCGCTTGGTCGCCCAGTTGTTCCTCGACGCGTAGAAGCTGATTGTATTTCGCGAGGCGGTCGGAGCGGGCCAGCGAACCGGTCTTGATCTGGCCGCAGTTGGCGGCGACGGCGAGGTCGGCGATGGTGCTGTCCTCGGTCTCACCGGACCGATGGCTCATGACGCTGGTATAGGAAGCCCGGTGGGCCATGTCGATAGCATCAAGAGTTTCGGACAACGTACCGATCTGATTGACTTTTATCAGGATCGAATTAGCCAGCCCCTTATCGATACCCATCTGCAGGCGCGCGGGATTGGTGACGAAGAGGTCATCCCCGACCAGCTGCACCTTGCCACCCAGCACCGACGTCAGGTGGGCCCAGCCGGCGAGATCGTCCTCCGCGCAGCCATCCTCGATGGTGACGATCGGGAAGCGGGAAACCAGCCCGGCGAAATAGTCGACAAGGCCAGCCTGATCCAGAGATTTACCTTCCCCTTCAAGTTCATAGCGTCCATTCTTGTAGAACTCGGTCGACGCCGCATCGAGACCCAGGTTGAAGTCATCGCCCGGCCGATAACCGGCGCGCTCGCCCGCCTTGACGATGAAATCGAGGGCCGCTTCGGCGCTGGCGAGATTAGGCGCAAAACCGCCCTCATCACCAACGTTGGTGTTATGCCCGGCGTCCTTGAGGGCCTTCTTGAGCGATTGGAAGATTTCCGCGCCCATCCGCAGGGCTTCGGAGAAGCTTTCGGCGCCAGTCGGCAGGATCATGAATTCCTGGATGTCGATCGGATTGTCCGCGTGGGCGCCGCCGTTGATGATGTTCATCATCGGCACAGGCAGGACGCGCGCCTGAACGCCGCCGACATATTTGTAAAGCGGCAGTCCGGCCGACTGAGCTGCCGCCTTTGCCGTCGCCAGGCTGACGCCAAGAATGGCGTTGGCGCCCAGGCGGCTCTTGTTCGGCGTGCCGTCCAGTTCGATCAGCAGATTGTCGAGCCGGCGCTGGTCTTCCGCTTCCGCTCCGCTCAGGGCGTCGAAGATATCGCCGTTGACCGCGGCAACCGCGCCCTGCACGCCCTTGCCCCCGTAGCGGCCCGGATCTCCGTCGCGGCGCTCCATGGCTTCGTGGGCCCCGGTAGAGGCTCCTGAAGGCACCGCGGCGCGGCCGAATGCGCCGTCCTCCAGCGTTACGTCGACCTCGACTGTCGGATTGCCTCGACTGTCGAGGATTTCACGGGCGAGGATGTCGACGATTTCAGTCATGCGCGGGTCTCTGGCAGATTTTTGAGGCTGTTCCGGCTTGCGCGGGCAGGGTTAGCCGCAGGTTCCCATCAAGGAAACCCAGGGAAAGCCCTATAGGTGGTGACGAAGCCGGGACGGAGATAGCCGCCCCGAAAAGTCCCTAGTCTTCCTTGGGCGTCATGATCTGCCGGCCGTTGTACATGCCGGTCTTGAGGTCGACGTGGTGCGGCCGGCGCATTTCGCCGGTGTCCTTGTCCTCGACGAACGAATTGGCCGTCAGGGCATGGTGCGAACGACGCATGTTGCGGCGTGAAGGGGAGACTTTGCGTTTAGGAACGGCCATGGCGGTTTCTTCAATGACTGCAAAATAAAGCGGCGGCCACGAGAGGGCCGCCGATGTGAACGCGGGTCTATGCCGTAAAACGCCCGCCGCTTCAAGACCGGGTGAGGCGGCGCGGAGCGACGCCCGCCCAGGCAAGTTCTATCAGCGTATAAACAAGAGATGGATCTAGCTTGGCATATTCGACATAGGTCGCGCCCTTCCGTCCCCAGTAGCCCGGGACTGGCTCGATCGCGCCGGGGTGAGCCTCAACAAAGTTGTGTTGATGTTCAGGCTTGAGTTTGACCATCATGCGAGGGCGGGCCTCTCGCATTGTGCAGAAAATCTTGCCGGCGACGCGGAAGGACGGGAAGCCATGATGGTCAGCTTCAACGCTCTCGGGAAGCCCCACGGCCCAGGCACGGATATCGTCGGAACTGATCATTGTCTGCCTAATCGCAAGTCGCAGTGACACCATACGGTGCTTACGTCGGTTGCATCTGTGAATCGATAGGCATCGCGGATCGTGCAACGCGCGCCGTGAGCGCGTAGATCAGGACATGGCGCGAAAACCAAAAGAGCGATTCAGTCGGCCGCCGCAGCATGGCAAGCGGGGGCGGCGGGATGACGCGCCGCCACCGGTCGGCGTGGTGGACGTTGTCGAGCAGGACTCCGATGGCGACCTGTTCGTACGACTGGCAAAAGCGCACGCGGATGCTCCGATGTGGCGCCTGGCGCCGGCCGCTGGCGAAGCGGCCGCAGGCGCGCCGGGGCTAGGCGATCGGCTGCTGGTGCGATTCGAACCGCTGGAGAACGGCGCGCTCGAAGCCCGCCTGATCAAGCGCCTGGGCCAGAGCGCGCACCGCGTCCTGGGAGTCGTGCGCAAGGCGCGGCGCGAGGTCCGCGTCGAACCGGTCGATCGAAAGTCCCGCGACAGCGTCCTGCTGGCGCTATCGGAGGGCGCGGACCTGCGGGACGGCGATCTGGTGCTGGTGCAGATCGGCGGCGAGGGCGGACGGCCGCACGGCCCCAGGTTCGGGCGCGTGCTGGAGGTGGTTGGGCGAGAAGATGATGCTCGCGTCGCTTCGCTGCTGGCGATCCACGCCCATGGCATTCCAACAGGGTTCTCAGCGGCGGCCGAGGCAGAGGCGGACGCGGCGCAGCCCCCCACCCTTTCCGGCCGCGCCGATCTGCGTGCGCTGCCGCTGGTGACGATCGATCCGCCGGATGCGCGCGACCATGATGATGCGGTGCATGCCCACCCCGACGACGACGAGAAAAACCCCGGCGGCTGGGTCGTCTGGGTCGCAATCGCCGATGTCGCCACCTACGTGCGACCGGGCTCGGCGCTGGATCAGGAGGCTCGCGAGAAGGGCAACAGCGTCTATTTCCCCGATCGGGTGGAACCGATGCTGCCAGAAAGACTGTCGACGGGACTGTGTTCGCTGATCGAGCGTGAGGCGCGGGCGTGCATGGCCGTGCGTATGGTGTTCGACGCCGAGGGCCGCAAACGCAGCCACCTATTCTCGCGCGGACTGATGCGTTCGGCCGCCAAGCTGTCCTACGAGCAGGTCCAGGCGGCCATCGACGGAAATCCGGACGATGCAACAGGACCGTTACTGGACAGCGTGCTGCGTCCTCTTTGGGCGGCCTACACGGTGGTTAAGAAGGCGCGTGACAAGCGCTCTCCGGTCGGCATCGAATCTGTCGAGCGGCGGATCGTGCTCGGGCCTGACGGTCACGTCGCCTCAATCAGACCACGTGAGTCGCTGGAAGCTCATCGCCTGATCGAGGAGTTCATGATCCAGGCCAACGTCTGCGCTGCGGAAACGCTGGAGCAGCGTCGCTCACCGCTGATCTACCGTGTGCATGACGCGCCAAGCGAGGCAAAGCTGATCGCGCTGGCGGAGTTCCTGGCGACGCTCGCCATTCCCTGGAACAAGGGCGAAGCAGCGCGGACGGAGCGATTCAACCGGCTGCTGGAGCAGACGCGAGGTACCCCACGTGCCGAGATCGTTAACGAAGTGGTGCTGCGCACTCAGATGCAGGCGATCTATTCGCCAGACAATATCGGCCACTTCGGGCTGAACCTGGACCGGTATGCGCACTTCACCTCGCCGATCCGGCGTTACGCAGACCTGATCGTGCATCGGGCGCTGGTTAACGCCCTGGAGCTCGGCAATGACGGCCTGAGTGGCGAAGACACCGCCCGGATGAAGGAGACCGCCGAACACATCACCATGGCTGAGCGCCGTGCGATGGCGGCCGAGCGCGATGCGATCGACCGCCATGTCGCCGCGTTCCTGGAAGACAAGGTTGGCGCGGAGTTCACCGGACGAATCACCGGAGTGACCCGCTTCGGACTGTTTGTGCGCCTGAGTGAAACCGGAGCCGACGGACTGGTGCCTGTCTCAAGCCTCGGCGAGGACTACTTCGTTCACGATGAGTCGGCCCACGCACTGGTCGGCGAACGCAGCGGCGTGCGTTGGCGATTGGGGCGGACGGTCGAAGTTCGCCTAAGAGAGGCGACGCCGATCACTGGCGGCCTGATCCTGGAAATGCTCAGCGAAGCGGAACAGGGAGACGCCAAGGCGCCCCGCCCGAAGCCGTTGGGGCGTCCCAGCCGGGGTAACCGACCTTACGGTCCAAGGCGCGCCAAGCGCTCAAGATAGGCCCGCGCCGGTCAGTCCACCGAACACGCCAAGGACACACGTAGCACCCGCTACAGCACAGACCAGCCAGAAATACCAGCCTTTCAGGCGATGCTCGGGCGGCAGCGCCCGGGCGGCCAGGGCGATCAGGAAGCCCAGCACGACAGGCAATAGCAGGGCGTTCATCACCTGTACGCCGATATTCAGTGAAACCAGATTCGGGGCAATGGCCACAGCCAGCGTCACCCCTGCGACGGCCAGAGCGTAGACACCATAGAACCAACGCGCCTCAAGCGGATGGTACTCCAACGAATGCTTGTAACCTGTTACCTCACCCAGTCCCCAGGCCAGCGCCAGCGAGGAAACGATCGCGGCGACGAGACCCGCGCCAATAATGCCCAAACCAAACACCAGTCGACCGAAGCCGACGCCCAGATAGGGGGTCAACGCTGTGCTGAGATCTCCGACGGAGGTCAGGTTCGGCTTGACTCCCTTCAGAGCCAGGGTGGCCGCCGCCGCAATCAGTACGGCGGCCATCACCAACTGGGTGACAACCGCGCCAATTGCCGTGTCCAGTCGCGCCGCGGCGAAGTGCTCTGGGCGCAGCTTCTTATCGGCGATCGCCGACTGCTGATAGAAGACCATCCATGGCATGATCACCGCGCCAATATTCGCCGCCACCAGATAGAGGTAGTCGTGATTGGCGACCGGGATTTGCACCGACTGCGAAACCATGACGGCGAGATCGGGATGCGCCGCCCAGGCCACGCCGAAGAAGGCAAATTCGAACAGGCCGACGGCTATCGCCACCCGTTCGACACGGCGGTAAGACCCGGTGAGAACGATCAGTAACAGCCCGCCCGCCGCCAGCGGCAGTGTCACCAGTCGAGGCAGGCCATAAAGCTCCCCTACTCCCGCGACGCCGGAAAGCTCAGTCAGCAGCGCGCCGACAGTCGCCACGGCCAGGCCGGCTACCGATATCCAGGCCCAGAACCTACCAAAGGTTTCCTTGATGAGCTCGCCGTGACCACGGCCGGTGAAAATGCCCAGGCGGACGGTCAACTCCTGTACCATGTAGAGAATTGGTATCAGCACCAGTTGTACCAGCAGCAGCCGGTAACCCCACTGCACCCCGCTCTGCCCGGCGGTGATGATGCTGCCCACATCGGTATCGGCGAGCATGACAACAATGCCGGGCCCAAGCACTGCGAGAAAACGTGCGCGGCGGCCAAATTTTGGCGCGTGGAAATGCAGTCGGTTCGTGGCCACGACCGTTGACTAGGCCCCGGACGTCGAAAGTCAACGCGGGTCGCGAGGGTAAATATCTGATCTAACGCTAGGGCATGCTTCCAAGCCGGGGGTGATAATGGCTAAGGTCGACGAATGAGCGAACAAGCGTTTGAAGACCTGGGCGTCGCACCAGACCCGAGCAACGAGCCAAAGGTCGGGCGAGTGGTGCGACCTCGCGACGCCGCGACCCTGATCCTGATCCGGCGCGACGGGGCCAAGCCGCGGGTACTAATGGGACGCCGGGCCGGCGGCCACGATTTCATGCCTGACAAATGGGTGTTTCCGGGAGGCCGGATCGACCGAAGTGATTTCCGCGCACCCTTCGCCACGCCTCTTCAACACGAGGTCGCCGCGCGTCTCGAAAAAACCACTTCAGCCGATCGTGCCCGTGCGCTGGCATTGACGGCAATCCGCGAAACATTCGAAGAAGCCGGCCTTCTGCTGGCCAGGCCCGCCCCGCCGCGCCCCGGTGTCGGGCCCTGGCGCGAATTTATGGCACAGGGCGCGGCGGCCGATCTGGACGCGCTTACATTCATCGCCCGCGCGGTGACTCCGCCCTCGCGCCACAAACGATTCGATGCACGCTTTTTCATGGCCGAGGCAGATCGGTTGATGAGCCTTGATCGGCAGGGCGATTGCGGTGAACTGGACGAGATCGCCTGGGTTACCCTGGAAAACGCCCTGAAACTGGACCTGCCGAGTGTGACAAGATTCATCCTGCGGGAAATCCCTCTGCGCCTCGCCGATCCGCACCGTCCCGCGCCGTCGCTGCGCTTTTTATACGGCCGCCAGCAACTTACACATCTCTGAATCGGAAGTCTCTAAGTTGACATTGAGGGCGCGATTCGTATTGTCCGCCCCTCGCGAAATTCGCCGGCTTTCAGCGCCGCGCCCGTCAGGACTTTAAGAACGCCATGGCCAAACCGGCTTCCATCAAGATCCGCCTCAACTCCACGGCGGACACCGGGTTCTTCTACGTGACGAAGAAGAACGCCCGCACCATGACCGAAAAGATGGTCGTGAAGAAGTATGACCCGATCGTGCGCAAGCATGTCGAATTCAAGGAAGGCAAGATCAAGTAGTCTTCTGAAGCTCTTGATTCCAAACCGTTAAGGGCTCGGTTAACCCTTTGCGCGTTCAACCGTTTCAACGCTCGGACACGCACGCAGCGCGGCGGCGATGTGGGTGAAGTGACGTGCGTCACGGACCTCGACTTCGAAATCCACGTCGAAAAAGTTGGTATGACGGTGGCGCATATTGACACCCACGATGTTGCCGCTGGCTTCACCGATAACCGTACAGGCCTGACCGAGAACGCCCGGCGCGTCATGAATCGTCGCTCTCAGTCGTCCCTGGGAAAGGGTGTTCCGCTCCGCTTCCGCAGTCCATTGCAGATCGCGCCATAGCGATTCCTGATCTTCGAAGTCCGCAAGCGAACCGCAGTCGATAACATGCACCTCAACCGTTTGCGGCGCGGTAACGATGCCGACAATGCGATCCCCGGGCATCGGATTGCAGCAATGCGAAAACCGCAGGGCCGCGCCCGAAGCAAGGCCATCACCGCGGACATAAAAACGTGCCGCCTTGCCGTCCTCGATCCGCCGACGCGCAAAGGCCGCCGCCTTCTCTGCGGGTTTCAGGCCAGGGAACACGGCTTCAAGCACCTGAGCGGGCAGAATTGATCCTCGCCCTACGGCGGTAAACAGTTCGGTATCGTTTGCCGCGGCAAATCGGTCGAGTGCCGGGCGGAGGGATACGTCGGTCCGGGATTTGCCGGCCCGCTCAAATGTTTGATCGAGCGTGGCTCGACCGAGGCGCAAATACTCGTCCTTTTCCACCTGCCGAATGTGCCGGCGAATGGCTGAACGGGCCCTGGCGGTTACTGTCAGGCTCTGCCAATCGGGTAAAGCGGACGGCTTCGCGCCGCGCACAACCTCAATGACATCACCGTTGACGAGCGGTGTCCGCAACGGCCGAAGTTCGCCGTTGATCTTGACCCCGATACAGGTGTCACCGACATCGCTGTGCACGGCGTAGGCGAAATCAAGTGGCATCGCTCCGCTTGGCAAGCTGATCAGCTTGCCTTTGGGCGTGAAGACGAACACCTGATCGAGAAACATCTCCAGCTTGGCGTGCTCAAGCAGATCCTCGGCGTCGCCCCCCTGGTCGAGCACCTGCACGAACTGGCGCAGTTCCACCAGCGGATCGGCCCCGCCGGCCGCAGCCGCAGCCTCCGGATCGAAGGCATATGTATGGTTCTTGTACCGCCAGTGCGCAGCCACGCCCTCTTCCGCCACTCGGTCCATCGACTCGGTGCGAATCTGCAACTCGATGCGCATGGCGCGCGGGCCAACGACGGTGGTGTGCAGGGACCGATAGTTGTTGCGCTTCGGGGTGGAAATGAAGTCTTTGAACCGCTCTGGAACGCAGGTCCAGGCCCGGTGAATTACGCCCAACGCGCGATAGCACTCGTCCTCGGTCCCCACAATAACCCGGAAGCCGTAGATATCGGAGAGTTGAGAAAAGCCGATCGATTTGCGCTGGAGCTTCCGCCAGATGGAGAACGGGTTTTTCTCGCGGCCGAGCACCCGCGCCGAAATACCCTCCGCTGACAGCTTCGCCTCGATTTCATTGCTGGCGAGCAGAACTGCCTTGCCCTGCCCCTCTCGCAGCTTTTCAAGACGCCGCAGGATAGCATCGCGCGCAACCGGGTTCAGGTGACTGAACGCCAGCTCCTCAAGCTCGGAGCAGATCCGGTGGCAGCCAATGGAGCGCGCAAGCGGCGCGTAGATGTCCAGCGTCTCGCGGGCTATCCGTTCACGCTTCGCCGCATTGGCGATGTAGTGAAGCGTGCGCATGTTGTGCAGGCGGTCGGCGAGCTTGACCAGCAGCACGCGAACGTCTTTGGACACCGCCAGAATGAATTTTCGAAGGTTTTCCGCCTGACGTTTGTAGTCCGCCGTGGCCTCAAGGCGGGAGAGTTTGGTGACACCTTCGACGAGCTCGCCGACTTCCTCGCCGAACAGGCCGTCGATATCGGACCGGGTTACCTCGGTGTCCTCAATAACGTCATGCAGGAGCGCGGTGACGATGGTTGCCGTATCCAGGCGATAGTCCGTAAGAATCCCCGCCACCTCAATCGGGTGGGCGAAATAGGGATCCCCAGATGCCCGCTTCTGCGAGCCGTGCATGCGGACCGCGTACACATAGGCCCGGTTTAGCAGGGCCTCATCCGCGCTTGGGTCGTATGCGCGAACCCTTTCAATCAACTCATATTGCCGCAGAAACCTGCGTCGCTCAGGCTTGGCTTCTCCGTTGCCGAAAACCTTTGACACAGATTTGGCGCCCGGAGCCTCCACAACTTCAACGGCCACGGACGGCAGCGGTTCAGCAGAGGCGACGGAAAACGGCGCCTTGGCGGGAAACGTCGAAGGGCCGCCTTCGAGGCTCAGTAGCGCTCCTCCTGGCCGCCGTCGCGATCACTTTGCAAGGCGCGCACGAGTTCCTGCTCGCTCATTTGCGTATGGCTCGGATCCGCCAGCAGGGCCAGGGTTTCCGCCTCCTCCTCGGCTTCCGAGTGCTCATCGACACGCTGAAGGCTTGTTACCAGGGCCTCGCGCAGGTCGTTGGCGTCAACCGTGTCCTCAGCAATCTCACGCAACGCAACGACAGGATTCTTGTCATTGTCGCGATCGACCGTCAGCGGGCCGCCAGCGGCAATCGCGCGCGCGCGGTTTGCCGCCAGCAAAATCAGGCTGAAACGGTTGGGAACGCGGGTTACGCAATCTTCGACTGTGACGCGGGCCATGCAACTCTCGAACGGGGTGAATACAGAACCGTCCTATCTAGTGATCCCGGAGCGATTGTGCAACGCCGCATTCCGTCGGCCAAGTGGCGTTCAAGGTTCGATTCGAGTATCCGCGCCGACGGCCGCCCGTCCCGCCAGATCGGCCGCAAAGCATCCATCGACAGGGTGGCGCCAGTCAGGCGCAATCTCGGCCAATGGCTCCATGACAAAGCGGCGATCAGTCGCCCGAGGATGCGGCAGGATGAGGTCCTCCTGGAAGAGGACCAGGCGACCAAAGGCGATCAGGTCCAGGTCGAGGGTACGTGGCGCGTTCGGCTGTCCTCGCTCCCGGCCGAATGAGGCCTCAAGGTTTAGCAATCCCTCCATAGTAGCCAGTGGCGACAGTCTCGTCTCGACAACCACAATGCCGTTGAGATAGTCAGGCGCCATCCGATCAGGCCAGGATGAAGAGCGCCACCAGCTCGAATGGTGGGTGACGGCAAGGCCAATTTCGGACAGTCGCGCGACCGCAGCCTCCAGCAAGGCGCGCGAGGATGGATAAACGCCGGCAAGATTTGATCCGAGTGCGACGATCACGGCGTCGTCCCACCTATTCAAGCAGACCATTGCACCAAGGAATTTTTAGCAGATGACATTTTATCCGACTGACCGACTCGCGCTTTTCATAGATGGCGCCAATCTCTATTCGGCAGCGAAGTCCCTTGGCTTCGATATAGACTACAAGAAACTGCTAGACGAATTTCGCAAGCGCGGCGTTCTCATTAGGGCCTACTACTACACGGCACTGGTGGAGGACCAGGAATATTCACCGATCCGGCCATTGGTCGACTGGCTGGACTACAATGGCTTCACAATGGTGACCAAGCCCGCCCGGGAATATACCGACAGAGAGGGGCGAAAGCGTTTCCGTGGCGATATGGACCTGGAAATCGCGGTGGACGTGATGGAGCTTTCGCCGCGCTGCGATCACGTCGTGCTTTTCTCCGGCGACGGCGACTTCCGCTGCCTCGTTGAGGCCGTCCAGCGCAAGGGTGTGCGAGTCACCGTTGTTTCAACGGTCAAGTCACAGCCGCCGATGGCCAGCGATGATCTGCGTCGCCAGGCCGATTCATTCGTGGACCTTGCCGATCTGGTGGACATTATTGGACGACCTGCGCGCGATCGGCTGCCCAGGTTCCTGCAAGAGAATGGCGGCATTGGTGAACCCTGAACCGGCGCGCGACTGCCCGCTTTGCGCGCGGCTTGTCGACTACAGGCGCGAAAATCAGGCTGCCAACCCCGACTGGTACAATGGACCGGCGCCATCCTTTGGCGCGCCCTCGGCGCGTCTTCTTGTGGTGGGGCTGGCGCCGGGACGGCAGGGAGCAAACCGCACCGGACGGCCGTTCACCGGCGACCATGCCGGCGTCCTGCTCTATGAGACGCTGATCAAGACGAAATTCGCGCGCGGCGATTATCAGGCGAGAACCGATGACGGCCTGCAGCTGATCGACTGCATGATCACCAATGCGGTGCGCTGTGCGCCGCCAGGCAACAAACCAACCTCGTCCGAAGAGAGCGCCTGCCGACCATTCCTGGCGGCGCGCATCGCTGCATTGCCTAACCTGAAAGTGATCGTAACGCTTGGTGATGTGGCCAGACGCAACCTGCTCAAGGCCCTTGGTGCGCCCGCATCGGCGGCAAAGGGCGGACACGGCGCCGAGGCTGATGTTGGCCCCTACCACCTGATTAATAGCTATCATTGCTCAAGGCTCAACACGAACACAGGCCGACTGACAACTGAGATGTTCGAGGCGATCTTCCTCCGCGCCAATGAGTTCCTGGTGCGGTAGCTGCCAGCAACGGCTATGCGGCTCGAATAATCGCCTCAAAGTCCTTGGCTTTCAGGGACGCTCCCCCAACCAGCGCGCCACCGACTTCATTCAGGTGGAGCAATTCGGCGGCGTTCGCCGGCTTGACCGATCCACCATACAGGATCGGGATCTTGCGCCCTGCCCCGGAAAACCGCGAGGCGAGAGTCTCGCGGATTGCCGCATGCATCGCCTCGATCTCAGCCGGTGTCGGCGTCAGGCCGGACCCGATAGCCCAGACCGGTTCATAGGCAATGGCGAAATCAGCCTCAGCGACAGAATCAGGAAGCGATCCGACAACCTGCGCCGTCACCACAGCTTCCGCACCGCCTGCCTGCCTCTGCTCCAGGGTTTCGCCAACACAGACGATCGGCATAAGGCCCGCGCGAAGTGCGCCGTTCACCTTGCCCGCGACGATCTGGTCGGTTTCGCCGTGTCCCGCGCGTCGTTCGGAATGCCCCAGAATCACCAGGGTAGCGCCAGCATCGCCAAGCATTTCGGCGGACAGGTCTCCTGTATATGCGCCCTCGCTGAGGGCATGGCAGTCCTGCCCGCCAATCGAGAGCTTGCTGCCGGCGACCGCCGCGACGAGCCGGGCAATCAGGAGGGCGGGAGGACATAGCCCAATCCGCGCGGCCGTTGGAGCAGTATCGAGAGCAGAAGCCAGCGCGCGGGCCTCTCCCACCCCGCCTGCCAGCCCGTACATCTTCCAATTGCCGACTATCAACATCGTTCTGGGCCCCTATGGTACGCGAGAGAAACTGTCACGCGCTTGCGGCGGGGGACAAGCCTAAACTATACCGCCGCCTTGGCGAGCGTATCCGCGCCCGCGTCCCAACGGCTCTAAGGCTTCATGACCGGCGCACTCCGTACCACCGCAAGAAATCCCGTCGCCATCGTGATGATGGGCCTGCTCATATTGGTGTTCCTGATCCTTGGCGTCGGCGGCGGGAGCCGGTTCCCCGATATCCTCAATGGCGCGCACGGTGATGCTGTCGTCGTCGCCGGCTCTCACTCGATGAACACGCGCGACTTCCGAAAGGTGTTCGACCAGGAAAAGCAGCGTTTCGAGCAGCAGGCAAAGCAGCCCGTTCCAGTTGAACTGCTCGTCAAGAATGGTTTTGACCAGCAGTTGCTCAATGCTGTCGCCGACGACGAGGCCGAGACCGAGATGCTTGTCCGAGCCGGCATCAATCCTGATCCAAGCCTGGTGGCGGACGAGATCAAGAAGCTACCCTTCGCTTTTGATAAGGTGACCGGCAAGTTCAGCGAGCAGCAGTTCACCCAGTTCCTGGCGAACCAGGGGCTGACGGTGCGAGAGGCCGAAGCCGAACTTACCGATCAATTGGTGCAGCGGCATTTCGAAGTCGCGGTGGAAAACGGGTTCAAGATTCCTCGAGTGTTCGCCGCTCTCAACGCCGTGATCGCGCTTGAAAACCGCGATGTCAGTTACTTCACACTGGCGGCAAGTTCGGCGCCGCCGCCGGCTCAGCCCACCGACGCGCAGTTGATGGCGTTTATGCGCGAGCACTCCCAGCAACTGATGCGCCCGGAAATGCGCGTTATCACTGTCGCAAAGTTCTCGGCGAAGGCTCTGGAACCATCCGTGAGCGTGGACCCCGCCGCTGTTCAGAAGGAATTCGACTTCAAGAAGGACAGCCTGTCCTCGCCCGAGCGCCGCACCGTGATTGAAATCCCGGCGAAGACCGCGTCGGAAGCCGCGCAGGCGGCGTCACGACTCTCCAAAGGAGAATCGGCAGATGCCATCGCCAAATCCATGGGTGTCGAGCCGATAAGCTATGCGGATTCTCCGCAGTCGGCGATCGCTGACCGGAAGGTGGGACAAGCAGCTTTCAGCCTAGCGGCCGGTCAAACCAGTGGCTCGATTCAGGGAGACCTTGGCCTCGCTGTGCTCAAGGTGATCAGTGTGACGCCAGGCAAGGTCGCTAGCCTGGAGTCGGCGCGACCCGCAATCGAGGCAGAACTAAGAACCAAGGCCGCGCAAAACCAGGCCTATGAATTAAGCCAGAAATTCGACGATGCCCGTCAGGGAGGCGCCAGCGTCGCCGACGCAGCGCGCAAGGCCGGAGTCACGGTGATGACGATCGGCCCAGTTACGGGCGACGGTCTGGATATCGACAATAAGCCAAACACTGATTTGACACCGCAGATACTCAAGTCAGCCTTTGCCCGCGCCCAGGGCGAGGATGGTGATCTGGAGGATGCTGGCGCGGGAGAATATTTCGCGGTTCACATCGACAAGGTCATTCCTCCATCATTGCCGCCGCTGGACGAAAAGCGACCGCTGTTGACGCAGGCCTACATGCGGGAACAGGTCCTGACAGCGCTTAAGGCCAAGGCCGACGTGTTGATGAACCAGGTCCGTAAAGGCGGAAGCCTGGAGCAGGCCGCGGCGTCGGTCGGCGCACAGGTTACCCATCAGGCCGGAATGCAGCGCGTCCAGGCGCAGCAGTACAAGACTCTTGGCGGAGAATTCCTCCAGGCAGTGTTCACCTCCAAGCAGGGCGACGTATTTGCTAGCCCGGCCAACGAAGGACTCAAGATTGCCAGACTCGACGCCGTTCGCCCGGGAGACACCACGGCGATGGCGCGGGCTGAACAAACCATCGAGACACGTATGGCCCGGGACTACCTGCAGGATATGATGTCGGCTTTGAAGGTCGCATCACGCGATGAGGTCAAGGCCACCATCAACCTCGGTCTCGCACAACAGTCCCTGGGAATCGATCCGGCAACGCTAAACGGCGCGGGCAAGCCACCCCGCAAAGCCCAGTGACCGTCGAGCCGGCGCGAAAGACGTTCAAGTCCGCCTATCTGGGCGGCCGCCCGCAGGTCGTGTGGAAGAGGATCGTCGACGACCTTGAAACCCCGGTTTCAGCCTATCTGAAGATCGCCGCGGGCCGGCCCTACGCATTCCTGTTCGAGTCGGTAGAGGGCGGCGCCTGGCGTGGAAGGTATTCCATTGTCGCGATGAACCCAGATCTCGTCTGGCGCTGTCGAGGCAATCAGGCGGAGATTGCCGAAGGCGAAAAGATAGCCGCGGGGGACTTCAAGCCCCAGGTGGAGGGAGCGCTGGAGTCGCTTCGTGACCTGGTGGCGCAAACACGCCTGGAACTGCCTCCGGGGCTTCCGCCGATGTCCGCCGGGCTGTTCGGGGCGCTCGGCTATGACATGATCCGTCTCGCGGAGCGTCTGCCTGACGTGAATCCGGATCCGATCGGGCTGCCGGACGCCATAATGATCCGCCCGTCGATCGTTGCGATATTCGATGCGATCGCCCAGGAAATAATCCTGGTCACGACCGTTCGACCGTCATCGCTGGATGCCGCTCAGGCCTACGAACGGGCAATTGATCGGTTGCAGCGCGTCATCGACGACCTCTCCCAGCCTCTCCCCCCTCGCACGGCGCGGCCGGAACCCGAGCAGGCGGAAGATCCATTCCGTTCGCCCGTCAGCCGCGACGCCTATCGCGAGATCGTCGAAAAGGCCAAAGAGTACATTCGCGCCGGCGACATATTCCAGGTTGTCCCAAGCCATCGGTTCTCCGCGCCGTTCAGCGACGACCCATTCGCCCTGTATCGGTCGCTACGCAGAACCAACCCCTCCCCGTTCCTTTACTATCTCAATTTTCCCGACTTCCAGCTGGTTGGCTCGTCGCCGGAAATCCTGGTGCGGTTGCGGGATGGCAAGATCACCATCCGTCCGATCGCGGGCACCCGGCCGCGTGGCGCCACGCCGGCCGAAGACATCGCCCTGGAAGCGGAACTACTTGCAGATCCGAAGGAACGAGCCGAGCATCTGATGTTGCTCGATCTTGGGAGAAACGATGTCGGTCGTGTAGCGATGCTTCGACACGCCGGTCGTAACACGCCTGCGTCATCCGCCGATCGTCCCAATGTACGAGTAACCGAAAGCTTTACCATCGAGCGGTACAGTCACGTGATGCACATTGTCTCCAATGTAGAAGGCAATGCACCTGAAGGCGTTGACCCCGTCGACGTTCTGATGGCCGCGCTACCGGCCGGCACGCTGTCCGGCGCGCCAAAGGTGCGCGCCATGGAAATCATTGACGAACTGGAGTCCGTCAAACGCGGCATAGGCTACGCAGGCGCCGTCGGCTATTTCGGCGCGGACGGCTCGGTCGATACATGCATCGTATTGCGCACCGCGCTTCTCAAAGACGGCGTCATGTACGTTCAGGCCGGCGGCGGCGTGGTCGCCGACAGTGATCCCGTCGCGGAATATGAAGAAACGATCCAGAAATCCCGAGCACTGCGACGGGCCGCCGCGGAGGCCTGGCGATTCACCTGACGACGCCAACGGCCACCGCATTGCGCCCAACCACCGCTGGAATTTCAGACCATGATCCTCGTCATCGATAACTACGACAGCTTCACTTACAATCTGGTTCACTATCTCAATGAACTGGGCGCCCAGACGGTCGTGTTTCGCAACGACGCGCTTACTGTCGCCGAAGCGCTGGCTATGCGCCCTGAGGCGGTTCTGTTGTCCCCTGGGCCAAAGACCCCGAACGACGCGGGCATCTGTCTTCAGTTGATCGCTGAGGCTCCAAATGAATTGCCGATGCTGGGGGTATGCCTTGGACATCAGGCTATCGGGCAATCATTCGGCGGTGACGTGGTGCGAGGTTCAGCGCCGATGCATGGAAAGACCAGTAAAATCCATCATCACGGCGAAGGGGTTTTCAAGAACCTTCCCGACGGGTTTACGGCCACAAGGTACCATAGCCTATGCGTCGCCAGCGAGACGTTTCCCTCGGAATTGAAGATCACAGCCTGGACCGTGGACGGCGATATAATGGGCCTGGAGCATCGCAGCCGGCCACTGCACGGAGTCCAGTTTCATCCCGAGTCGATCGCTACCGAATGTGGTCATGCGCTCCTCGGGAACTTTCTGGATCTTGCCGGCGTTCCACGCCTAGCGGTTGTCTAGGCCGCCGCCCTGATGTCTGACGAATTCAAGCCCTTGCTGGCCCGCCTGGCGGACGGTGCTACCCTCATAGGGGAGGACGCCGAAGCGTTTTTCTCTGCCTGCCTTCGTGGGGAGCCAACGCCCGCACAGATCGCGGCCGCCATTACGGCCATGCGTTTGCGTGGTGAAACGGTTGGGGAAATTACTGCTTGCGCCAAAGCTTTGCGGCGCGAAGCCATGGTCCTGGCCCATGAGTTCGACGTGATCGACGTTTGCGGTACGGGTGGCGATGGCGCGCACACTCTCAACATCTCAACCGCGGTGGCCCTGGTCGCGGCCGGAGGCGGGCTGAAAGTAGCAAAGCACGGCACAAAGGCGGTCTCGTCGAAGTCCGGCTCCTCGGATGTCCTCGCCGCCCTTGGGGTAAATCTGGACGCAACAGCCGATCAGTCTCGGGCCGCGCTTGCTGAAGCCGGGGTATGCTTTCTCTTTGCACCCGCGCACCACCGCGCCCTGCGGCACGTCATGCCGGTCCGGCAACAGCTTGGCTTCCGCACCATTTTCAATATTCTTGGCCCGCTTTCCAATCCGGCAAACGCCAAGCGCCAGGTGCTTGGTGTCTTCTCGGCGCGATGGGTGGAACCGTTGGCGAGAGTCCTCGGGGCTCTCGGCGCAACTCGGGCTTGGGTGGTCCACGGGGATGGCCTGGACGAGATCACAACCACCGGCGAAACGCAGGTCGCCGAATGGCGGGACGGAGCCGTGCGACTGTTCAATATAACGCCGGAGGCGGTCGGCCTCCCCCGCGCTGCCCTGGCCGATCTGCGTGGTGGCGACCCTACCGAAAATTCCGATGCGATTCGCAGATTGTTGGCGGGTGAAACCGGCGCCTATCGCGACATCGTCCTGCTCAACGCAGCCGCCGCATTCCTGGTTGCCGAGCGGGTCGAAACTCTGCGTGAAGGCGTCGAGCGAGCGGCTAATGCGATCGATAGCGGAGCAGCCTCCCGGTCTCTTGCTTCACTTATCCAACTGACAAATGCGTCATGAGCGATGATATCCTTTCCTCTATCGCAGCCTACAAGCGACTTGAGGTCGCCGAGCGGAAGACCGCTATTTCCCTCGCCTCGCTTGAAGCCGCCGCCAAAGCCACGCAACCCACCCGCGGCTTCAGGCGCGCGCTTGAGCTAGCCCGGTCACCTGGCCGCCTGGCGTTGATCGCGGAGATAAAGAAGGCATCGCCCTCCAAGGGCATGATCCGCGCCAACTTCGACCCGCCTGAAATCGCGCGCGCCTATGAAGCCGGCGGCGCCGCCTGTCTCTCGGTGCTGACAGACGCGCCCAGCTTTCAAGGACACGAGCAGCATCTCGTTGCGGCTCGATCGGCCGCGTTCCTGCCCTGCCTACGCAAAGATTTCATAGTCGATCCGTGGCAGGTCGTCGAATCACGCATGTATGGCGCCGACGCAATACTGGTGATTCTCGCGATCGCTGATGATTCGTTGGCCGGCGATCTGATTTCGGAGGCGAGCCGCTGGGGTATGGATGTTCTCGTGGAGACCCATGACGAACATGAGGTCGAACGAGCGATGAGGCTTGGCTCGAATCTTTTAGGGATCAACAATCGCGACCTGAGGACCTTTGTCACAGACCTAACAGTCACCGAGAACCTTTCTAAGGATATCCCCGCAAGCACTTTAATTGTAACGGAAAGTGGTATTTTCTCACCCGAGGACGCTCGCCGTCTTGAGCGGGCGGGAGCGTCAGCGATGCTTGTCGGGGAAAGCCTTATGCGGCAACACGATGTCGCTTCAGCGACCCGGACGCTCCTTGGAGCCGACACTCCACGCGCTTGACTTCACAAGAGAACACTCAGAGAACATCGTCGTGTTTTGGGTTTGTTCCGAAACTCCTGCAAGGGCGAAACGACGATGCTGACACGCAAACAGCACGAACTACTGATGTTCATCCACGAGCGGATCAAGGAGACGGGGGTATCTCCATCGTTCGATGAAATGAAGGAGGCGCTGGATCTGGCCTCAAAGTCAGGTATTCACCGGCTGATTACGGCGCTTGAGGAACGGGGCTTCCTTCGTCGCCTCGCTCATCGCGCACGTGCACTTGAGGTGGTCAAACTTCCTCAACAGGCCACAACCACAGCGCCGCCCAAAGGGCGCAACACATTCAAGCCCCAGGTGGTCGAAAGCGAACCGGAATTGAAGCCGGTCGCCGCAAACGACACACGCGAGTTGCCCATCCTGGGACGTATCGCGGCTGGAACGCCCATCGCAGCCATCCAGCATGAACGAGATCGCATCGCTGTGCCGGAGTCAATTCTCGGCGCCGGAGAGCATTTCGTGCTCGAAGTCCAGGGAGACTCCATGATCCAGGCGGGCATTCTCGAGGGCGACTACGTCATCATCCGCAAGACCAATGCGGCAAATTCAGGAGAAATCGTTGTCGCCCTGGTGATGGAAGAAGAAGCAACCCTAAAGCGCCTGAGGCGCAAAGGGGCGTCCATCGCGCTTGAGGCGGCTAATCCCGCTTATGAAACGCGGATCTTCGGGCCTGATCAGGTCCAGGTCCAGGGACGCCTCGTTGGGCTCATCCGCCGATATCATTGACAGTCCACGGACGATCGCCCCGTACGGGTTGCGTCCACGCAATGCGCTACCCCCCAGACGTCCGAAAGACTTCGGCGGCGCCGCCGTGCTGGAAGGCCGACCTTGTGAGCACTATGGCGGCGCCACACGATGACAAGGCGGCGACATTTGCGCGGACGATGACGATATCCGCGTGTGAGCAAAGCGTCTCCAGGCGACCTTCGCTGGGAGGGCGCTTGCTCCACCAGGCAGCAATGGCGGGGTGTATGTTTCCGATGGGCGCGCACCCCTTGCGATCGCAGTCGAAAGATTTCCGCTGAAATATTGTTGCCGTCGCGACATCCGCGTCCAGCGTGAAGCCGCGGCGCTGGGCCCAGAGTTGAGTGGCATATAGGCGAGCTCCGGGCTTCAATGCGATCTCGTGCTTACCGACGACAATCGCTGCATCGTTTCCATCGGAGGCGATCCAGGCAACCGGCGAAGGCGGCCGCGGCCAGATGGCGACCGCCGCCGCCATGGGCAGACCGATCCAGCGCATTTTGCCACGCCAGAGACAGGCCAGAACAATTCCCAGATATGAGATCGCCAGCGCGATCTGCGGCGCGCTTGAAATCGAAAACGCAGCGCCCGGGGCGACGGCGAAGATGTGTCCTATCTCCACGACCATCCGCGCCGACCACCCTGCAAGCCAGTACGCGGGAAGCGCTGCCGCGGGCGCGACACCAATATTTTGGAAAGCCAGACTTACAGCGAGCGCCGGCATCAGCACGGCGCTGGCGAGAAAGTCGGCCGTCAGATTTGCGAATACACCGTAATTCGCTACCCGATTGAAGTGCTGGATAGCAAACGGCCCCGTGGCGGCTCCGGCGACAAAGCTGACCGCAGCCATGGCGATCGCCCAGTCGCGCAGCTTCTGGAGAGCCGCAAGCGGCCAGGAAAGTCCGATTGCCTGGCTCGGGCGGCGCCAGATTTCGGCGAGAGCAATCAGCGAGGCAGTGGCGCAGAATGACATCTCGAAGCCTGGCGAGAGCACAACCTCGGGCTCGCCAACCAGGATGATCAGCGCGGCAAGCGCCAGGGAATGCAGGCTCACAGCCCTGCGATCGACCAGTATGGCAAAAAAGGCGACACTGGCCGTAATCGCCGCCCTTCGGGCTGGGGGATGCGCGCCTGAAAGCATCAGATAGGCGGCCACAACCGTCAGTGCTGCGATGGCCGCAACCTTCTTGCCAGGAATTCTCAAGGCCAGCCAAGGCCAACTCGCAATGAGAAACCGGAATCCGAAGAACGCAAATCCGCTGACCGCCGCTGTGTGCAGGCCGGCAATCGCCAACATGTGGGCAAGGCCGGAGGCGCGCAGATTGTCACGGTGAGATGGCGCCAACCAGTCCTGGTGACTTGTTGTTACCGCTGCGGCCAGCCCGGCCGCTCCGCCGTCGTCGGGTCCGAGTACAGATCTTATATTCGAGACTAGTGTCCTGGCCGTAGACCACCGTATCGAATTGACCGCCATCTCCAGCTTTAGCGGCAGAGGCGGCGGAGCCAACCCCGTGACCGATGGAAATCTCAGGGCGAGCCCCACGCCGCCAATGCCCTCGAACCACGCATCGCGCGCAAAGTCATAGGCGCCTGGCGACGCGGGACCGGGCGGCGGGTCGAGCAAGGCGGTAACACGGATGGCCGTGCCCGGCGGCGGCAAGCCTTCCGGTCCTCCAGGAGAACGCACAACAATCCGGACTCTGGTGGGGGTGCTCGCCGGCGAGAGCCCGCTTATTCGAACCGGCGCAATCAGCAGCCGTTCGCCAGTATCGCTGGGTGTCTCCACGTCGACCACCCAGCCGTCCAGCCTGGCCACACCGATTCCCTGAGGCATGATGGGCGCTGCGATTATTTTGCTATGAATCGTCGCCGCAACAAATCCACAGACCATGATCGCCGACAATACAGCAATGCTCACAACGCCACGGTGGTGACGCATGGCGAACGAGATGAGCCCGAGCGCAAGGGCAAGCATGCTCAGCAGGGACGCCCACAAAATTGTCGGCTCTTTTGCCTGACCAAGATAGGCGGCCGCGCCAATCCCGAAGGCCACCGGCGTCCATAGGAAAAAGCGGTCGAACTGATTGATCAGCTCTTGCGTAGGGAGCGATATGACGCCGCGCCAACTAGGAATTTCCCAGCGGGTCGTGATAAGCGTCCGCCCCCTCGCCCATGGTTTCGCCGCTGGTGTTTCCCTGGGCGCTTCCCCTTGCAACGCTGGAATTTCGATGCCCGCCGCAGCCCCGCCTTCCGAACGATCCGTTGTCACTCGCATCGCCCCCTCGCCAACTGGCTCAATGCATATAGGCACAGCCCGGGTCGCACTGTTCAACTGGCTTTACGCCAAGCACTTCGGCGGCACGTTTTTATTGCGGATCGAGGATACCGACCGCGAGCGGTCAACAGCCGGCGCGGTACAGGTGATATTTGACGGCCTGCAATGGCTTGGCCTACAGCCGGACGCCCCGGCGGTGTTCCAGTACGCACGTGCGGACCGCCATCGAGAAGTTGTGGAAGCCATGCTTCGCCGCGGCGCCGCATACCGGTGTTACATGACAGTCGAGGACCTTGCCGCCGAGCGCGAACGCGCCCGCGCTGACGGTCGCGCGATACGGTCCCCTTGGCGCGATCGCGATCCGGCGGAGAGCGAAAATCGTCCGTTCGTCGTCCGGTTCAAAGGACATCTTGAAGGCGAGACAGTGGTCAATGACCTGGTCAAGGGAACTGTGGCATTCCGCAACAAGGAACTGGACGACCTCGTGCTGATACGTTCGGATGGCAGCCCGACCTACAATCTGGCAGTCGTGGTCGACGACCACGACATGGGCATCACGCACGTCATCCGCGGTGACGATCATCTGAACAATACTGCGCGCCAAACGCTGATCTATCAGGCCATGGGTTTCGCTCTGCCCGAGTTTGGCCATCTGCCGATGATCCACGGAGAGGACGGCGCCAAGCTTTCGAAAAGACATGGAGCCCAGGCCGTGAGCGAGTTCTCCGACATGGGATACCTTCCGGAGGCCATGCGAAACTATCTCGCCCGTCTCGGCTGGGGCCATGGTGATGATGAGTTGTTTACGGACGCCCAGGCAATCGAGTGGTTTGACGTCAGGGATGTCGTAAGGGCCCCTGCCCGCCTCGACTGGGCCAAGCTCGCCCACATCAACAACCACTACATCCGCCTCGCGGACGTGCCGCGACTGTGTGACCTCGTGATTGACAACCTGCGACGACAGGACATGGAACTGCCCGCTGACACCAAGACCAGACTTCTCGCCGCGATTCCCCTGGTCAAGGATGGAGCCAAGACGATTGTCGAGCTCGGCGAGCTTTGTCAGTTCGTACTGAAGCAACGGCCGATCACCCTTGATGAAAAGTGCCGATCCCTGCTGACCGAAGAAACCCGCAACCTCCTGACCCGCTTGATGGACTGGCTGTCGAAGCAGGATGTATGGACACCCACGGCCCTGCTGGAGAGCTTGCGCGAATTTGCGAAAGCAGAGGGCGTGGGACTGGGCAAATTCGGGGCGGCTCTCAGAGCGGTGCTCTCGGGTGGAGCATCCGCGCCCGACCTCGCGAGCGCACTTTGCGCACTCGGATCAGATGAGAGTCTCGCTCGGTTAGAAGATGCTCTTTCGCAAGTGCGGTAAGACGTTATAAGCGGTTCCAAACGCTCGTTCGGATAACTCAAATTGCATAGGGGATTGGGTCATGGCTGACCACGCCACGCTCGCGCTTGGTAACAAAACCTACGATCTGCCCATCATTGGCGGAACGGCGGGGCCTGACGTTATTGATGTACGCAAGCTCTATGGGGAGGCGGACGTTTTCACGTTTGATCCCGGGTTCACCTCGACCGCCAGCTGCGAAAGCAAGATCACCTATATCGACGGTGACGCCGGGATTCTTCTGCATCGCGGCTATCCGATCGAACAACTGGCGGAGCACTCCAGCTTTCTTGAGGTCTGCTACCTGTTGCTGAACGGTGAATTACCGACAGCCGCGGAATTCGCGGAATTCGAGCACACGATCACCTATCACACGATGCTGCACGCGCAGTTCGACCGCTTCTTTTCGGGGTTCCGTTCCGACGCACACCCGATGGCGATCATGACCGGCGCGGTGGGCGCTCTATCAGCCTTCTACCACGACAGCATAAACGTTGATGACCCGCAGCAGCGGAAGATTTCAGCGCATCGGCTGATCGCCAAGATGCCGACCATCGCCGCTCGCGCGTTCAAGTACTCGATCGGGCAACCGTTCGTGACGCCGCGCAACGATCTGAGCTACGCAGAAAACTTCCTGCGCATGGCGTTCTCGGTACCGGCGGAGGATTGGCGGCCGAACCCGATTCTCACGCGAGCCATGGACCGAATTTTCATCCTGCATGCCGACCACGAGCAGAACGCATCTACATCGACGGTGCGTCTCGCCGGATCGTCCGGCGCCAATCCGTTCGCCTGCATCGCTGCTGGAATCGCCTGCCTTTGGGGACCAGCCCACGGCGGCGCCAATGAAGAGGCGCTGATGATGCTGCAGGAAATCGGCACCGTCGATCGCATTCCTGAGTACGTACAGGGCGTCAAGGACCGCAAATACCGCCTGATGGGCTTCGGCCACCGCGTCTATAAGAACTACGATCCCCGAGCCACCGTCATGCAGACGACCTGTCATGAAGTGCTCGCGGAAGTCGGCGATCCGAATGATCCCCTGCTGAAGGTTGCGATGGAGCTGGAAAAGATCGCGCTCAACGACCCCTATTTCGTTGATCGTAAGCTTTATCCGAACATCGACTTCTATTCGGGCATTACCCTGAAGGCGATGGGCTTCCCGACAACCATGTTCACGGTGCTGTTCGCACTTGCCAGAACTGTCGGTTGGATCAGCCAGTGGAAAGAGATGTTCGAGGACCCGCAACGTAAGATCGGCCGTCCTCGCCAACTCTATACCGGACCGGTTCGCCGCGACTATCCGCCGCTCGAAGCAAGAGGCTAGGGCCTGTCGTCATTTGAGCCAAATAACCGCGGCCACGAGATATACCGCCGCGAGAAAGTTTCGCGCGGTTTTTTCATAGCGTGTGGCGATGGCTCTGAACTGTTTGAGATCGGCGAAGAAATTTTCGATCAGGTGCCG
>JANXTX010000181.1 GCA_025352165.1 Caulobacteraceae bacterium | reverse complement strand
CCCCTCACATGAGGGTTTTGGGGTCAAGGGGTGGTTTTGACGACTGAGGTCATTGGGGTGATGATTTGTTTGATCGTCGGTTCTGTTGCTTGATGCCTTGCCGAGCCGAAGTGGGGGCGGGTTGTCTGGCTCAAGGCTGGCTTGCCACCGCGTAGCGGCGCGCAGCGGCCTTGAGGCGGACAACCCGCCCCCACATCCCGAGTTCGTCGGGTCAGGCTCAGGAGGACGAGACCAATCTGGAGAAGCGGCGTTTTCCAGCCATGGGGAGAAGCGGTCGTCCGCCCGGATCGCGCGCGGCGGATCAGGCCGCGCCGATGAGGTTGATCCTGTGGCGGATCAGGCGGTCTTGAGGACCGCGCCGGCGGGAACCTCGCCGTGGGTCTCGAAGCGCCACAGGGCGATGAGCAGCTTGCGGGCCAGAGCGATGATCATCACCTTCTTGGTTCGGGCGCCGCCGGACTGGATCCTGTGGTGGAACCACTGGCTCAGGGCCGAGGCGGGCTGATGCGTCAGCCACAGCCAGGCGAGTTGCACCAGGGTGGCCCGCAAGCGCCGGTTGCCGGCCTTGGAGACGCCCTGCTCGCGATCGATCGAGCCGCTTTTCCAGGGTGAGGCCGCCAAGCCGGCGTAGGCGGCTATCTGACGGCGGTTGTCGAAGTGACGATAGAAGGCCTCGCCGCCCAGCACCGAGGCGAACTCCGGCCCGATCCCCCTGAGCCTGGCCACCCGCGCGCCCGGAACGTTGTCGGCCGCCAGCAGAGCGTTGCGTTCGGCTTCGATCGCCTTGATCTGTTCCATGGTCATCTCCAGGCGATCGAGCTCACGGCCGATCTGTCGCTTCAGGTGCTCCGGCAGGGACCGGCCGTCGCCGGTGCGCAGGTCCTCCAGCGCGCGGCGGCGATCGCCCCGCGCCGGCTCGTAGCCGCCGACCCCCTGGGCGAACAGCAGCCCTTTGATGCGGTTGATGTGCGTGGTGCGCTCGGCCACCAAGGTCTTGCGCTCGCGGCAGACCCGGCGGCGATCCTCGTCCTGCGGGCTTGGAGCGCGAACCATCGAACAGACCCGCGGCTCCCCGCGCTTGTAAGCCATCAGCGTCCGCAACAGGGCTTCACCATCGATCTTGTCGCCCTTGGCGCGCCGCTTGCGCCGCGACACCGCTATCGAGGCGGCGTCGACCACCTAGCTCTCAACCCCTTCCGATTCCAGCGCACGGTGGACCCAGAAGCCGTCCAGCCCCGCCTCCATGATCAGCACGACGCGATAATCCCAGCCGGTCCTGGCCTTGGCCTTGGCCCGCAACTCCGACAATCGCGCCAGAAGGCCCGTCAGCCCGTCAGCGGCCGGCGCCGTATGTCGCGACATCTTCTCGCCACTGCCCGGCGACAAAGATGTGATCAGCCACATCTTCAGACTGAGTTCCCACGAAACAAAAATGGCGCCAAGATCAACGCGGATGGCGGCTTGGTTGTGAAAATGATCGTGTGACATCGGTCTCTCCCAGGTTGGGTGGTTGGAAACCTCAGTCTGTCATACCAAGTCGCCATCCACCCTCATGGTATCTGGGAGAAGAGAGTCCCCTTACCAGGCGCCGATGGTGGCGGCGTCTTTGTGGGTGATGGGGTGGTGGGCGGCGGCGTGGTCCTGCTCGGCGAGGAACCGGGCGACCTCGAGGGCGGCCATGCAGCCCATGCCGGCGGCGGTGACGGCCTGGCGGTAGACATCGTCCGTAACGTCGCCGGCCGCCCAGACGCCTTCGATGGCTGTCGCCGTGGTTCCGGCCTTGACCTGCAGATAGCCCGAGCCATCCATCTCCAGCTGGCCCTCGAAGAGAGAGGACGCCGGGGCGTGGCCGATGGCGACGAAAAAGCCGTCACAAGGGACTTCGCGGATCTCACCGGTGTTGACATTGCGCAGGCGCGCGCCGGTGACGCCGAGCGGATCAGAGGTTCCAACCACCTCGTCGACCGCGTGGTCCCAGACGACATCGATCTTTTCGTTCGAGAACAGACGTTCCTGCAGGATGCGCTCGGCCCGCAGTTCGTCGCGGCGGTGGACCAATGTCACCTTGGAGGCGAACTTGGTCAGGAACAGCGCTTCCTCGACTGCGGTATTGCCGCCGCCGACGACGACGACCTGCTTGCCGCGATAGAAAAAGCCATCGCAGGTCGCGCAAGCCGAGACGCCGAAACCCTGAAACTTCTTCTCGCTGTCCAGTCCGAGCCATCTGGCCTGGGCGCCGGTGGCGATGATCAACGTCTCCGCGAGCCAGGAGGCCCCGGAATCGCATTTGACCAGGAACGGACGGCTGGACAGATCGACCGAGGTGACGATGTCATCGACCAGATCGGCGCCTACGTGGGCGGCCTGGTCGCGCATCTGATCCATCAGCCAAGGGCCCTGGATCACATCGGCATAGCCGGGGTAGTTCTCGACGTCGGTGGTGATGGTGAGCTGACCGCCCGGGGTCAGCCCGGCGATCAGCACGGGATCGAGCAGCGCGCGCGCGGCGTAGATCGCGGCCGTGTAGCCGGCGGGACCCGCCCCGACGATCAGGCAGCGGACGGAGCGGGGTTCAGTGGTCACGGTTAGATTCGCTCTCGCCTCAGACCCACTCGACCTTGGTGATCTCATAGGCCTTCACCCCGCCTGGAGTGTTGACCTCGACCACGTCGCCCATCTCCTTGCCGATCATCGCTCGCGCGATCGGCGAGGCGATCGAGATCTTGCCCGAACGCACATCGGCCTCGTGCTCGCCGACGATCTGATATCGCGCCGGCTCCTCGGTATCCTCATCGATAACGCTTACGGTCGCGCCGAATTTCACCTGCGAACCCGAAAGTTTGGAGACGTCGATGATCTGGGCGCGCGCCATGCGGTCCTCAATCTCGGCGATACGGCCCTCGATCCACCCTTGGCGATCTTTCGCGGCATGGTATTCCGCGTTCTCGGAAAGATCGCCGTGCTGGCGGGCCTCGCCAATGGCGGCGGTGATAGCCGGCCGTTCGCGGGTCTTTAAACGCCTTAGTTCCTCGTCGAGCGCATGAAAGCCCTCGGCGGTCATAGGGATTTTTTCCATCGTTGGGTAAGCTCAGGTCGTCCTATGTAAAGGTAGATTACCGGCCGCGGACGCTAGCCGACCGGGGGGCTGATAGGATAGAGGCGCGGAGCCGTGGATTCAAGGGCCGCACATACATCGGGCATTTGGCGGGCGGACGACTCGGTTGAGTGACGTGAGAATCAGCAGGGAGCCGAGAGGCCACAAGTGACCAATCTTATCGTGCGTGGCGGACGGCCCCTGAGCGGGCGGATCATCCCATCGGCCAACAAGAACGCCGTGCTGCCGATTCTGTGCGCGACGCTGCTGACCGACGAGGAAGTGATCCTGCGCGGCGTGCCCGACATTACCGACGTCGGCCAGATCCTGGGCCTGTTCGAGGCCCTCGGCAGCGAGGTCGACATCGACCGGACGACCCGCCTGCTGCGGGTGCGGCACGCGGGCGCGAACGGCGCCGGCGCGGCAAGGCTGCCCGAAGGCATGCGCTCGTCGATCATGCTGATCCCGCCGCTGATCGCCCGCTTCGGCGAGGCGCGCATCGCCGGCGAGGTCAAGGGCTGCACGCTGGGTGCGCGCGAGATCGATCCGCACATCGAGGTTTTCCAGACATTCGGCGTCGAGGTGGCGCCTGAAGACGGCGCCCTGGCGCTGACGCTCGCAGGACGCTTCCACCCCGCCGACCACTGGCTCGACTACGCGTCGGTGACCACCACGGAAAACTTCGTGCTTTGCGCGGCGAAGGCCTCCGGGACGTCAGTCCTGATGAACGCTGCCTCTGAGCCACATGTCCAGGAGTTTTGCGCCTTTCTGAAACTGATGGGCGCGCGCATCGGGGGGACCGGCACGGGGCGGCTGGTGGTCGAGGGCGTCGAACGCCTGAGTGGTGCGGACTACACCTTCGCCGAGGACTTCCATGAGATCGCGACCTTCATGGCGCTTGGCGCGATCACCGGCGGATCGGTGTCGGTGAGGAACGCGCAGCCCGAGCAGTTCCCGCTGATCGACCGCGCTTTCGCCAAGTTCGGCGTCTCGATCACGCACAAGGACGGTTGGTCGTCGTCGCACATCGACGGCCCGCTGAGGGTCAAGCCGCCGTTCACCAGCTATATTCTGCCGAAGATCGAGGCCGCGCCGTGGCCCTACCTGCCGGTCGATCTGCTGCCGATCTTCGTCGCCCTTGGGGCGCAGGCGGAGGGTGAGATGCTGTTCTGGAACAAGGTCTATGAGGGCGCGCTCGGCTGGACCTCGGAGCTGGCCAAGTTCGGCGGCCATGCCCTGCAGTGCGACCCACACCGGGTGATCACCTTCGGCGGCCGCAAACTGGCGCCCGCGACGGTGGAAAGCCCCTACATCATCCGCGTCGCCATAGCCCTGTTCATGGTCGCCGCCAGCATCGATGGCCGCTCGACCATCCTCAACGCCGACCCCATCCGACGCGCCCACCCGAACTTCGTGGAAAACCTGATCGCGCTCGGCGCCGAGGTGGAGTGGGCATAACTAATCCTCGCCCGCTTCGCGGAGGAGGATTGAGCGTCAGGCGGCGGTGAAGCCGCCGTCGATGACCAGTTCGCTGCCGGTCACGTAGCGCGAGGCGTCGCTGGCGAGCCATACGATTCCCTCTGCGATGTCGGAGGGCAGGCCCTTGACGCCGATGGGGACCGCCGCCGAGGTCAGGGCGTCGAGGTCGGGGCCCGCATTGGAACCGGGAGCGCCGGGAAGGATGTCCACCCAGATCGGTGTTTCGATGATCCCCGGATGGACGGAATTGACCCTCACGCCATCGCGCGCGGCGGCGCATTCCATGGCGACCGCCTTGGAGAACAGACGCACCGCGCCCTTTGTGGCGCTGTAGGCGGCCAGGATCGCCGATCCCTTGATGCCGGCTACCGACGAGATGTTGATGATCGAGCCGCCCTTGCCCGCCTGACGCATCGCGGCGAGGCCATGTTTAACTCCCAGGAACACGCCATCCACGTTGACCGCCTGTTGCCGCTGAAAGTCGCCGAGGCTCATTTTGGTGATGTCGGGCACGCCGATGCCGATGCCGGCATTGTTGACCAGGATATCGAGGCCGCCGAAAGCCCTCACCGTCGCGGCGACCGTCGCGATCCAGGCGTCCTCGCTGGTGACATCATGATGCAGATAGCGTGCGTTGGGGCCAAGCGCGGCCGCGACCTGGGCGCCCAGGTCATCCTGCACGTCGGTGAGCATCACCCACGCGCCTTCCGCGGCCAGCATCTGCGCGGTGGCCCGGCCGATGCCGCTCGCCGCGCCGGTCACCAGCGCGACCTTGCCTTCAACACGTCCCATGTTTCTCTCCTCTTTTCATAGCGACCTTATCGCGCGATCTTGCCGATCCAATCTGATCCAGCGCAAGGTCACCCACATGTCCAATTCAGCCCTAGTCGAAGACTTCATCCGTCAGTGGGAGGCGAAATCGATCGATGGCATCCTCCAGCGCATGACCCCGGACGTGCGCTATATGAACGTCGGCATGTCGGAGGCCGTCGGTCACGACGCCGTCCGCGAAGGGCTAGCGCCCTTCCTGTCGATGTCCAGCCGTATCGAGTGGACCATTCACCACATCGCCGAGACCGCCGACGGCGTCGTGCTGACCGAACGCACCGATGTCTTCGAGATCGGCGACAAGACCATCAGCGTGCCGGTGATGGGCGTCTTCGAGCTGAAGGACGGCCTGATCCGCGGCTGGCGCGACTATTTCGACCTGCCCGGCTTCCAAGCCCAGATGGCCTAGGCAGTCTCACGTCGGCACGGTGACATGCTGATGACGACGCACGCAGAGGCCATTCTCGATCAGTTCACGCGACAGGCGCCGGGGTTCGCCACGGGTCCCGCGCTGCACGCAGACGAGGTGCTGGCGCTGGTCGTCGAGGCGGCGGCGCCCGGGTCGGATGACCGGGCGATCGATCTGGCCTGCGGCCCCGGCTCGATAGCCTGCGCACTTGCCGGACGGGCGGCGTGGGTGGTTGGCCTGGATGCAACTCCGGCGATGCTGGATCAGGCGGATGCCTTGTCCTGACGGCTGGGCCTGCAAAATGTCGAGTGGGTGCAGGGTAGCGTCTACTCGGTTCCGTACGCGGACAATTACTTCAACGCTGTCACATGCCGCTTCGCGGTTCACCATTTCAGACAGCCGGAACGCGCGTTCGCGGAAATGCTGCGGCTGACCGCGCCGGGGGGACGCATCGTGCTCTGCGATGGCCTAGCGTCGGACGAGCCCGCAAAGGCGGCGGCATTCAACGCCATGGAACGACTACGCGACCCCTCGACGGTATCCTTCAGAACGCTCGATTACCTTCGCGGCCTGTTCCTGAGCGCCGGCCTGGGCGAGCCCGAAGTTCGGCTGTTTCAGGTTTCCTACCTTGCGGCCGATCTCGTACGCGGCTCCTTTCCTGAAGGCGATGACCGCGACGCCCTGCTGGCGCTGATCGAGGCAAGCGCGGAGGGCGACACCCTGGGCATGAGGGCGACAAGAACAAACGACGGAGTGTGCGTGGCGTATCCATCGGCTGTGCTAAGCGCATTCAGGGCGGGCTAACCTATGGGATCCGAGGGGGGAGCTTACTGAGCGGTCAAAAGGCACAGCACCGTCGCACTGCCAACTTCCAGACCTCACGAAGGTCTCAGTTAGGTGGATTATTGCCATTGCTCCCCCCTTCGCTTTTCCCCGCGAAAGCGGGGACCCAGGCTTTTTTCGTTCGTTAAAATCCTCAATCAGATCCCGCCATATTGGGTTGAAGCGCTCGATCAATTCCAGCTTCCAGGCACGGTGCAACAC
>JANXTX010000128.1 GCA_025352165.1 Caulobacteraceae bacterium | reverse complement strand
CGGCGCCGATCTACCCTTTGAACACATCCTTCGCCGCACGCAGCGCGGCGAAGTCGTCAACGCCGGCCGCGCGAAGGAAAGGGTTGGTCTGCTTTTCCAGGCCGATCGTAGTCGGCACCGTCGGCTCGCCGCGCACGCGGGCCGCGAAGATCGCATCCGCCCGCGACCGCAAGGCCGGCGACTGATCGACGCTCAGCGCGAACCGTGCGTTCGCGGCGGTGTACTCATGAGCGCAATAGACACTGGTATCTTCAGGCAGCGCCGCCAATCGCGAGAGGCTCTGCCACATCTGCGCCGGAGTGCCTTCGAAGATCCGGCCGCAACCAAGGGCGAACAGGGTGTCTCCGACAAAGGCAACGTGGTCCGACGGCGCGAAATAGGCGACGTGGCCAAGCGTGTGGCCGCCGGAACCGATGACCTCGAAGCGGCTCTCGCCCAGAATCACTATGTCGCCGTCAGTCACCGCGCGGTCCAGCGGTGCGATCCGCGTCACTTCCTCGGGGCCGACGATACTGGCGCCGGTGGCCGCCTTTATCGCGGCGTTGCCGCCGGCGTGATCGGGGTGCCAATGGGTATTGAGGATCATGTCGAGTTCCCAGCCCGCCGCTTTCAGGGCCTGCAGGACGGCGTCGGCCTCGGGCGTATCGACACACGCGACGGCGCCGCTCGCCTCGTCTCGAACCAGAAAGCCGTAATTGTCAGCCAAGCATGCAAACTGCCGAACTGTAAGGGTCATGGCGTCCTCTCCCAATAAATCCCGCAGGTCGGGACAGATCGCATCGTTGCCCCTACATATGATCGAACCGTGAACCGGAGCGCCCATGCGCCAAGGCGTCCTTGACCTGCGAGCCTTTTACGCCACGCCGCTCGGGCGGGTCACGCGGCAAATGATTTCGCGGAAGATCGTCGAGGCGTGGAACGACGGGGCGGGCCTGGATTTTCTTGCCCTGGGCTATTCGACACCCTTTCTTGACGCTGTCCGCCCGCGCGCGGCGCGGGTCGTGGCGGCCATGCCCGCATCTCAGGGAGTCGAGGCGTGGCCGGCGGGCCAGCGGAACCTGGCATGTCTGGTCGATGAAATGGCCTTGCCAATGCCCAACGCCCTCTTCGATCGCGTGCTCGCGGTGCATGCGCTTGAGGAGAGCGACAGTCCGATTGTCTTGCTGCGTGAAATCCGGCGGGTGCTGGCCCCTTCCGGGCGGGTGATCCTGGCGGTGACCGCGCGCCACGGCCTGTGGGCCGATGCCGAAAGCAGTCCCTTCGGCCATGGCCGGTCATTCAGTCGCGCGCAACTCGAGCGACTGTTGCACGAGGCGGAACTCGAGCCGGCGGGATGGACCAGGGCGCTCTATGCGCCACCGCTGCCCTGGGCGTGGCGCTGGGCGGAAGGCTTTGAACAGGTGGGCGCGCGCCTGTGGCCGCCTTTCGCCGGCGTCATCCTTATGGAAGCGGTGAAGACCTCCTTTGCCGTGCGTGCGCGGCCCTTCCGCGCGTTGGCGCCGGCGCGTGCGGCAGCCCAGCCGGTTCAGGCGCGCGCGGCGCTTGCGTTCGAACGTGTCGACAGCCAACCATCCAGACCCTCAATCGGCCCCACAATGGAAGGATCCGCCCCATGCGAATGATCATCGCGGTTATCAAGCCCAGCCGCCTGGACGCCACGCTCGAGGCGGTCGCTCAGGCCGGCGCCTCCGGGATGACGGTGACCGAGGTCCGCGGATACGGTCGCCAGAAGGGCAAGACCGAGGTCTATCGCGGACAGGAATACGAGGTGAAGCTTTTGCCGAAGGTGCGGCTGGAAATCGCTGTGTCCGCCGACATCGTCGAGCCGGTCATCGAGGCGATCTGCCGGGCGGCCAACACCGGCAAGATCGGCGACGGCAAGGTGTTCGTCCTCGACCTGCAGTCGGCGCTTCGCATCCGGACGGGTGAGCGGGACTCGGCCGCGATCACCGGCTAGTCGGGGTTTCGCGTCGTGGCGGGCCAGTGTTCGGCCTGGGATGCGCCTGTTCCGGAGTCGGTGTGCAGAATGGCCGTGTCCGTAGAGGCGTCGAAGTCATGTCCACCGACCTGATATACATCGATGTCGTGGGGGAAGAACGCGATCCGCCCGGTGATCGCCGCCATTGCCGGATAGGGTGATTCATAGAACCACGCGGCATTCTCGGTGATCACGCCGTCCATCGTAATGGTGAAATAGCTTGCGTGACCCTTGTAGGGGCAGTGTGTGTCGCGGTCCGTTCGCGCGAGGAACTCCATGGCCACGTCTTCGCTCGGGAAATAGCAGACCGGACGGTATCCGGCTTCCGTAAGAATGATGACGTTGTCGCTGTCGGCGATCACGTGTCCCTGATATCTCGCATGCATCCGACCCGGCGCCGCGGACATGCTGATCGGATGGTTGGCTCCTGGCGTTTTCTGGGTATCCACTACGATCCCTCACGATACTGACATAGATGGGGGATTTCCAAGCAAACGGAAAGAGTGTTTTTTCAGGGAATCCTCCGATGAAATATTTGTCTCGCGGTTGATTTCGACCAGCGCTGTGACCGCTAAGAGTGGGAAATAATGAACAGCATAGTCATAATTATTGGTGTAATTGTCACGCTCGCCACCGGAATCCCGGTTGCGGTCCAGCTGATGCGAGATCATCCAAAAGGGCTGTTCATTTTATTCTTTGCCGAGATGTGGGAGAGGTTCTCATTCTACGGCATGCGGGGTCTGCTGGTATTCTATCTGACCCAACAGTTCCTGTTTGACGACAAGCAGGCCAATTCCACGTTTGGTTCCTACGCCACGCTTGTTTATCTGCTGCCTCTGATCGGCGGGGTGCTGGCTGATCGCTATCTCGGAGCGCGAAAGGCGGTCGCGTTCGGCGCCTTGCTGCTGGTCGCCGGCCATTTGACGATGGCCATCGAGGGACCTCCGGCGCACCAGGTGCTGACCTGGCATGGCGCGCACTACGAGTTTCAGGCGACCGGTCGTGGCAATGACCGGCTGGTCAGGCTGCGGGTCGACGGCAAGGGGTACGATTTCTCGAACTCGCCCGCCGGCGATCTGCTGATCAAGGGGCTGCCGCCAACCGCGTCGCTGCCATCGACCCTGTCGAAGGGCGCCTATACCCTGACCGAGCAAGGACGGATTCCCCTGTTCGTCGACACCCTCTATCTGGCTTTGGCGCTCATCATCATGGGGGTTGGCTTCCTGAAGGCCAACATCTCCTCGATCGTTGGCAAGCTCTACGCGCAAGGCGACCCGCGTCGGGATCCCGGATTCACACTCTACTATTATGGTATCAATCTCGGAGCCTTCTGGGCGGCGATCCTCTGTGGCTATCTCGGTCAGACCTACGGCTGGAGCTGGGGGTTTGGCCTGGCCGGGGTCGGCATGCTGGCGGGCTACATAACGTTCGTGTTCGGCAAGCCTTTGCTTGAAGGCCATGGCGAACCACCCGAGCCAGCCCGTCTTGCCAGACCCATGTTTGGCCCGATCAATCTCGAATGGCTGATCTATGGCGGGGCGGTCGTCGGCGTCGGCGGCATCTGGCTGCTGGTGCAACACAATCACATTGTCGGTTACGGCCTGCTGTTCGGGTGGGTGGCCGCGCTTGCCTACGTGGGCTACTTCGTGGTGACTCAGTGCGGTAAGGTCGAGCGCGAGAGGATCATGCTCGCGTTCGTGCTGATCGCCGGCTCGATCGTGTTCTTCACGCTGTTCGAACAGGCGGCGACCTCGCTCAATCTGTTTGCCGAACGCAACACCGATCTGGCGCTGATCGCCTCGCCGATCAGGTTCGATCTGCTGGGCCTCCCGGTATTTCTGGGCACCGACGCGATGTTCGCCGCGGCCCATGCACCGCCGACGACGCTATGGATCGACATGGGTTTCAACGCCGCGCAGACCCAATCATTCAACGCCGGCTTCATTCTGATCCTGGCCCCGGTCCTTGCCGCCATCTGGACCAGGCTTGGCCGCATGGGCCGTGACCCCAATCCGGTTACCAAGTTCGGGCTCGGGCTGGCGCAGGTCGGCCTGGGCTTCCTGATCATCGTCTGGAGCCAGGGTTTAGCGGACTCCCACTTCAGACTGCCGCTGCTGGTGCTCGGCTTCGCCTATCTGCTGCATACGACAGGCGAGCTCTGCCTCAGTCCCGTCGGTTTGTCGGAGATTACCAAGCTCGCGCCGGCGGTGCTGGTGTCTACCCTGATGGCGGTCTGGTTTCTCGCCACATCCGCGGCCGAATTCATCGCCGCCCAGATCGCCCAAATCGCCGGCACGGAGACCGCCGGCGGGCAGGTGCTTGATCCAGCGGCGGCGCTTCACGCTTCGATTAGGGTGTTCCAGATGATCGGCTTCGCCGGCGTAGGCGTTGGGGTATTTTTTCTCGTCCTCGCCCCGTTCATCAGGCACTGGGCCCACGGCATGAATGATGCGGACAACCATCCGGCTCCGGCCAGGCTTGGCTAACCCACGTTGCGGGATGCTCCGCAGTTGGGGCGCTCAAGGCATGATTAATCTGTATTCTACCGAAATCCGTCAAAAATGTACCCTTGAATGGAGGTGTGTTGTAACGGGGCTGCGATTATCGACCGCTTGCGGCATAGTCCGATCCGTGGTTTGTCTCCAGCCGGGCGCGGACAGTGGGTCTGCCCCGCGGTGGGAGATTTCGGCTCCGGAAGCGCGAAGGCGCCGTCCGCGCCCTGGGGCTGCGGTGCGGGCGACGTCGGTGACGCGAAGAGCTGCGGGTCTGCCCAAAAAATGGGAGTTGAAAACTTGCCTTTAAGCTTAAAATCGTCAGCAACCGCGCTGCTTGCGCTCGGTTCGCTGATGGGCGGCGGCATAGCCGCGGCCAATGCGGCCGACACAATGCCGGCGCACCCAAGGTTCATGCATCCGCCGGCGTTGAATCCTGAGGCGCGCCTTCCAACGTCCACCATCCCCCTTTGGACGTTCAATTTCCGCCACAAAAAAGTGAAATATCACGACGAGTTCGTCGGCAACCCGCCCACCGGCGCCGCTGTGACCATCCCGTCGTTCGTCATTCCGCTGAAGTTCGTGCTCTCCAACGGCTCAGTCTTCACCACGAGCACGATCCAGTCGAACGGCCAGACAGCGCTTGCCAACACCGTGAATTCGCCGGTCTTCCAGAGCACGGTTGATTTCACGGAAGCCGGCGCGGACCTTGGGAAAACGCAGTACATCGACGCCTTCCGGCGCGAAAGCTACTGGCCGACCGTGCTGACCAACCCGGGCTATCACGTGCTCCTGGGAGCGCCGACCGTATTGCCGGAATATACCTTGAAGGTTCCCAAGGCCGATGGAACGACCGGTACCGAGTTTGGCGCCAAGGTCGCGCTGATATCCTATGGTTGGCTTTCGGCCCAACTTCCCGCGATCATCGCCTCCTATTCGCAGATCACTCCGAACGGGCTGGCGGTCATCGCCTCGTATAACACCTATGAGACCTCGGGCGGCTGCTGCATCGGCGGTTGGCATGGCGCGAACGGCTCGCAAACCTTCACCTACTTCTCTTATGTCGGCACGGCGGGCGCGTTCTCCCAGGACGTTTCCGCTTTGACGCACGAAGTGGCTGAGTGGCTCGACGACCCGTACATCGAAAACCAGACCAGCTCGAGCACGCCCTGCGGATATTGGGAAAACGGCGACCCGCTGGAAAACGAACCCAACTACGGCAGCACCCAATATGTCGTCGGTGGAACGACCTACAATCTGCAGGATCTCGCCCAACCGCCGTATTTCGGCGCGCCGGCGGCAACGACCCTCAATGGCCGCGCCACGTTCCAGGGTGTGCCGCTGAAGGTCTGCCAGAACGGCGGATAGTCCGGCCACTCTTCAAGACCATTACTTGGCGGCCGGAGTCACTGACTTCGGCCGTTTTCTTATTCTGCTGTACCTAAATCTGCATGGGCCCCGAGACATCCGCCGTCGGAATTTTGTTTCAATTGGCCGTGGGGATGACTGATCCCCGGGCGCCCCGCTCTCGCCATGATGTGACCGCTGATGAGATTTTGACCGCAACATGTTTCCCCGATTTGGCCCCTTGCGGCATGGATCGATCCATGCCTAGCTTGCGGTGGGGGTGGACGGTGGGTCCGCCCGCAACAGGGGAATCCGGACGCCCGTGCGCTATTGTGTGGTCCGTGACCTGATCTCGGGAACGGCCCGCGTGGATGCTCGGGACGACCGGTGGACCTCCTTGCTCAGGGAGTTGATATGTCATCTGTACGCTTAAAGTCCGTGGCGGGAGTGCTGCTCGCGGGCGCTGTACTGCTCGGCCTCGCGGGCGCCGCGTCGGCGGCGCGTGCGCCCGATACAATGCCGGCGCATCCCAGGTTCGCCGTCCTACCGGCCATACATCCGGAGGCCCGTGTGCCAGCCGGCGGCCTGACGACCTGGAATTTTACCTACACCTACAAGTCCAAGAACTACTCGGACACCTTCGTCGGAAATGCGCCCACGGGCGCCGCGTCGACAACACCGGTGTTTATTATTCCTCTCAAGATAGTGCTTTCCACGGGTCAGTCCTTCAGCACCTCGACCGTCCAGTCCAACGGCCAGACGGCGCTGGCGGACACCACCAATTCGCCGGTCTTCCAAAGCTCGATCGACTATACCGAGGCCGGCGCCGATCTGGGAACCACCCAGTATATCGACGCGGTCGAACGTGAGAGCTTCTGGCCCAGCGTGCTGGCCAATCCGGGATACCATGTCCTATTGGGCGCCCCGACTGTACTGCCGGAAGTGACCCTCAATGTTCCGAGCCGTAGCGGCAAGATCGGCACCGAGTTCGGCGTCAAGGTTGCGCTGGTCAGCATCAACTACATCGACAGTCAGATATTGAAAATCATCGCCGCCAATCCGCAGATTACCGCGGGTTCGGTTCCCGTGTTCGTCGCCTACAACACCTATGAGACCCAGAACGGCTGCTGCATCGGCGGCTATCATTCCGCCAACGGGTCGCAGACCTATATGATGTTCGATTACGTCGGCACGTCCGGTGTGTTCTCGCAGGACGTCTCGGCCCTCTCGCACGAAATGGGCGAGTGGCTGAACGATCCGACCACCACCAACAACTCCCCCTGCGGCGTCTATGAAACCGGCGACCCGCTGGAGAATACCGCCAACTACGGCGACTATCCCTACGTCGTCGGCGGGACGATGACCTACCACCTGCAGGATCTCGCCCTGCCGCCGTATTTCGGCGCGCCGGCCTCGACGACCCTCAACGGCCGCCAGACGTTCCAGGGAACGTCGCTCGCGGTTTGCGTAAACGGTGCGTAGTCGCCTCTGATTGGTCCACTCAAGAATCCGGCCGGAGCCTCGCGCTCCGGCCTTTTTTTGCGCCTGGGAGGGGCCAGTGCTTCCTCGTGGCGCGAGCGTCTCGCCCGCATCTTTATTCCTACATTCTCGCGTGTTAGCCGCGCCAAAGGCGCGGGCGAGACGCCCATAGGCGCTAGGATAAGGAGTTTTCCGCACTCGCCCCCTTGAGGCTGCCGGACGCACACGTCTCGAAGGTGACCCCCTATTTACTTCTCCCGACTGGGAGAAGAAGGGGCCCGCGCCTCTTGGCGTGGGAAGATGAGGGTCTTTCTTGCGGCGCCGCAGACCCTCACCCTCCCAATCGCTTCGCGATCGGGCCCCTCCCTCTCCCAGTCGGGCGAGGTGTTTCGTG
>JANXTX010000081.1 GCA_025352165.1 Caulobacteraceae bacterium | reverse complement strand
CTTCTCCCGCGTCGCCGGCCCGCTGGCCGCTAGCCTGGTGTTCGCCGGACTGACCGTCGAGGGGCCGTTCATCATGGGCGCGTTGATCGTGACGCCGGCGATCTTCCTGGCGCTGTCGGCGGGCCGGGCGGCGGCGAGAGCGGCGGCCTGAGCGGGAAAGCGCACCACAAAGATACGAAGGACACGAAGTAGCGCCAGGGCCGGCATTTGATAGTGCGGCGCGACCTTGCTTTCCGCGCGCCTTTCCCATAGAAGCCTCGCCTTCGTTCGAGCGGCCTGGCCTATACGGCATGCCACGGCAGCTCTTAATTGCGACTCTCAAAGAGGACGGCGGCCTTTACCGGCGCCGATGCGAAAATGCCAAAGTTGAAGACCAAGTCAGGCGCCAAAAAGCGCTTCAAGATCACCGCGACCGGCAAGATCAAGGCAGGCGTGGCAGGCAAGCGGCACCGGCTGATCAGCCATTCCGCAAAGTACATCCGCCAGCAGCGTGGCACCAAGGTGATGGACGCGTCCGACGCGAAGATCATCCGCCACTTCCTGCCCTACGGCCTGTGATCCTGAGGAGCTAACAAACCATGGCCCGCGTAAAACGGGGCGTCGTCGCCCACGCCAAGCACAAGAAGGTTCTCGAGCAAGCCAAGGGCTTCTGGGGACGCCGCAAGAACACCATCCGCGCCGCCAAGGCGGCCGTGGACAAGGCCGGACAGTACGCCTACCGCGACCGCAAGGTCCGCAAGCGCTCGTTCCGGTCGCTGTGGATCCAGCGCATCAATGCCGCCGCCCGCACCGAGGGCATGACCTATTCGCGATTTAGCCACGGCCTTGAACTGGCCGGGATCGATATCGACCGCAAGGTTCTCTCCGATATCGCGGGCAACGACCCAGCCGCGTTCAAGGTCATCGCCGACAAGGTCCGCGCCGCGCTGGGCTGAAAATGTCCTTCTCCCCCTGCGGGAGAGGGTGGCTGCGAAGCAGGCGGATGAGGGGTCGCACCGGCCCTTCCATTCGCCTCTCGATGCTAACCGGCTGCGATCGCGCGACCCCTCATCCGTCGCCTACGGCGACACCTTCTCCCGCAGGGGAAGAAGGATGCGCTGCGGGCCCTCCGATCGAGCTTCACCGCCATGACCGACCACACGACCCTTGAAACTGAACTCCTGGCGCGGATCGAAGCCACGGGAGATCTCGCGACGCTCGATGCCTTGCGCGTCGCCGCCCTCGGCAAGAGCGGGACGATTTCGCTGTTGCTGAAATCGCTGGGGTCGATGAGCCCCGATGAGCGCCGCGCCAATGGCCCCGGCATCAACGCCCTGCGCGACCGCGTCGCCGCGGCGATCAACGCGCGCAAGGCCGTGCTGGAAGCCGCCGAACTCGACGCGAAGCTGGCCGCCGGGCGCCTGGATCTCAGCCTGCCGGCCCCGCCGCGTCGCAAAGGCGCGGTCCATCCAACGATGCAGGTGATGGACGAGATGATCGCCATCTTCGCCGAGCTTGGTTTCTCACTCGCCGAGGGACCCGACATCGAGGATGACTTCCACAACTTCACCGCGCTGAACTTCCCGCCGAAGCATCCGGCGCGGGAGATGCACGACACGTTCTTCTTCCACCCGGGTCCGGATGGCGAGCGCAAGGTGCTGCGCACCCACACCAGCCCGGTGCAGGTGCGGACCATGCAGCGGACCAACACTCCGCCGCCCGCGCCATGGATTGCGTCGGGACAGGAACCGCCGATCCGGATCATCTCGCCCGGGCGGACCTATCGCCAGGACAGCGACGCCACCCACACGCCGATGTTCCACCAGATCGAGGGACTGGTGATCGACCGCAACATCCACATGGGCCACCTGAAGTGGACCCTGGATACCTTCATCGCCCGGTTCTTCGAACTGGACAGCGTCGTCACGCGGTTTCGCCCGCACCACTTCCCGTTCACCGAACCGTCGGCCGAAATGGACGTGCAATGCGACACCTCCGGGGGCGAGGTTAAGATCGGCCAGGGCAGTGAATGGTCGGAGATCGTCGGCTGCGGCATGGTGCATCCCAATGTGCTGCGCAACTGCGGCATCGACCCGGATGTCTGGCAGGGCTTCGCCTTCGGCTTCGGTGTCGACCGGCTGGGGCGGCTGAAGTACGGCATGCCTGATCTGCGAGACATGTTCGCCAGCGACGTGCGCTGGCTGGCGCATTATGGGTTCTCGGCCTTTTCCGCGCCGAACCCCGCGTCGGGACTGAGCTGAGGAGGGCGGGACCATGAAATTCACCCTCGACTGGCTCAAGGAACACCTCGACACCCAGGCCACCGTCGCCGAAGTCGCCGCCGCCATGACCATGGCCGGCCTGGAGGTCGAACACGTCACCGACCCGGCGTCCAAACTCGCCGCCTTCTCGGTCGCGCGCATCGTTGAAGCGGTCCAGCACCCCAACGCCGACCGGCTGCGGGTCTGTCAGGTCGACACCATTGACGGCCGCAAGGAGATCGTCTGCGGGGCGCCGAACGCGCGCGCCGGTCTCGTCACCATCTATGCGCCAATTGGGACGTTTGTACCCGGGTCGGGCGTCACCCTGGAGCCGCGCGCGGTGCGAGGCGTGGTGTCCAATGGCATGCTGTGCTCGGCGGCGGAGCTGGAAACGGCCGAGGAGTCGGACGGCATCCTCGAACTGGGCGACCTTCCCGTTGGAACCCCGGCGGCGCAGGCGCTTGGCCTGGAGTCGGTGATCGACTTCGAAGTGACGCCGAACCGCCCCGACTGGCTGGGCGTCGCCGGCATCGCTCGCGATCTGGCGGCCGCGGGCGTCGGTACGCTGAACGACCTCGGCTTCGCCGCGACGCCAGGCGCCTTTCCCTGCCCGATCGAGATTCGCCTGCCCGCCCCAGAAGCCTGCCCCGCCTTTGCCGGCCGACTGATCCGCGGCGTCAGGAACGGACCCTCACCGGCCTGGCTGCAGGCGCGGCTGAAGAGCATCGGCCTGCGTTCGATCAATGCCCTGGTCGATGTCACCAACCTGATCACCCACGACCGCGCCCGGCCGCTGCACGTCTATGACGCGGCGAAGCTGACCGGCGGGTGGATCGAGGCGCGTCTCGGCCGCGAAAGCGAAAGCGTCCCGGCGCTGGATGGCAAGACCTATGCGGTGACATCCGAGATTTGTGTGATTGGCGACGGCTCCGGCGCGATCGGCCTTGGCGGCGTGATGGGCGGCTCTTCGACGGGCTGTTCCGACGACACTACCGAGGTGTTCATCGAGAGCGCCTGGTTCGACCCGATCCGTACCGCACAGACCGGCCGCGATACCGGCATCGTCTCGGACGCCCAGTACCGCTTCGCCCGCGGCGTCGATCCGGAGTCGCTGATCCCCGGCATCGAACTGGCGACGAAACTGATCCTGGAGTTTTGCGGCGGCGAGGCCTCCGAAGTCGTGCTGGCCGGTGAGGTTCCCACGCCTCTGGCCGCGATCGCGTTCGATCCCACCTATGTCGAACGCCTGTCCGGTCTGGCCGTGCCGGCCGACCGGGTCTGGCCGATCCTGACGGCGCTCGGCTTTTCGCGCGAGAACGGCGGCGTGCGTCCGCCATCCTGGCGGCGCGACGTCGAGGGCAAGGCGGACCTCGTCGAGGAAGTCGCCCGCATCACCGGCTTCGACGCACTGCCGGCCACGCCCCTGCCGGAGATGGCCCGCCCCGCCGGCGGCGTCCTCACCACCCGTCAGGCCCGACTGCGCACCGCGCGCCGCGCCATGGCGGCCGCCGGCTATCAGGAAGCGATCTCCTGGTCGTTCACGGCGCGCGAGACCGCGCGTCTGTTCGGCGGCGGCGACGATACGCTGGTGCTGCAGAACCCGATCGCCGCCGATCTCGACTGCATGCGGCCCTCCGCGCTGCCTGGACTGATTGAGGCAGTTGGCCGCAATGCCCGTCGCGGCTTCCCCGACTGCGCCCTGTTCGAGATCGGTCCGGTCTTTTCCGGTCCCGAACCGGCCGATCAACGGGCGGTCGTAGGCGCGGTTCTCGCTCCAAACGGTCCACGCCGCTGGGATAAGGGGGCGGTGGAGGATCTGTTCACTCTCAAGGCCGACCTGCTGGCGCTGCTTGACGAGTTGGGCGCACCGATCGCGAACCTGCAACTGGTGCAGGACTTCCCCGCGCCCTGGTGGCGACCGGGCCGTCGCGCCCGCCTGCAGCTGGGTCCCAAATCTGTGCTGGCCGAGTTCGGCGAACTGCACCCCACGACACTGGCGGCGATGGATGTCGAAGGCCCTATCTACGCCTTCGAAGTCTTTGTCGAAGCCATCCCCGAGCCGAAGAAGAAGGCTGCGAAAACCAAATCCGCGCTGCCATTGTCGCCGTTCATGCCCCTGACCCGCGACTTCGCCTTCGTCGTCGACAAGGACAAGCCTGCCGGCGACATCGTCCGCGCGGTGCTCGCCGCCGACAAGATGCTGATCGCCGGCGCCCGCGTGTTCGACGTCTACGAAGGCCCTGGCGTCGAGGCGGGTAGCAAGTCGGTCGCCGTCGAAGTCACCTTCCAGCCGCGCGAACGGACATTGGCCGATGCGGATATCGAAGCGGTTTCGTCGAAGATCGTTGCGTCGGTCGGCAAGGCGACTGGGGCGAAACTGCGCGGCTGACGCTCCTAATCTTGAGTTCGTTGGAGAGACGGCGGGAAATCTTAATTAACGTCATTCTTTCAATGGGATGGATCGAAATATGGGGTGCGGAATATAGGCATGCGTCCGACCGGGCGGACCTGAATGCCAACTGAAGAGCAACGATTCTCCGCGGGAACGCTCCCTTTATTGGTCGCCTCCGCTCCCCGAAAAACAACCCAACATAGTTGTCGAATACCAGAAAGCGGCGGAGCCGTGTAGGCAGGAGCGATTTCGGCTTCTTTTAGATGCCGATTCGTTTCAATGAGTTACGCTTCCTGCACTCAGGAAATCCAGCTTAATGCCAGTCACCGACGAACAATTGCGCACGTGGGCCGAAGACTGCCTTCATGTGAACGGCCACGCCGCCAATATCCAAAGAGCGCTTGAAAGTGGCAATATTGCTCGCGCACGCGAACTGGCGGCACGCGCTGAAAGGCGGACGTGGCGAATGTATTGTGAAATGGTCGCGGCAGGCGCGGTGATGCCAGATGACTATCGCAAGCCTACGCCATTACCTCCCAGACAACGCAGCCAAGAACCCAAGACCCCAGGGTGAGGCCAGCTCCTCTAAATTTCAAATTGCCCCACTACCGATTTTCCGCACGGAAGTCGCATGAAGTCATTTTTTGTAATTGCTCACCCCCTCATTTAACCGGTTGATTGGCGCGAGGTCGGCGTGAACGCCCCGCCCGGGCGGTCAGGCGGGTATTGGGATTGGCAGACCCTGTAGGGTGAGGCGTATGGCGTCGATGGCGCGGACGGCGCG
>JANXTX010000079.1 GCA_025352165.1 Caulobacteraceae bacterium | reverse complement strand
TTGTGGCCCTCGCCGGGAATATAGCACACCGCCTCGATGCCTGACGTCAAACGCACTTTGGCAACCTTGCGGAGGGCCGAGTTGGGCTTCTTCGGCGTCACCGTATAGACGCGCGTGCAGACGCCACGGCGCTGAGGCGAGCCCTTCAAAGCCGGAACCTTGTTCCGCGCGACCTTGTCGACGCGCGGCTTGCGGATCAATTGGTTGACTGTCGGCATGTACTCTTTCGTTCTTCAATCGCGGAAAACGCGCCGATCGGCCCGCACCCGCACCAATGTTTGTCTCGATACCGCTTCGAGGCGCCCGCTCCTTCAAGCTGGCGTCCGATAAACACAAAACGGCGCCGAAACGCTGGAGTGGCTTCGGCGCGTCTGGCCGCCGGTGGGTTGCGGCGGCCGGTTCATCGGGGCCGATAGAAGTAAAGCAGCCTCGAAAAGAGCGGGGTAGATACTCGCGAAGGGCTCGCACGTCAACGGCTCGCGAAGGGCTCGTTCAGCAAGCCCATGGCGCGAAAAGTGGTGCGTCCCGTTCGCGGAATTTTCAGCGTCCAACGGTTACGTCGCCGGAACCTGCTACATGCTTTACGATCGGTCCTGTCACCTGAGCCACGGTCACATCGCCCGACCCTCCCACGCTGGCCTCGAGCGCTCCAGCGACACCGCCAAAATGTACGTCACCGGAACCGGCGACCGAGACGGTCATCGTCGAAACACGGCCACTCGCGACCTTCACGTCACCGGATCCCGAAACGTGAACCTTCATCGGCCCTGTAACAGATGCCACGGTAAGATCTCCCGACCCCGCGATCGATGCGCCCAGCCCCTGTCGGATCGCGCCGGTTGAAACATCACCTGAACCGACGATGTCGATTGCCGCGGAGCCGGCGGACGCGGCGCGCAGATCCCCTGAGCCCGCCAGGCCAACTTTAAGCTGCCCGTCGACGTCGCCCACGGTCCAATCGCCACATCCGTGATTGCCGATTTCAACGTTGCGAGCATGGCCGATGGAGCCGAACACGGCATCACCCACCGAAATGTGGGCGTCCAGCGGTGTTCGGATGACGATTTGCGGCAGATCCTGGTAGGCGAACCGCCCGCGTAGCCAGATGCCAACGCTCGGGTGACCACCCCAACCGTTGCAACTCGTCACCTGGTGGCCGACATTTCCGTGGACGACAAACTTGTCGCCGTTGTGTGAAATCCAGATTGGAAGACGGGTGTTCGCCTTGACCAGGAAAACAGCGACATCCGAACGAGCCTCGGGAATCACCGTGACCCGCGCCGCCGCATCCACGATCTCCGCCGATGGCGCGGCAATGGCCGCGCTCGCCAGGCCGGCGAATGCAACAACGAGGCCGGCGGCCAATGACGAACGCATCCCCAACCCTCCAAATTCACAAGACCCGGGAAGGCTAGACCAGATCAACAGGGATGGCAGGTTAATTCGCGGTCATGCTGATTCTGGAGCGGGTAGCGGGAATCGAACCCGCGTATTCAGCTTGGAAGGCTGCTGTACTACCATTGTACTATACCCGCGCGCCGTGACCGGCTCGCCAGATCCTGTTCGTGAACCGCGTGGTGGGGGAAGCAGGACTCGAACCTGCGAAGGCGTACGCCAGCGGATTTACAGTCCGCCCCCTTTGCCACTCGGGACATTCCCCCAGCGCGAGTTCAACGAAGCTACCGGTCCTGCGGCCCCGTGGCGAAACGCCCTATGGTCTGCCTCAGGCAATGCTAAGGAAGAAACCGCAGGTCCATTTCGGGGCCCCAAAATCGGAGCGCGTCTTATAGTGACCTCGCATCGGCAACGCAACGACGCCCGCGGCAAGACCCGCAATTCTGCTGCAAGCGGCGGAACCTCAAAGGCGCCCGGGGCTCCTATCGTCAATCCAGGCCAGAGGCGGCGCGCAGACGATGCGGTCGTCGAATGGCTCTGGGGATGGCATGCCGTGGTCGCCGCACTGGCCAATCCCGCCCGCGCGCGGGCCAAACGCCTCTTGGCGACACAGGAACGCGCGACCGAGCTTGGCGAGCGGCTGGATCGCGATTTTGCGGTGGAAATTCTGGCGTCGGCTGACATTGGCCGGGCCTTGCCCCCCGGGGCTGTGCATCAGGGCCTTGCTTTACGCACGCCGCTGATCGAGCCACTGGAACTGGACGAACTCGCGAGTCCTGCCCGCGGCGTACTGCTGATGTTGGACCAGGTAACCGATCCACAAAACGTCGGCGCGATCTTTCGCAGCGCGGCGGCGTTCGGCGCTAGAGGAGTGATTCTCCAGGAGCGGCACGCGCCGGCGCTTTCCGGAGTCCTTGCCAAAGCCGCTGCCGGCGCCGTGGATCAGATTCCTCACGCCAGGCAAACCAACCTCTCGCGCTCACTTGAAAGGCTAGACGAGCTAGGCTGGCGGGCGGTCGGCCTGGATGGCGAATCGGACATCGAAATGGCTGACGCCCTGGATGAACGCCCGACGGTGCTGGTCATGGGCTCGGAAGGCGAAGGCCTCCGGCGTCTCGTGAGGGAGCACTGCGACGTGCTGGCGAAGATACCGATGCCGGGCGGGTTCGAGAGCCTGAACGTTTCCGCAGCGGCGGCCGTCGCCCTGTACGAATCGAGTCGGCGCCAGCGCTGACCAGCGCTGATAAGATTCAGCCGCCTCCGAATCGCTCAGACCACGCCGCGATGTCCGAGTCTTCAATCTTCTTGAAAAGGACCGGCGGTGTAGTGAATGCGCGGCCGGGCTTGATGCGTGAAAGCTCGGCGCGAACATCGCTCGTCGGCCATGCTGGCGGCCACGTCTCGCCAAGCGCCTGGGAAATTGTCTCAGACGTGAACGGTATCACCGGCGCGCTCACCCGCGCGTACAGCCCGACGAGGTTGATCGCCGTGCGCACGATCACCGCGGCGCGGTCGACATCCGTCTTGATCGCCGTCCAGGGCGCGGCGACCTGCAGATACTCATTGCCCAGCACCCAAAGCCCCCGCAACGCCTGGGCGTTCTTGCGCATTTCGATGGCTTCGAACTGCTCGGTAACCTCGGCCAGTTTCGCGGCGATATCCGCGTAAAGCGCTTCCTCCAGCGGACCGGGTTCACCGCCGTCGGGAACTACGCCGCCGAAGCGCGCTTCGCAGAATTTGAGAATGCGGTTGACGAAGTTGCCGAGCACGTCGGCGAGATCGCGGTTGATGCAGGCCGAGAACTGCTCCCAGGTGAAGGTGGTGTCGGAACCTTCCGGTGAGTTGGCGGTCAGGTACCAGCGCCAGTAGTCCGGCGGCAGGATCTCCAGCGCAGAGTCCATGAACACGCCCCGGCGCTGCGAGGTCGAAAACTTTCCACCTTGCCAGTTGAGATGATTGAAGGCCTTGAGCGTATCGACCGTCTTCCAGGGTTCGCCGGATCCCAGAATCGTCACCGGAAAGCTGACGGTGTGAAAGGCGACGTTGTCCTTGCCCATGAACTGCAGATAACGGACTTCGTCCGCCCCATGATCGGTACGCCACCAGCCCTGCCAGTCGGCGCCGGTTGCGTCGGCCCACTCCTGCGTGGCGCCGATGTATTCGATCGGCGCGTCGAACCACACGTAGAAGACCTTGTTCTCGAAGCCCGGTCGCGGCGCCCCGTTCCTGGTAACAGGAATGCCCCAGGCGAGGTCTCGAGTGATTCCGCGGTCGATCAGCCCCTCGTCGAGGTGCTTGTAGGCGATTGAGCGGGCAAGGCCGGAAAAATGCGGCTTGCTGTCGACCCAGGCCCGGATGCGGTCCTGCAGTTTCGTCTGCAGCAGATAGAGATGGCGGGTCTCGCGCACCTCGAGATTGCGGCTTCCGGACACCACCGAATAAGGATTCTTCAGGTCGATCGGGTCAAGCAGGGAGTTGCAGTTGTCGCACTGATCGCCACGAGCCTTCTCATAGCCGCAGATCGGACAAGTCCCCTCGATATAGCGATCAGGCAGGAACCTGTGATCGTCGATCGAATAGACAAGCTTGTCGACCCGCTCCTCGATCAGCCCGTTGTCTTCTAGCACTTCGGAAAAATGCTGCGTCAGTCGGGCGTTCTGCGGAGACGAAGAGCGGCCGAACCAGTCCCATGACAGACCGAATGCGCGGCCGACATCGTGCTGGGCGCGGTGCTGCTCCTCGCAGTAGGTGAAGACATCCTGACCGGCCTCGGCGGCGGCGAGTTCGGCCGGCGTGCCGTGCTCATCCGTCGCGCAGACGTAGAGCACCTGGTGACCGCGCGCCCGCTGGAAACGGGCATGGACGTCGGCGGGCAGCATCGAGCCGACCAGGTTGCCGAGATGCTTGACGCCGTTGATGTACGGCAGGGCGGAGGTGATGAGGATGCGTGCCATGAGGGCGGCCATATAGGGCGCCCATCGCCAAATGCCCAAATGTTGCACGAAGATATTTGGAGTTTGCTTCGCCTGGCGTTGCCAGCGGTGGGGGGCTTGCTGCATAAGCACGCCACGCGAGCCGGCTTAGCTCAGTTGGTAGAGCAGCGCTTTTGTAAAGCGAAGGTCGCGGGTTCGAATCCTGCAGCCGGCGCGGGTTCGCGGAGCATGCGCCTGATGATCACCGCCTGGGCGGTCACCACCGGTGAAGCGGGCATGCGCACGCAGGCGCGCGGACTGGCGCGGGCCGTCGCCGAGGAGGTGGTCGAGCAGACCGCTCCCGCCGGGTTGATCGAGCAGATGTTCTGGCGCGGGCCGGACGATCGCTTCGCGCCACCATGGCCCGATATACTGATCACCTGCGGAAGGCGATCGGCGCTTTTTTCGATCCGGCTGCGCAAACTCAGCGGCGCGAAAATGCTCGCCGTGCACATTCAGGATCCGCGCGCAAAGCCGAATGAGTTCGACCTGATCGTGGCCATGGAGCACGACCGAATCGCCGCGGGCGGCAACGTCATCAAGGTTCCCACCGCACTCCATGACGTGACTCCGGAGAGGCTGCGGACGGCGGCGGACGGCTGGGCGCGGCGCATGACGGCGCGTGGGCGTCCGCTGGCGGCGGTGATGGTCGGCGGTTCGACCGCGAGGCAGGCATTCACGGCGCAACACGGCGCCCGGCTGCTGGTCGGCCTCAAACGGCTTCGAACCGCTGGAATCAGCCTGGCGATCACGCCGTCGAGGCGAACGCCGGCGCCGGTCAGGGAGCAGCTGCGCACCGCATTCGCTGGCGATCCGCATGTCTACCAATGGGACATGACCGGCGAGAATCCCTATCTGGGACTTCTGGGCCTTGCCGACCGACTGGTCGTGACGAGCGACAGCGTCTCGATGATTTCCGAAGCGCTGGCGACCGGCCACCCGGTCGAGGTGTTCGATTTCGGCACCGAACACTATGGCCGATTTCTCGACCGGGTAGTCTCCCGGGGCTGGGCGCGACGGTTCGAAGGAGATCCAAACCCCCCTCTCCTACACGAACCGATCAATGCAACGGACGCCGCCGCCGCGGCGGTGCGGGAGCTGCTTCAGATCCGAACCGGCGTCGTCGGATAGGCGAGCTGATCGCGGGCGCGCCAGTCGTCGGTGACGTAGTTCATGATGACCGTCTTGCGCACGCCATGGATCGGCCGGCGCTGCAGGCCATGCCAGCTGTCATGGCCAGGGACGAAGATCAGAGCGCTGTTATCGTCGAACGAGGTCCGCTTCGCCCAGGTCGCCGGATCGCTGTAAATGTCGGTGCCGAGGTCGCTCTGGTCGGGACCGTCGCTGAGATAGATCAGCATGGTGAACTTCTTCACGCCCAGGTCGGTGTGCGGTTCAAGCCAGAAGCCTTCAACGTCCTGCGCATATTCGAGGCGGACATAGGTTCCGGTCACGTCCAGACCGGTGCAGTGCTGGATCGCACCCACGACCTCCCGCGACTGGAAGGCATCGGCCACCGCACGACACTGCTGAAAGCGGGCATTGTTGGTGGCGTCGAAATAATGTCGCTGGTCGTTGTGCAACTCGCGCTTGCCCGAGACGCCATCCAGATTCGCCGGCTCAAATGGCAGACCGCGAAGATCGTCCGACACCTCGCCCGGAAAGACATCCTCAAGCATCCAGTGCCGGTATGGCTCGGCAAAGACGCGCGCATTCATGAAGCTGGCGATGATCGAGGACTTGACCGCCGCAGAGAGCCCGGCGTCACCGTCGAGCGTATCACTGATCTGGGATTGTGATGTCATCGGGGCGGACATTGGCAGAAGACTTTCGGCGCTACTACCCACCCGGCGTTGATGTAGTGATGTCGGCGACGAATGTCGACGATTCCGCCCACCATCAATGATTGACTTAATGCAACAAAACTCTATGGTTAGAACGCCCGAGCCAAGGTCCGGTCGCGCAATTTCTCGCACCGGATATCCTCTCCGCTCGTTGCATTTCAAGGCATGACAGATTTTTCCGAACTGGGCCTGAGCGCCCCGACGCTGCAAGCGGTCGCCGACACCGGCTACACGACCGCGACTCCCATTCAGGCGCAGGCCATCCCCGTGGTGCTGCAGGGCCGAGACGTCCTGGGCATCGCCCAGACCGGCACCGGCAAAACCGCGGCGTTTACCTTGCCAATGGTCGACCGCCTGGCCGCCGGCCGCTCCAAGGCGCGGATGCCCAGATCGCTGGTGATCGCGCCGACGCGCGAACTGGCCGACCAGGTGGCGATGTCGTTCGACAAGTACGCCAAGGGCCAGAAGCTCAGCTGGGCGCTGCTAATCGGCGGGGTTTCGTTCGGCGACCAGGAAATGAAGCTCGACCGCGGCGTCGACGTGCTGATCGCCACCCCCGGTCGACTGCTCGACCACTTCGAGCGAGGCAAGCTGCTGCTGACCGGTGTGCAGATCATGGTGGTCGACGAAGCCGACCGAATGCTCGACATGGGCTTCATCCCCGACCTCGAACGCATCTTCAAACTGACGCCGGTCAAGAAGCAGACGCTGTTTTTCTCGGCGACGATGCCGCCGGAAATCACCCGGCTGACCAAGCAGTTCCTCAACGATCCCGTGCGAATCGAGGCCTCGCGCCCGGCGACGACCGGCGAGAACATCACCCAGCACATCGTGCGGGTCCCCTCCCCTGACCCCGGCATGAAACGCCTGGCCCTGCGCACGCTGGCCGCCCGGGACGACGTGCGCAACGGCATCGTCTTCTGCAACCGCAAGTCTGAGGTCGATATCGTCGCCAAGTCGCTGCAGAAGCACGGCTTCGACGCTTCGCCGATCCACGGCGATCTCGAGCAGAGCATGCGGATGAAGACGCTCGATGCGTTCCGCAAGGGCGACCTGAAACTGCTGGTGGCGTCCGATGTCGCCGCGCGCGGACTGGACATTCCCGATGTGAGCCACGTTTTCAACTATGACGTGCCACACCATGCCGACGACTACGTGCACCGCATCGGACGCACCGGCCGCGCCGGCAAGTTGGGCGAGACCTACATGCTGGTGACGCCGGCGGATGCGCGCTCGCTCGACAAGGTGCTCAAGCTGATCGGCAAGATGCCCGGCGAAGTCACGCTCGACGTTGACTGGAGCGCGGTAAAGCCAAGCACGCGCGCCAAGCCCGGACGTCCGGAACGCCGAGGCGATCGCGACCGCGATCGTGGGCGCGGTCGCCCGGCATCGGAAACCTCCGTCGCGGCGATGACCCCGGCGGTTCCCATCGTTGCACCGGAGCCTGTTGAAGCACCCGCGCCGCCACGCGCAAAGACCGCCAGACCCGAACGCCCGGCCCCTCAGCCGAGGCCGGCTCCGTCGCGTCGCGGCGTCCAGCCAGTCGCCGCGCGCGATGACGACGATGACCGCGTCGTCGGATTCGGCGGCGATCTGCCCGCCTTCCTGGCCAGACCACCGGTTCGGGTTTAGGAAAAAATTCCTCCCTCCCCTTTATGGGGAGGGACAGACGCGGAACGCGTCAGGGTGGGGTTCGTGGGGCCGGCCACAGGCGTCTAACTCTGTCACCTTCCCCCACCCTGGATGCTTCGCGTCCTGTCCCTCCCCACAAGGGGGAGGGAGGAAGATATCTACGTCAGCCTTGTCGCGTGGAAGTCGAGGTGGTCGGCGATGAAGCTGGCTATGAAGAAATAGGAGTGATCGTAGCCGGGTTGCAGGCGGAGGGTCACCGGCTGACCGGCGGCGGCGCAGGCGTCGGTGAACAGGCCAGGCTTCAGCTGGTTTTCCAAGAATGCGTCCGCGCCGCCCTGGTCGATCAGGATATCGTCGAAACGACCGCGCGCCGCACCGTCTTCGATCAGCGCGGTGGCGTCATGGGCGCGCCACAGCGATCGGTCCGGACCAAGATAGGCGGTCATCGCCTTTTCGCCCCACGGACATTGCAGAGGCGCGACGATCGGCGCGAAGGCCGAGACGGATCTGAACAGGTCGGGATTGCGCAGGGCGATGGTCAGCGCGCCATGGCCACCCATCGAGTGGCCGGAAATCCCGCGACGCGCACCATCGAGCGGGAAGCTCTCCTCGACAGTCTCGATCAGATCGCGGGTGACATAGGAGTACATCCGGAAGTGCGGCGACCATGGAGACTGGGTGGCGTCGACATAGAAGCCGGCGCCCTGCCCCAGGTCATAGGCGGGATCATCGGCGACGCCCTCGCCGCGCGGGCTGGTGTCGGGAGCAACAACAGCGAGACCAAGGTCCGCGGCGGCGCGATAGGCGCCAGCCTTCACCGTGAAATTATCCTCCGTGCAGGTCAGACCGGACAGCCAGACGACATACGGATGCGGCCCCTCCCCCGGTGGGATGAAGATCGAGAACCGCATCGGCGTGCCCGTCGAAGCGGAGTCGTGCACGGCGTACGCGAGTTCGCCGCCGAACACGCGGTGTCTGGCTTTGATCTCCATGGTCAGCGGGCGATGGCGCCGGCGAGATACTTGCGGACCGCGGCGCCATAAGGTGGCCGCAGGGCCTTCAATTGCGGAAGGTCGTTCTTCAGCTGGGTGTAGATCGCCTTCTTGTGGCTGAATTCCTTGAAGCCGTCGAAGCCGTGGTAGCTGCCCATGCCCGAGGGGCCGACGCCGCCGAAAGGCAGGTCTTCCTGGGCGACATGGAAGACGACATCGTTGACGGTGACGCCGCCCGAGGTGGTGCTGGTCAGCACATCCTCGCGCTCCTTCTCGTCCTGGCCAAAATAGTAGAGGCCCAGCGGACGATCGTGGGCGTTCACATAGGCGACCGCCTCTTCCATGGTGTCATAGCCCTTCACCGGCAGCACCGGACCGAAGATCTCTTCCTGCATCACCTTCATATGGTCGGTCGGATCGATAATCAGGGTCGGAGCAATCTTGCGATGTTCCTGCTGGCTGAAGTCCTCACCCTGGGGCGTGAACTCGATGACCTGCGCTCCGCCGGCGCGGGCATCGTCGATGTAGCCTTTCAGGCGATCGAAATGCCTTTGCGAAATGATCGCCGTGTAGTCGGGATTGTCCTTGATGGTCGGGAACATCTCCTTGACCGCACCTTGCGCATGACCCACGAATTCGGCCATTTTATCGTTCGGAACAAACACATAGTCCGGCGCTAGGCAGATCTGGCCGGCATTCATGGTCTTGCCGTTCATGATCCGCGCCGCGCTGGTCTTCATGTCGGCCGAGCGACTGATCAGCACCGGGCTCTTGCCGCCCAGTTCGAGGGTCAGTGGCACCAGGTTTTCCGCCGCGGCCCGCATCACGTGCCTGGCGATCGACGTGGCGCCGGTGAAGATCAGATGATCGAAAGCGAGGCCGGCGAAGGCCTGGCCGACATCGGCGCCACCGGTGACCACGGCGATCTCCTCCGGCGAGAACACCGAGCCGAACATCCGCGCCATCAGTTCCGCTGTCGCCGGTGTGAATTCGGAGGGCTTGATCATCGCCCGATTGCCGGCGGCGAGCACCCCGGCGAGCGGGGTAAAGGTCAGGTTGACCGGGAAATTCCAAGGGCTGATGACGCCGACCACCCCTTTGGGCTGATAGCGAAGCTGCGCTTTCGCCCCGAACAGGCCGAGGATCGCCGGAGTGGTCTTGCGCTTCTCGGGCTTCATCCACCCTTTGAGGTTTTCCTTGGCGTATTTCAGCGTGCCGATCGACGAGGCGACATCAGTGAACGCCGACGCCTCCCGCGAGCGATTGCCGAAGTCCTCGTTGAGCGCCGTCTCGATCTCTTCACGGTGGTCGACCAGCAGACCGATACAGCGGTCGATGCGCTCCATGCGCTGCTCGGCGCTTGGCGGACCGTCGCGCAAATGAGCCGCTTTCTGGCGGTCGAGAATGGCTTGCATGTCGTCAGTCATGGCGTTCTCCTGAACAGTGTGAAGATGGCGGGGATCAGGGGGCGCGGCAAGACGCGTTGACAGAGGCCTTGCGTGAAATTGCCAGTTGAATGAGAGGAAGCCGTCATGGCCTCATCCAAAACCCTGACCGCCAAAAACCTCGAGGCGCTTGGAGCCGAACGCCTCGCGGAACTCCTGATCGAATTGAGCACAGGCAACGCGGACCTCAAGCGGCGTATCAGGCTTGAACTTGCCGGCGCCTCCGGCTCGGCTGAGGTGGCGCGCGAGATTCGCAAACGCCTGACGACTCTGGCGAAATCCCGTTCCTTCCTCGACTGGAACAAGATCAAGGCCTTCGCCACTGATCTCGAAACGCAATTAAGCGCCATCGTGAATGTCGTTGCCAGGGGCGATGTCGGCGAAGCCCTGGAATTGCTCTGGCGTTTCATGGCGCTTGCCGAACCCACATTCGGCCGCTGCGACGACAGCAACGGACGATTGAGCGCGGTCTTCGCGGCGGCGGCGGAGCATCTCGCGCCGCTGGCGGCGAGCGCGGCTGTCAATCCGCAAACCCTGGCCAGTCAGGTTTTCGATGCCATACGGAGAAACGGCTACGGCCAGTTCGATGGCATCGTTTCCGATATGGCCCCTGTCCTGGGCTCGCCAGGGCTGGATCGCCTCGAACAGCTGTTGGCGGATTGGGAAAAGGAAGAGCGAGACCGCCCTCCCGCCGCCGATCGCAGGATCATTGGGTATGGCAGCAGCTCCGGACCGATTTACGAGGACGATTTCGAGGCGCGTCGGCGCGAGCGTACGATCCAGGATGCGCGCCGGGATATCGCCGATGCGCGCGGGGACGTCGACGGCTACATCGCACAGTACGACGCACAAGCCCGCCAGTCCCCGGTGATTGCCGTTGAAATCGCGCGGCGGCTACTGGAGGCCGGGCGCGCGCGGGAGGCCTTGGAAGCGATCGAGGCGACCGGCGATCAGTGGCAAGGCCGGCGGGGCTATGACTGGCAACGGACGCGCGCCGATATCCTGGACGCGCTTGATCGCCACGACGAAGCCCAGAGCGATCGATGGAACGGCTTTTCCACCGGATTGGACGGGCGCCATCTGCGCGCCTATCTCAAGCGGCTGCCCGATTTCGATGACATCGAGGCCGAGGAACGCGCGATGACCCTCGCCCTCGCCTTTCGGGACGTTCACACGGCGCTGGGCTTCTTGTTGGAGTGGCCGGCTCTCGACCGCGCGAGCCAACTGATCCTGGCGCGCTCCGGCGAACTGAACGGCGACTTGTATGGGCTGCTGTCGCCAGCCGGTGAGGCGCTGGAGACGCGGTTTCCGCTGGCGGCGACTCTGGCCCGGCGCGCCATGATCGACTTCACACTCGGGCACGCGCGCTACAAACGCTACGGGCACGCCGCCCGCCACCTGCTGGAATGCGAGAGCGTCGCGGCACGGATCACCGATTTCGGCAGCCACCCAGATCACCAAGCCTACGTCGAGCGACTCCGGGCCAAGCATGGCCGCAAGGCGGCGTTCTGGGCGGACATTGGGTGACTTGAGGTCGATCGCACTTCACTCGCGTTTGCCGGCATAGTCGAGGCGATCATCCAATTGGCAATTGAGATCAGGTCGCCGAATTCGAGAACCCGATGTGCAAAGCGCCGGACCCGCGGCTCCAGGAACGGGAGTTACGGGTAAATATCCATCGACTGTTCAACCTAGAGCCGCCCCAACGGCGCCGCCGATAACAAACCTTTGGGGCGAAACGCGCCTGGTGGCGGGTCCTAGAGGCCGCCAGCCTGTCAGCCGGACCCCTGATTGTAATATGTAGATCCAGGTCCCACATGAAATTTCTGTTGCTTGGTTGGTAACCACGCGACGAGCCATTCGAAGCATCGGGCGCTGCGGCCTAAGGTCGTTAGGGATTCCCCAGCAGACATTCAGTCAAAGACATTGATGGTTACGTGACATTCTAGAGATTGAACCGAGGAGAGTGGAGGTCAGTAATGCCAGAAACTGAAATTGCCTCGCGCCAATCGACCGACTCAATGGCTGCGTTCGGGGACACCCTGGCGGGCTACTTTCATCAAGAGGCGAGCAACACCGCGACCGCCTCCTGGGCTGACGACAGCACATTCGCGATTACGCGCCTTCATTCCAATTCGGGCCTGCCGGGAACGTCCGCGCCAATACCGGTTGAAACCGCGCTTCACCTCTCTATTGCAATCATACCCGTGCCAGTCGGAAGCTATAAACTGCAGGTTGATGGTCGAGAGATCGATGTTCCTTACGTTCCGGAATTCCGCACGAGTCTCCTCGACCTGCAGGCGCCCTTCATATGCACCCTCGATTGCGCCTTCGACTACGTCCATTACCACGTGCCGCGGGAAGGTTTGGATGAAATTGCCCGCGACCATCAGATCAAGCCCGTAGAGAATTTCAAGTTTGGCATCTGCGAGGACGATCTTGTGATCGCCCAGTTGACGAAGACCATCCTGCCGCTCGCCACCTCACGCAATTGGTCAAGCCTGCTCGCGATCGATCAGTTCAGCCTGATGTTCGGCGCACATATCCTGCAAACCTACGGGGGGCTTGCCCGCCTGCCTGAGGTCGCCACTCGCGGGCTTGCCCCGTGGCAGGCGCGGCGGGCCGCTGAAGTGCTGAGGTCCCGGCTCGATGGCGGCGTGGGGCTGCACACGCTCGCTCAGGAGTGCGGTATGTCGGTCAGCCATTTTACGCGTTCTTTCCGGGCGACTTTTGGCGTCTCCGCGCATCGTTGGCTGGTGCAACGCCGGATTGAACTTGCGAAGGATCTGATGCGGGCGACCGCCCTTCCCCTCGTGGAGGTTGGGCTCCAGTGTGGCTTCTCAGACCAGGCGGCGTTCAGCCGGACCTTCGGCCAGATCGTGGGCCTGAGCCCCGGTCGGTGGCGGCGCGAAAACGCCACGCGATGAGAGCCGACGCCGGTCCCTGGCAACAAGGCTCGTTTTGTCGTTTCTGATCATTCTTGCCACCCGCATATTGAGCGGTTCTTTCAATATCGCCGACCCTCATCGTCCGTAAAACCTCTCCATCACCTGACGGCTTTTGGAGAGAGATCATGAGCGAAAAAATCAATGTTCTGCTGGTGCACGGCGCCTGGGCGGACGGCTCTTGCTGGGCCAAGGTCATTCCCCTGCTGCAGGCGAAGGGGCTCAATGTCATCGCGGCGCAGATCCCGCTGACCTCGCTGGACGACGACATCGCCGTGACACGGCGCGTGCTCGGCATGCTGCCCAACCCGACGGTGTTGGTCGGGCACTCCTACGGCGGCGCCGTGATCACCGGCGCGGCGGTAGGCGCCGAGAATGTGAAGTCCCTCGTCTACATCACCGGTTTCGGTCTCGATGAGGGCGAGAGTCTCGCCGCGCTGAGCAGCCAGGGGCCGCCGTCCGCGGGGTCGACGGCGATCGGCCCGGACACGGACGGCTTCCTATGGATCGATCACGAACGGTTTCATACCGCCTTCGTGGCCGACGCCACCGATACCGAAGCCGCCGTGATGGCCGCCGTGCAGAAGCCCTTGGCGATAGCCGCCTTCACCGGCGTCTCCGGAGCGCCGGCCTGGAAGTCGCTGCCGTCCTGGTACCTGCACTGCACCGACGACCAGATGATCCCACCGCCCGCTCAGGCCTTTATGGCCGAGCGAATGGGCGCGACGGTGCGGTCAGTGGCCGCCAGCCACGCGGTCTTCATGGCCCATCCCACCGAGGTCGCCGACATCATCGCGCTGGCCTGCTGAGCGCTCGGGAAGTCAAGGACAAAACCCATGACCGAGTTGATGGACATCGCCGTGCGTGCGCACGGCGGTCTCGACCGCTGGCGCCAGATTCGTTCGATCCGCGTGGGCGCTTCGATCACCGGAGCGATCTGGTTCGTGAAGGGCCAGGGCGATGCGCTGAAGAACGTCGTGCTCACCGCCGACACCGCCGCCGAGCGGCTCACTGTCGAGTTTCCGGGTCAGGACAGGCGCGCGGTTTTTGAGCCGAAGCGGATCGTCGTCCAGCACATGGACGGCGCGCCGATCGCCGAGCGCGACGATCCCGAGATGTCCTTCACCGGCCAGCTTCGGGAAACGCCCTGGGACGATGTCCACGTCATCTACTTCGTGGGCGAGGCGCTCTGGACCTATCTCAACACGCCGTTTCTCTACACCCAGCCGGGCTTCTTCACGGAGGAGATCGCCCCGATCCATGTGGACGGCGAGGTCTGGCGGCGACTTCAGGTCACCTTCCCCGATCACATCAAGAGCCACACCCGCACCCAGATCTCCTGCTTCGGGCCGGACGGACTCCTTCGCCGCCATGACTATACGGTGGACATTCTCGGGGGCGCCACAGGGCTCAACTACGCGTCGGAATACCGCGACGTCGGCGGAATCATCTTTCCGACCCAGCGCCGCATCTACGCCTACGAGGGCGACTACCAGCCCGTCTGGGATCCGCTGCTCGTCGGTATCGACATGGGCGAGATCACGCTCAGCTAGCGGCTGCACCAGGAAAGTAATCACATGTCCGTCGAAAATCTCTTCGAGCCCCTGCGGCTCGGCGCAATCCAACTCCGAAGCCGTATCGTCATGGCGCCGATGACCCGGATGCGGGCCGGCGCGGGCCATGCGCCCACGGCGCTGAACGTGGAATACTACGTCCAGCGCGCCTCGGCCGGGATGATCGTCACCGAAGGAACCGCGGTCAGCCCGCAGGCGCAGGGCTTTCCCAACGCCCCCGGCATCTACACCGCCGCTCAGATCGCCGGCTGGCGCGCCATCGTTGAGGCCGTCCACGCCCGCGGCGGCGTCATCGTATTGCAGATCGCCCACAATGGCCGCAACTCGCACTCCTCTCTGCTGCCGGACGGCGTGTTGCCCGTGGCCCCATCGGCGGTGCCGCCGAACATTCCTGCATTCACAAGCGAGTCCCTGCCGGTCCCCGCTGAGGTCCCCCGCGCGCTCGACGCGGAGGAGATTCCGGGCATCGTCGCTGAGTTCCGCCAGGCGGCGGCCAACGCCATCGAAGCGGGCTTCGATGGGATCGAAATCCAGGCAGCCAACGGTCACCTGATCGAGCAGTTTCTGGAAAATGGCGTCAATCTGCGCGCCGACGCCTATGGCGGGACCAAGGAGAACCGCGCCCGGCTGTTGTTTGAGATCGTCGCGGCGGTCGCGGCGGAGACAGGAGCGGACCGCCTGGGTGTGAGGCTTTCACCCTTCGGCCGCTACGCCGGCATCTACGACAGCAACCCGCTCGAGCTCTTCACCTACGTCGTACGGGAACTCAGCGCGCGCAACATCGCCTACCTGCACCTGATCGAAGCGCGCGGTTCCGAGATCGGACTCACCGACCATCTCAACAACGGCACGCTGAACAACGCGGCGCTGTTCCGGCCAGCGTTTGCCGGGCCGCTGATCACGGCGGCCGCCTACACGCCCGAGAGCGCGGCCGAGGCGCTCCAACTCGGGTACGCCGATGCGGTCGCGTTCGGCCGCTCTTTTGTCGCCAACCCCGATCTGCCGGAGCGCATCCGCAGGAACGCCCCGCTGACCGCGTTCGATCGGAGCACCGCGTATGGCGGCGGCGCGCACGGCTATACGGATTATCCGACCCTCGCGGCCGGTGCGGGGCACTGACATGGTCAGTGTATTACTCCATGCGCCTGGGCGAGATTGGCTGGCGATTGTCTCCCGCCCGACGTTGGAGGCGTTTGGCCGGGCCTTCACCGGCGCGCCCGTGCTCGAAGCGTCTATCCTTGCAGCCCCGATCACCGGCACGCCTGGTATTCACGCATTCTTCGGCGCGACGCGGTCCATGTATGACCGCATCGAGTTCACGTCGGAGCATCGCACGGATTCGCGGACCTGGCTCGAATGGCAAGGCGACTACCGCGGGCTTCCGATTGCAGGGGTAACGTCCCTGATCACCGGTCCAACCGGCGCGATCGGCCGTGTGCGCCTTTTCCATATGCCGCTGACCCAACTCATCGCCTTTGCGGCTGACTTGCGGCAGCGCCTCACGCCTTCGGATCAAGGAGACTTTCCATGCTGATGACAGGAAACACAATATTCATTACCGGCGGCGGTTCCGGCATAGGGCGCGGGCTTGCCGAGACATTCCACCGGCTCGGAAACCACGTCATCATTTCCGGCCGCCGCGCGGATCGGCTGCAGGCGACGATCGACGCCAACCCCGGCATGGTCGCGGTTGAGCTGGACGTCTCCGATCCCGCCAGCATCACACGGGTCGCCCCTCGCCTTATCGCCCAGCATCCAACCCTGAACGTGTTGATCAACAACGCCGGGATCATGTTGCTCGATGATGTGGACGGCGTGATTGACGAGCATCTCCTCGTCTCGACCGTCACGACCAACCTCGGCGGCCCCATCCGCCTGAGCGCGGCGCTGATCGATCATCTGAAGGCGCAACAGAACGCGGTCATCGTCAATGTGACTTCCGTGCTCGGGTTCGTGCCGTTGACCTCCACGGCGATCTACTCCGCAACCAAGGCGGCGATGCATTCCTACACATTGTCTCAGCGCTACGCGCTTCGCCCCGCGGGAATTCAGGTCATTGAACTCGCGCCGCCGTGGGTACGCACCGAGCTGCTCAACAGCACCGAGGAAGCGCGGGCGATGCCTCTCGCGGACTTCATCGACGGCGCGATGGCGCAGTTCGCCAGTGGCGCCGACGAGATCCTGGTGGGTGAGGCCGCCGCCATGCGCGCCAATCCCGGCGTCGGCGAGCACGGCTGGGTCACCCAATTCAACGACCTCATGACGAGCGGCCCCAAACTCGGATGAGTCCCACCACCAGCCCTTCAGAATCCCAAAAGGAGTCGAACATGACCAACTTCGTTAAGGCACTTTCCGCGGCCGCCTCAGTCGTCGCCCTGTCGACGGCGATACCAGCCAGCGCCGCGCCGGCCGGTGCTATCAAGAATATCGTCCTCGTCCATGGCGCGTTCGCCGACGGATCAGGCTGGAAGGCCGTTTCCGACCTTCTGTCGAAGGACGGCTACAAGGTCAGCATCGTCCAGCCACCCGAGACATCGCTCGAAGACGATGTCGCCGCTACAAACCGGGTGCTCGACGCTCTGGACGGGCCAGCCGTCCTCGTCGGTCACAGCTATGGCGGCGTCATCGTCACAGCGGCCGGCGCCAACGCCCATGTGAAGAGCCTGGTCTATGTGGCTGCGTTCCAACCCGACACCGGCGAGAGCCTTGCCTCGCTTGGCGACAGCATGCCTCCGGCATCCAAAGCCATTCGTCCCTCTGCTGATGGATTCCTTTACCTGGACCCATCGCTGTTCCACGCTGACTTCGCAGCCGACCTGCCCGCGGCTCAGGCGGAGATGATGGCGCACTCGCAAGTCTATCTTTCGGTAAAAGCCGCTACCGCACCGGCGACATCGCCGGCCTGGAAGTCAAAGCCGAGCTTTGCCATCGTTGCGACCGAGGACCGGGCGATCAATCCGGAGCTTGAGCGCTCAATGTACAAGCGCTCGCATTCGCAAACCACGGAAGTGGTCAGCAGCCACGTCGTCTACATGTCCCATCCTGACGCCGTCGCTGAAGTAATCGAACAAGCCGCCGCCGCGGGGCGATAAGTCGATAACCTGGCGGCCTGGTGAGCAAGCATCCTCGCTGCCTCAACCCCCAATCACGTGAGTTATCCATGAAACCGTCATCACCCAGCCTGAACAAGGCGATTGTCATCGAGGCATTCGAAACCCTGTTCAATCTTCGCGACATCGAAGCGGCGAAGCGATTTTGGTCTCCTGACTATATCCAGCACAGCGCCTTGGTGCCCGCGGGTCGGGAGGGTCTGTTCGGCACCATCAAGAACGCCCCGCAAATGCACTACGAGCACCAATTGGCGGTCGCCGAAGGGGACTATGTCATGATCCACGGACGCTTCTCCCACCTCGGCCAGGCCGCGAACTGGATCGCCGTTGATATCTGCCGTCTTGAGGACGGGGTGCTGATCGAACACTGGGACGTGATTCAGGATGAAGTCGGTCAAACAGACTCGGCAGGCGGCCACCCGATGTTCGGCAACGTCTTCCCCCCGACGACCTCGCCAAAGGCGTCTCCCACTGACTAAATTGACGGCGACGGATCTTAGCCGATGGCCAACATAGTTGATGACATCAAGTCGGCTGGGCAGCGGCACGCCTCTCGGATGTACCGCCAAGCGCGTAGCTGGAAATTTCAAGAGATCGCGTTATTTCAGTTAGGTTAATTTCTCCCGAACTGGCGCAAACGCGCGTTGATCCGGGCCGACAAAAATCTGTGGTGGCCGGCCACAGATACCTGTAACGTTACGGAAGGACCCATAGGTCAAAACCGCCATGGCCCGGACCAATCCTCCCGAAGCATTCGGCGACACTCTCGCACGAATATTTCATTTGAATGACAGCCGCTCTCTGGTCACCCCCTGGCCGGAGAAAAGTAGTTTTGCCATAACTCATCTACAATCTGACGTTGGTCTTCCAGATGCGACCGAAGTGCCATTTGATGAACCGGCGCTCCACATTTCGATCGCCATCAAACCGGTGCCGCTGCGATGCTACAATTTGGAGATAGATGGCCGACAGGTGCGTGTTCCATACATTCCCGCCTATCACACAAGCATAATGGATCTTCAATCTCGCCCGATCTGTACGGTAGACTGCGCATTTGACTATATTCATTATCACGTTCCACGGTCAGGAATTGATGAAATTGCGCGCGATCATAATATAAAACCAGTCGAAACCTATAAATTTGTAATTGCTCACCCCCTCATTTAACCGGTTGATTGGCGCGAGGTCGGCGTGAACGCCCCGCCCGGGCGGTCAGGCGGGTATTGGGATTGGCAGACCCTGTAGGGTGAGGCGTATGGCGTCGATGGCGCGGACGGCGCG
>JANXTX010000076.1 GCA_025352165.1 Caulobacteraceae bacterium | reverse complement strand
CGCGCCGTCCGCGCCATCGACGCCATACGCCTCACCCTACAGGGTCTGCCAATCCCAATACCCGCCTGACCGCCCGGGCGGGGCGTTCACGCCGACCTCGCGCCAATCAACCGGTTAAATGAGGGGGTGAGCAATTACGCCTTATATTCGCGCAAGTCAAAGGTTGATTGCACTGCCTGCGGTTGCGTGGCGGTGATATAGGGCCTGGGTTAAAAGCTGCGGGAAACTATCATGGTCTATCTTCGCAATACCCTTCGCATTGCATCGATTGCATGCGCGAGTGCGAGCGCGAGTCTACTGATTTGCGGACAGGCCCTGGCAGCGCCATCGAACGCCGAATGCAATGCCCGGGTCAATGACACGCTTGCCAGGCTACTGGAGTGCATTCAGCAGCAGCCGCTGAACGACCATCTCGTGAATTTCCAGCATATCTCTGACGCGAACCCCAACCCCGACGGACATGGCAACAGGAATACCGGGACCAGTGGCTATAAGGCATCGGTTGATTACGTCGCCGGGCTGATTAGGGCCGCGGGCTATAAGGTCACGATCGAGCCCTATCACTGGATGGACTTTCAAGTGACGGGGGTCCCGACCTTCGCCACCGCCAAGCGGACCTACGCAATGTCCAGCGACTGGTACGTGGCGCGGCTGTCTGGCCAGGGAGATGTGAATGCACCCGTCCAGCCTGTCGGCCGGATTGTGGTTGATGGAGAGGCCACCGGTTCCACGAGTGCCTGTTCACCCAGCGACTTCACGGGTTTCCAGCGCGGGAATGTGGCGCTTGTTCAGCGCGGTGGTTGCGAGTTCGATGTCAAGGTGCGGAACGCGCAGGCCGCCGGAGCGGCGGGAGTGATCCTGTTCAATACCGCCGACATCGGCATTCGCGACAATGATCGCGGCATGCCGAAGACGGGAGTGGCCTATCCCGCCAGACTCACCGAGGCGGCGACTATCCCGGTCGTCGGGGCGGCGTCGTTTGACGTTGGCATTGAGCTCTACCGTGACTATCAGGCCGGGACCGCTCCGAAGGCGCGGATCAGCGTTCATGCCCAGACTAACCCGAGCGCGGTCGACTATAACCTGATTGCGGACTCTCCGTTTGGCAATCCGTCACGCGTAGTGGTGGTCGAGGGGCACCTTGACGCCATCTATGGTGCGGGAATCCTCGATAATGCTTCAGGATCGGCGACCATTCTCGAGGTGGCGCTTAAACTTGCCCACACGCCGACGGTCAATCAACTGCGCTATATATGGTTTGGCGGTGAAGAACTTGGACTGCTTGGATCGAAATACTATACGAGCAACCTGAGCCAATCCGAGTTGCGGAATATCGCCTACGATATCGACGCGGACGTCACCGCGACGCCGAACTATGCGGTCGAGATCGCCGATCCGCAGGGGGCCGGCAACGTCGCCAAATTCCCTCCCAATGTGGTTCCGCAATCGCGGCGAGGTGACAATTACTTCCTCGGCTACTTCCGATCGGTCGGCATCCCGGCGATCCTGGCTCCGGCCGGCAATGATGGCACCGACTCCAATTCATTCAGTCTGGTGGGCGTTCCAAACACAGGGATTTTCACACAGCAGGACTGCTGCAAGGGAGATTTCAGCGTCAAAAAATGGGGTGGCTTCCTGGGGAACTATGAGGGCAAGGTCCCCGGTTCCAACGGAGGCTGCGTCGACTATCCGGGCCGCTGGTGCGATAACCTCGACAATACACTTCCCTTCGTGCTGGAGTTCACCTCGAAGGCGTTTGCCTACGTGACGTTCAAACTTGCAAACGACGCCAATCTACCTGGCCGGGCCCACCAATAGCGGCTGCGCCTGATCGGCTTGCACCTGACGACCTGTCAGGCCGGCGCCAACCTACCATCCCTGAGCGTGACAACACGGTCCATGTGCCGGATCATTTCGAGATTATGCGTTGCGATCAGCGCCGCTACGCCCGTGGCGTGGACGAGGTCACGGATATTACGGAACACGGACTCCGACGTGGCCGGGTCGAGATTCCCGGTCGGCTCGTCTGCAAGCAGCAGTCTGGGCCGATTGATCAGGGCTCGGGCGACGGCGACGCGTTGCTGTTCGCCTCCCGAGAGTTGAGCCGGCTGGTGCTGCAGTCTTTCGGCGAGCCCGAGTTCCGTCAACAAGCGGCGGGCGCGGTCACTGGCTTCCCGCCGCCTTTCACCGGCGATCATTGCCGGGAGAACCACGTTCTCCAGAGCGCTGAGTTCCGGCAGCAGGTGATGGAATTGATAGACAAACCCGATCGTCTCCAGCCGGACGCGGGTGCGATCCCGATCATTGAGCATGCCGCAATCGCGACCGCCTATTGCGACAGATCCGGATGTTGGGTGCTCTAGCAACCCGGCCGCGTGCAACAGCGAGGATTTGCCTGAGCCGGACGGGCCGACGAGACCGACGATTTCACCAGCTGACACGGTGAGATCGACGCCCCGCAGCACCTCGAGCGACTTCTCGGCGCTCTGGTAGGTGCGGGTAAGACCAGCGATCGCAAGGACGGTCTCACTCATAGCGAAGCGCTTCGACGGGATCGAGGCGGGCTGCGCGCGCGGCTGGCATCAGCGTGAAGAGGCACGACGCGCCCATGGCCCAGACCAGCACCAGGGCCACCTCACCCCAGTCGATCCGGGCCGGGACATGCGCCAGAAAATAGACATCGGCGTTGAATATCTGCGCGCCGGTGACCCATTCGATGAAGGCCTGAATCGCCTCGATGTTGAGACAGAAAAGCACGCCGAAGATCAGGCCGGCCAATGTGCCGAGCAGGCCAATTATGGCGCCGGCCATGAAGAAAATGCGCAGGATCGACCCCCTCCCCGCCCCGATCGTGCGCAGGATGGCTATGTCACGCCCTTTGTTTTTCACCAGCATGATCAGGCCGGAAATTATGTTCATGGCAGCCAGCGCCACGATGAACAGGAAGATGAAGCGCATCACATTGCGCTCGACCTGCAGAGCCCCGAAGTAGGCGCGATTCTTTTCGGTCCAGTCACTGACGATGGCGCCGGGACCGGCGGCGCGCGCCAATTCACCTTTGAGGCCGGGAGCCTTATCCGGATCATCGAGTTTGATCTCGATGGTGTCGACCGCCTGTCCACGGCCGAAGAAAAGTTGGGCCTGCGCCAGAGGCATGTAGATGAATGTCTGATCGTACTCGCTCATACCGACCGAGAAGAGGCCGCCTACCGTGTAGGTCTTGCGCGTTGGCGCCTCGCCGAACGCCGTGGCGTCGCCGGTCGGGGAAATGATCGAGATCGGGTCGCCGACGCCTATGCCGAGGCTCTCGGCGAGTTTGTCACCGACAAGAACGGTTTCACCGCCGTCCTCGCCACGACCATAGCCGGCGATCGAGCCACCCTTGATGTTGCTAGAGATGATCTTTGTCGCGCGAAGGTCTTGCGGCGAAACACCACGGATGATGGCGCCCGCGGCGGCGCTGGATCCCTGAACCAGCGACTGGGATTCGATCAGCGGAATTGCCTGGACAACGCCTGGAACCTTGCGGAGTCGTTCCACCATTCGGTCGCGCCCCTCGGGGCTCATGGCGCCGCCGACAACGAAGGCGTGACCGTTGAATCCGAGAATTTTCGAGGTCAGCTCGGTGCGAAAACCGTTCATGATCGACATGGTGATGATCAGCGCCGCCACGGCCAGGGCGATAGCACTGAACGAGATGAGCGAGATCAGCGCGACTCCTCCATTGCGCCGCCTGGTCAGCAGATAGCGGATCGCGATCGAGCGCTCCCAGGACGAGAATGGACCAGCGGGGGTCATTCTCCCTCCCCTTTATGGGGAGGGAGGGAGAGGTTTTTACGCCTCACTCGCAGATCGTCCGCACGGCGGCGGCGAGCGGGAGAGTCTGGCGGTCGCCGGTGGCGCGGCGCTTGATCTCGACGACGCCGTCCGCGAGTCCGCGAGGACCAATGATCAGCTGCCAGGGCAGACCGATGAGGTCCATGGTGGCGAACTTGCCGCCGGGGCGTTCGGCGGTGTCGTCAAGCAGGGGCTCCTTGCCGGCTGCGGTCAGGGCAGCGTAGGCCCGTTCGCAAGCCTCGTCGACCTCGGGGTCGCCAGGCCGCAGGTTGACGATGCCGACGCCGAACGGCGCCATGGGATCGGGCCAGATGATCCCCGCGTCGTCGTGGCTGGCCTCGATGATCGCGCCCACCAGACGTGAGACGCCAACGCCATAACTGCCCATCTGCACGGCTGTATCGACCCCGTCGGGCCCCTGGACATTGGCCTTCATCGGCCTGGAGTATTTGTCGCCAAAGAAGAAGGTCTGGCCCACTTCGATGCCGCGAGCGGTCAGGCGTTCGGCTTCGGGAGTTTCACGTTCATAGCGTTCTGCATCATGGACGTCCTCGGTCGCGGCATAGAGGTGGGTCCATTCGTCGAGGATCGGCGTGAGGTCCGCGCCGTAGTCGACGTCCTCCCCCGGAACCGGCAGATCGAGCATGCGCTTGTCGAGGAAGACCGCGGATTCGCCAGTCTGCGCGAGCACGATGAATTCATGGCTCAGGTCGCCGCCGATCGGGCCGCTCTCAGCCTTCATTGGAATGGCCTTCAGGCCCATGCGCGAGAAGCAGCGGAGATAGGCGACGAACATCTGGTTGTAGGACGCGCGGCCCGCCGCCTCCGTCAGATCGAATGAGTAGGCGTCCTTCATAAGGAACTCGCGGCCGCGCATCACACCGAAGCGCGGGCGCTGCTCGTCGCGGAACTTCCATTGGATGTGGTAGAGATTCTTCGGCAAGTCCTTGTAGGAATGCACATATGCGCGGAAGATCTCGGTGATCATTTCCTCATTGGTCGGCCCGTAGAGCATCTCGCGATCGTGGCGATCGGTGATGCGCAGCATTTCGGCGCCGTAGTCGTCATAGCGACCGCTCTCACGCCACAGGTCAGCGAGTTGCAGGGTGGGCATCAGCAGCTCGATGGCGCCGGCGCGGTCCATTTCCTCCCGCACAATCTGCTCGACTTTCTTCAACACCCGATGGCCTAGCGGCAGCCAGGCGTAGATACCCGCCGCTTCCTGCCGGAGCATACCGGCGCGCAGCATCAGGCGGTGCGAAGCGATCTGCGCCTCGGACGGGTTCTGTTTCAGAACTGGCAAAAAGTAGCGCGACAGGCGCATTGGCTATCAATCCCGGGCAAAGCAAGGCGGTGAGATAGCCTTGCTGGCGCTACGTTGGCAACGATGGACGGAAGGAAAGCCCAGCCTCTAGAGATCTCGCGTGGCACGTGCCCCCTCCACCCCTGCGGGGTCCCTCTCCCCTCCCTGGCGCGTCAGTGAATGGTCGGCAGGGAGATCACGTGGAAGTGGATGGTCAGCCAGAGGGCGGCGAAGAGGATTGCGGCGACCCAGGTGGTGGTGATGAACTTGCGTTTGAGATTGGGTGTTACCGGCGAGGACGGATCGCCGCCGCCCGGGACTGGTATGCCCATCTCCGCGTGGCTGCGTACGCCCAGCGGCAGGATCGCCAGCAGAACCGTCCACCAGATCGTCAGATAGGCCGCGACACAGGTGAGCGGGCTCATCTCAGTGACCGGGTCCCGGTTCCGCCATCAACTCGACCAGTACGCCACCCATGTCCTTGGGATGGACGAAGATCACCGGCACGCCGTGCGCGCCAATGCGTGGCTCGCCGGTTCCGAGCACGGTGGCGCCCTTGGCGCGCATGTCATCGCGGGCGGCAATGATGTCGGGCACCTCGAAGCAGATATGGTGCTGTCCGCCCTTCGGGTTCTTTGCCAGGAAGCCATGGATGGGGGAATTTTCGCCATAGGGTTCAATCAGTTCGATCTGCGAATTGGGCAGATTGACGAACGAGACCCAGACGCCCTGCTCAGGCAGCGCTCGTTTCTCGGTGATATCGGTGACGCCGAGAACGTCACGATAAAGCTTCCAGGACTCTTCGATGGAGGGCGTTGCGACGCCAACATGATTTAGCTTGCCGATCATGTGGCCCTGATAGCACTCTGCCGGCTCACTGCAAAAGGGAGGTAAGGTGAAGATTGATCTGTTGGATACGGCCGCGTTCGATGGCGGCCAACCGCTGGAGCAATTCGCCTGGCTGCGCGAGAACGATCCCGTGCATTGGCATGACGAGCCGAATGGCCCGGGTTTCTGGGCGGTGACTCGCTTCGATGATGTCTGGCATGTCGATCGCGATTTCCAGGCCTATTCATCCGAACCGACGATCATGATCCAGGATCCTCTGGCCGAGGCCGGCGGGTTTGGTCCCTACAAGATGATGCTGATGATGGATCCTCCGGACCATACGGCTTTTCGCAAACTGATCCGTGGTGAGTTCACCCAGCCTCGGGCGACGATGAAGGGTGAACGGATTGCCGCGCTCGCCCGCCAGATCGTCGACGGGGTTATCGATCGGGGAGAATGTGACTTCGTTTCCGATGTGGCCGGCGAAATGCCCTCGTTCGTGATCGCCGAACTGATGGGCCTGCCGCTGGACGACGGCCGCGAACTCTACAAACTTACCGAGATCATTCACACCGCGCCCGAAGCCCTGCCGCCCGGCGCCGGCGGCGAGGCGGTTCGCAAGATGTTCGAATATGCACAGGGCGTTATCGCCGAGAAGCGAGCGCGGCCGGCCGATGACCTGGCTTCGAAACTGCTTGCCTGCGAGGTCGACGGGCGTCGGCTCGACGACATGGAATTCCTGCTATTCTTCCTGTTGCTGGTCGATGCGGGTGGGGACACGACCCGCAACCTGCTGTCAGGTGGCTTGCTGGCGTTGATGGAGAACCCGGCGGCGCTCGACTGGTTACGCGGTGACCTGCCGACGCGGCTATCGGACGCCCGCGAGGAGTTGCTGCGCTGGACCAGTCCGGTGATCTACATGCGGCGTACGGCGAAGCACGACACCGAGCTTGGTCGCAAAGCCATCGAGGAAGGCGACAAGGTCGTGATGTATTTCGGTTCGGCCAATCGCGATCCACGACATTTCGAGCAGCCGGATGTGCTAAATCTCGGACGCCCGAACAACGCTCACAACGCCTTCGGGACCGGTCCGCACGGTTGTCTTGGGCAACACATCGCACGGGTCGAGATCGACGCCATGCTGGTCGAGGTGCTGACGCGAATGACGGACTTCGAGCTTGCCGGGCCGACCGAATGGCTGCCGAGCAACTTCATTTCGGGGCCGAAGGCGATGCCGATCAGGTTTAGGGCGGCCTGAGGTCTCCAGAAAAGATCATTGAATTGGCGATCTCTTCTCCTTCCGGGAGACGTCCCGGCGGAGCCGGGGATAATACCGGTCCACATTAAGGCTGACGCACCTCCTCCCTACCGTCATAGCCGGGCGTCAGTCCCGGCTACCCATCTTTCGGCCAGGATCAGTGTCGATCTGGTCGTTCCCGCACGACCACGCGCCGATGGATCAGGCAGACGCTCTACACCAGCGAAACGGCTTGGCCACGCGGGGCGCGGCTACCCTGACCTCCCCTGGTGGCGCGATGGGTAGCCGGGACTTTCGCCCGGCTATGACGGTAGATTGGAGTGCTGACTATGAGTCAGACTCAACGAGGGCTGGTATAGGGGTGCTTCCGCTGCAAAGGCGCCTTGCATCGGCGATATACAGCTGTTGCGGCGATACCCTCATCCGGCGCTGCGCGCCACCTTCCTGGAGGGAGAAGAGATGGCTAAAGGCGCAGGACGATGGCTTCGACGACCGGGCGGCGTTTCCAGATGCGGAAGGCGGCTTTCTTTGTGGCGCGGGTGAGGGCTGATTCGACGAGGTGGTCGTCGTCGCGGTCGTCGCCGGACAGGCGCTGGAGTGACTCGCGCGCTTCGTTGGCGAGGTCGATGAGCGCCTCATCCAGAGGGTAGTCCCCGTCGCCGGGCATTCCGACGGCCTTCAATTGAGGCCCGGAAACGATACGGTTGCGGCCATCGAGCGCGACAGAAATCGTCAGCACGCCATTGAAGGAAGCATGCCGGCGCTCACGCAGCGCGTCCCCGTTCTCGGCGGTAACCACGCCGGCGTCGACGTAAAGACGTCCCGATGGAACCTCGTCGATGATGCCCGGAGCGCCCGGCGCCAGGCGAACCATCTCGCCATTGCGGGGAGCTATGGCGTGGGGAATCTGCAAATCCTTGGCCAGGGCGGCGTGCTCGAGCAGATGACGGCGCTCACCGTGGGTCGGGACTGAGATATGGGGTCGCGCCCATTGGTACATCCGCTTGAGCTCGTCGCGACACGGGTGGCCGGAGACATGGATGCCAGGATGGTCCCGCTCGGTATAAAGGCGCACACCACGGTCGGCGAGCTTGTTCTGCAGGTTGCGGATGGGGATCTCGTTGCCGGGAATGATCCGCGAGGAAAACACGCAGGCATCGCCGGAGCCGAGGCTGACATGGGGGTGGTTACCCTCGGCGATACGTGAAAGCGCGGCGCGCGGCTCACCCTGACTCCCAGTGCATAAATAGAGAATTTTATCGGCCGGGAAGTGACGCGCCTCGTTGTCGGGAACGAACGGGGCGATATCCGCAAGCAATCCGACCGAGCGCGCCGCCTGCGACATCCTGATCATCGAGCGGCCGACCAGGCAGACGCGCCGGCCGGCGGCTTCGGCGGCCCGTATGATGGTGTCCATCCGCGCGACATTGGAGGCAAAGCAGGCGGTAGCCACCCTGCCCTTCAGACTGCCGATCAAAGCATTGAGGGTCTCGCGAACTTCAGCTTCGGAACCTGCTTCGCCATCGACGAAGACGTTGGTTGAATCGCAGACCATGGCCAGCACGCCTTCGTCGCCCAGCGCGCGAATGGCTGCGACATCGGTGACGGCTCCGGTCAGCGGATCGGGGTCAATTTTCCAGTCGCCGGTGTGCAGGATGGTGCCGAGCGGTGTGCGAATGGCGACGCCGTTCGGTTCAGGGATCGAGTGAGTAAGCGTGATCAGCGTCAGCTCGAACGGACCGAGCTTGATCGTGCCGCTGAGTGGCACCTCGGTAATGGGCGCGTCACCCAGCAGCCCCTTCTCACGCAGCTTTTCTCGTAACAGGAAAGCAGTGAACGGCGTCGCGTAGAGCGGCGCCTTCAATCGCGGCCAAAGCCAGGCGACGGCGCCGATGTGATCCTCGTGAGCGTGGGTAAGGACGATGCCGATAATGTCCTTGGCGTATTCCTCGATATAGGTCGGGTCCGGCAGGATGATTTCGACACCCGGCGTGGTCTGATCGCCGAAGGTGACCCCCAGATCAACGACGATCCACTTGCGCGCGTGGGGGGGACCAAAGCCGTAGAGATTGAAATTCATGCCGATTTCGTTCGACCCGCCCAGAGGCAGGAAGACGAGCTCGTCTTGCGGGGAAGCTTTCATGAGACTCCGAAATCGGGGTTGCGGCGCACGATTTCGAGAAGGCCCAAAATAGTGAGGTCGTGATCAAAGTGGTCGATGGCGTTGGTGGCGCCCTCGAAAAGCGAAGCGACCCCGCCGGTTCCAATAACCGTCAGGGGCGCGGGATATTCGGCCTTCATGCGGGCAATGAGGCCCTCGATCAGGGATATATAGCCCCAGAAGACTCCAGACTGCATCGCCTCGACGGTATCCTTGCCGATTACATGGCCCGGGCGCTGGATTCCGACCCGCGGCAATCGCGCCGCCGCGGCGTGCAGGGCCTGCATGGATAGATTGATACCGGGTGAAATCGCTCCGCCTTCGAAGGCTCCGTCTTCGGATACGACGTCGAACGTCGTCGCGGTCCCCGAGTCGACCACCAGCAGAGCGCCCGGGTAGGTAATGTGAGCGCCGATGGCGTTGACCAGTCTATCGGCCCCGGCCTCGGAGGGTTTCACGATACGCACGGAGATACCAAGATCGACGTTCTCTCCGACGATCATTGGTTCGACGTTCAGATAGCGCCGCGAAAGATTCCGCAGATTGAAGATCGACTGAGGCACCACGCTCGAAATGATGCAGCGATCGAGGCTTTCCCGGGAAAGCCCGGCCATGGTCAGCAACTGCATCAGCCAGACGGCGTACTCATCCGCGGTGCGTGATGCGTCCGTCGCGGCGCGCCATTGCGCGATCCAGTGACCGCCGTCGTGGATGGCGAAAAGCGTGTTGGTGTTACCCTGTTCGATGGCCAGCAGCATCAGTGCGGACCAAAGAAGACATCACCGGCGAATATCCGTCGGGTTTTCCCGGGAGCTACGCGCAAACGAAGGGCCCCATCCGGGTCCAGGCCTTCCGCGATTCCCTCGATGCTTTCGTTCGGCAGGTTGGCCGTACAGGGTTGGCCAAGTCCATGCGCGCGGTTCGTCCAGGCTGCGGCGATTGGGCCGAAGCCTTCCTTTTCCCAAATGGCGCGCCAGCGTTCGTAGGCATCGGAAAGGATCTCAAGCGCTTCCAGCGGCTTCGGTGGAGGCGCGAGCATGTGGCGGGCGAATGCGGTCGCGGGATAGAGCGTCGTGGTTGGCGCATGAGCCAGATTGACGCCGATTCCCACCGCTACCCAGCTTTTGCCTCGCTCCGGGGCGCTGGATTCGACCAGAATGCCAGCCGTCTTGCTTCCGTCGATCATGACGTCGTTCGGCCATTTGACGGTGACAAGCGCGGGGGGAACGAAACCGCAGGCAAGGTCGGCGACGGCGAGAGCGGCGATGAATGACAACTGGGCGATCTCGGCGGGAGGCCGCTCAGTCGTGAAGAACAGGGTCGCCGCCAGATTTCCGCCCGGTGACTCCCAGTCGCGGCCCCGTCTTCCTCGTCCAGCTGTCTGCCTGGACGCGGTAATCCACATCGGGCCGAGGTCGCCGGACTCGGCGCGCCGACGAGCCTCGGTATTGGTTGAATCTAACTCGTCAAAGGCGACGAAGGGGATCGATGCCACGTGTCAGCCATGCGCCAAAGCGGTCGCCGCTACGCGGGTCCAGGTATCAAGAGCCCCCAGGGCGAACAGGACGATCGGAAACGCGATCAGCGCCATCACATAGGCAATCGCGCGGGATTCGATCGCGGGCGTATCGGTCGGTCCCGGCGACGCGTCCAGCCACATGGCCTTCACGAGGCGCAGGTAGAAGAAGGCGGCGACCACACTGCCGACCAGAGCCGCGACGGCGACAAGGCCCAGGCCGGGAGGACCTGACCATGCAGCGCGGAACACGTAGAACTTTCCCCAAAATTCCCCGAGTGGCGGCAACCCCAGAGCGGAAAGGGCGAACAGGGTCATGCACATGGTCGTCGCCGGACGCTCGCGCATCAAGCCCGCGAAATCATCCATCGTTTCGAGCGGCTTTCCATTGCGGGTCAATCCCGCGAGGCAGGCGAAGAAGCCGGTCACATCGACCAGGAAGAGGACCATGTACATCAGCATCGACTGGATGCCGATCACGCCGCCGGCGGCTAGCCCGACAATGGCATAGCCGATGGTCGCGATCGACGAATAGGCCCACAGGCGCTTGACATTGTTCTGGACGAGTCCGCCGAAGGCCCCGATTCCTACCGACAGCAGGGCCATGGCGACGAGGATCTGACTCCAGTCTCGCACGGAAGTTCCAAAACCCTGGCTGAGCAGCCTTGCCAGCAGCACCATGGCGGCGAGCTTGGGCGCTCCCGCAAAGAAACCAACGACTGGCGCGGTGGCGCCTTCGTAGACATCGGGTGTCCACATGTGAAACGGCGCGGCGGAGACCTTGAAGCCGAACCCGCACATCAGGAAAACCAGGCCCGCGAGCACGCCGATGTTCGAATGTCCCCGCACGGCGGCGGCGATCACGTTGAAATGGGTTGATCCGGCAAAGCCATACACGAGCGAGGCGCCGTACAGCAGCAGACCGGATGAAAGCGCGCCAAGCACGAAGTACTTAAGCGCGGCCTCGGATGCCTTGGCGTCATCACGCAGGAAGGCGGCGAGGATATAGAGGGCCAGGGACTGAAGTTCGATCGAGATATAGAGCGAGATCAGGTCGCCGGCCGAGGCCATCATGCCCATACCCAGTCCGGCGATGATCACCAGGACGGGATATTCGAACTTCGCGGCGTCACGGCGCGCGAACCAGCGATCACCCAAGGGTATGGCGGCGGCGCAGGCCAGATAGATGAACACCTTGGCGAACACCGAGCCCTGATCGACGATCAGCCCGCCGGAAAAGGCACGCCCGAGAGGACCGGTTGCGGCGGCCACGGCGGCGGCCAGCAATGCGACGATCGACGCAACGATAAAGGCTGCATCGGCGCGACCACGGAACGCGCCCCAGATCAGCAGGATCAGCGCCGATCCGGCCAGAATGAGTTCGGGCGTGGCCAGGGACGAGGCGGAAGGTACGGTCATGATCCCCTCACCGGCCAGTCGCGGCGTGATAGACGCCGACAAGATGCGAGACCGACGCGTCGGTGATGTTGAACACAAGACCCGGCTGCAGCCCAAGCCAGAGCGTGGCGACAATCAGAGGCACGAACAGCGTCAGTTCGCGCCGGTCGAGGTCGGTGATCGCGGCCAGCGCGGGATTGGTAAGCTCGCCGAACGTCACGTTGCGATAGACGTTAAGCGCATAGACCGCCGAGAGGATGACGCCGGTGCTGGCAAGGATGGCCGGCCAGGTGGAGGCGCCGTAGGTTCCAGTCAAACTCAAGATCTCTCCGATGAAGCCACTGGTGCCGGGAAGGCCCACATTGCCCATGGTGAACAGCATGAATACCGCCGCATAGAAGGGCATGCGATTGGCAAGGCCGCCGTAAAAGGCGATCTCGCGGGTGTGCATACGGTCGTAGACGACGCCAACGCAAAGGAAGAGCGCGCCAGAGATGACGCCGTGGCTGATCATCTGGAAAAGTGCGCCCTGTTCCCCCTGCAGGTTTCCGGAGAAAAGGCCGAGGGTGACGAAGCCCATGTGAGCGACGGACGAATAGGCGATCAGCTTCTTGAAGTCGGTCTGCCGGAACGCCACCAGCGAGGTGTAGATGATGGCGATGACCGAGAGGGTGAACACCATCGGGGTGAAGAGAACGCTGGCGTTGGGGAACATCGGCAGCGAGAAACGCATGAAGCCATAGCCACCCATCTTCAGCAGGATGCCGGCAAGAATGACCGAGCCCGCGGTCGGCGCCTCGACGTGCGCGTCGGGCAGCCATGTATGGAACGGCCACATTGGCATCTTAACCGCGAACGAGGCGAAGAACGCCAGCCAGAGCCAGGTCTGCACCGCTGGCGAGAACTTGTAGGCGAGCAGTTCCGGTATGCTGGAAGTGTGAGCGATCACGACCATCGCCAGGATCGCGGCCAGCATCAGAACCGAACCCAACAGGGTGTAGAGGAAGAACTTGAAGGCCGCGTAGAGCCGGTTCTTGCCGCCCCAGATGCCGATGATCAGGAACATCGGTAGCAACTGGAACTCGAAGTAGAGATAGAAGACGATCAGATCGAGGGCGCAGAAGACCCCCAGCACCATGCCCTCGAGCATGAGGAAGGCGATCATGTACTCGACAACGCGATTGGTGATCGATTTCCAGCTTGCGACAATACAGAGCGGCAGCAGGAATGCGGTCAGCAGCACGAACAGGATCGAAATCCCGTCGACGCCCATGCGGTAGTGCACGCCGGAGAACCAGTTCAGGTCCTCGACGAACTGGAAGCCGCTTTTGTGCGGGTCGAACTGCGCCACCATCAGCACCGACAACCCAAGGGTCGCCAGCGTATTGGCCAGCGCAATCCAGCGCACGGCTTCCGACGTGCGGGGATCGTCCGGCTTGGCGAAGGCGCGCAGCAACATGATGGCCGCGACGCCGATCAGCGGCGACAGGACGGTGATTGAAAGGATGCCGTTCATCAGGAGAAGGCCCACAATGCATAGACGAGCAGCCCGGCGATCCCCATCAGCATGACGAAGGCATAGTGGTAGACATAACCCGTCTGCGCCCTCCCCGTCAGCTTGCCCAGCGCATAGGATACCGCCGAGACCCCGTCGGGGCCGAGGCCGTCGATAATCGCCTTGTCGCCGCCCTTCCAGAACAGGTCGCCCAAGGCCTTGGCTCCACGCACGAAGACGGCGTCATAGAGCTCGTCGAAATACCATTTGTTGTAGAGGAAGCTCCACAGCAGGCCCTTTCGGGCCGCGATGCGCGCGCCCATGCCTTCGTGGCGGATGTAGGTGTACCAGGCGATCACCAGACCCAGCGCCGTCACTGTCAGCGGAGCCCAGACAACCCAGGCCGGCAGCGCCACAGGATCGAGCGCGTGATTGGTCGGCAGAGACAGGATCGCGCCGCGCCAGAAATCGGCGCGGGACTCGCCGACGAACAGCTCCACGAACGCCCGACCGGCGGCAACCGCGCCGATTGACAGCAGCAACAGCGGGACCAGCATGACCCAGGGGCTCTCGTGCGGCTTCAGGTCATGCGCATGTCCGTGGCCGTGATCATCGGGAGCGGCGTGAGCGTCGTCATAGGCGTGGTCGTCGGCGTGATGCGCATCCGCGCGCCACTTCGCGTGACCATGGAAGGTCATGAAGATCAGACGCCACGAGTAGAAGGAGGTTAGCCCCGCCGCCATCAGTCCGATGACGAACGCAAAGCCCGCCGCGCCGTTGCCGTGTGACTGGGCAAAGGCGGCATTGATGATGGCGTCCTTGGAGTAGAAGCCGGCAAAACCGAGGTCGATGCCGGGAATTCCGACACCGGTGATCGCCAGGGTGCCGATGATCATCACCGCATAGGTGACGGGCAGCAGTTTCCAGAGGGCGCCCATTTTCCGCATGTCCTGTTCGTGATGCATGCCTTCGATCACGGAGCCCGCGCCGAGGAACAGAAGAGCCTTGAAGAAGGCGTGGGTGAACAGGTGAAACATCGCCGCCTGGTAGGCGCCGACGCCGGCGGCGAAGAACATGTAGCCAAGCTGTGAGCAGGTCGAATAGGCGATGACGCGCTTGATGTCGTTCTGGGCCAGACCGACGGTGGCCGCGAAGAGCGCCGTGGTTGCGCCGACAATGGTCACCACTGAACGGGCGACCGGCGCATACTCGAACATCGGTGAGAGCAGGCAGACCATGTAGACGCCGGCGGTCACCATGGTAGCGGCATGGATCAGGGCGGAGACCGGCGTCGGGCCTTCCATGGCGTCCGGCAGCCAGGTGTGCAGGAAGAACTGGGCCGACTTGCCCATCGCGCCGATGAACAGGAGCACGCAGGCCAGATCGACCAGGGGCCATGATCGGCCGGCGAAGCTCCAGGCGACATGAACGTGATTGGCCACCAGCGGAAAGACTGTGGCGAAACGAATCGATCCGAACGCCCAGAACACTGTCATGATGCCGAGCGCGAAACCGAAGTCGCCGACCCGGTTGACTACGAACGCCTTGATGGCGGCGGCACTGGCGGTCGGTTTTTTGAACCAGAAGCCGATCAACAGGTAGCTCGCGAGACCGACTCCTTCCCAGCCGAAAAACAGCTGCATGAAGTCAGAGGCCGTAACCAGCGCCAGCATCGCGAAAGTGAATAGCGAGAGGTAGGCGAAGAACCGGGGCTTGTCCGGATCGTGAGCCATGTAGCCCCAGCTATAAAGGTGCACGAGCGCCGACACGCTGGTGACGACAACCAGCATCACCGCCGACAGCGTGTCGATCCGCACAGACCAGTCAGACTGGAAGGCGCCCACATTGATGAAGGGCGCGATCTCGACCGTGAAGTGCTGCGGCCAGCCACCCCAGATGACATGCGCGAAGGTCATCCAGGCGAGCGCGCAGGATAGGAACAGCAGGCCCGTGGTGAGCGTCATGGCGGCGCGGTCGCCTATCCGGCGTCCGAAAAAGCCCGCGATCATTGCCCCTGTCAGGGGCGCGAAGACAAGCAGGGTGACCAGAAGCTGAGGAGACATCGAGTTCGGCTCAGCCTCTCATCACGGAGGCGTCGTCCACCGCGATATCACCGCGGGTGCGGAAGAAGGTCACGAGGATGGCAAGCCCCACCGCAGCCTCGGCCGCGGCGACCGTCAGGACAAACAGCGCGTAGATCTGACCGACCACATCGTGCAGGAACACCGAGAACGACACCAGGTTGATGTTGACCGCGAGCAGGATCAGTTCGACCGACATCAGGATGACGATCACGTTCTTGCGATTTACGAAAATGCCCAGCACGCCGATGGTAAACAGGATGGCGGCGACGCCCAGATAATGCATCAGGCCGATGGTCACAGCTCGATCCCCTCCCCTGACTTGATGGTAACCAGACGCATGCCCTTCTTGGGTGTGCGGGCAACCTGGGCGCCGACGTCCTGGCGCTTGACCCCCTCACGATGTTTCAGAGTGAGAACGATCGCTCCGATCATCGCCACCAGCAGCACCATGCCCGCCGCCTGGAAGAAATAGACATAGTCCGTGTAGAGCACGCGGCCGATAGCTTCGGCGTTGGTCACGGTGCCGGCCGTTGAGACGTGGAGCACGGGGCCGGTCGATTTGGCGGCGGCGCCTCCAGTGGCCACGCTAGCGGCGACGATCACCATCTCCACTGTCAAAACACCGGCAATGACCGCGCCGATCGGAAGATAGCGGGCGAATCCCTGACGCAGGGCGACGAAGTCGACATCGAGCATCATCACCACGAACAGGAACAGCACCGCCACCGCGCCGACGTAGACGACCACCAGGATCATCGCGAGGAACTCGGCGCCTAGTAGCACGAAAAGTCCGGCGGCCGAGAAGAACGCCGTGATCAGAAACAGCACGGAGTGCACGGGATTGCGCGCCGAGATCACCGACAGCGCGGCGACGACTGTCGTTGCGGCGAGCAACCAGAAGGCTATTGCCTGCAGGACCATCGGGTTTTCAGCTCCGTCCTTGCAAGGCCAATGTGAGCGTCGAGCGCGTGCGTCTGTTAGCGGTAGGGCGCATCGAGTTCCAGATTCTTCGCGATTACACGCTCCCAACGGTCGCCGTTTTCCAGCAGCCGGGACTTGTCATAGTAGAGTTCTTCGCGTGTCTCGACCGCGAACTCGGTGTTGGGGCCCTCAACGATGGCGTCCACCGGGCAGGCCTCCTGGCACAGGCCGCAATAGATACATTTGACCATGTCTATGTCATAGCGGGTCGTGCGACGCGAACCGTCGTCGCGGGGTTCCGCTTCGATGGTGATCGCCTGGGCCGGGCAGATCGCCTCGCACAGCTTGCAGGCAATGCAGCGTTCCTCACCGTTGGGATACCGGCGCAATGCGTGCTCGCCACGAAAACGCGGCGACTGTGGGTTACGCTCGTTTGGATAAAGCACCGTCGCCTTCGGTCGCGCCATGACCTTCAAGGCCAGCCCGAAGGCCCCGGCGAAGTCCATCAGGGCCGCGCCTTTGATAGCCTGATTGATACGCTCGAACATGGCCATCTACTTCGCACCGCCGATCTTGCATTCGTAGCTGGAGAGCTGACGGCCGTCATAGCCCGATTTCAGCTCGATTTGACCGCCTTTCGCCTTGCAGTCGTCAGTCGCCGACTTGATGGCGTCGTAGTTCGCATCGCCCTGTGGCAAGCCATAGGAGGCGCAGGCGCAAAGGCTCATGGCGAGCATGACGGTCAGCAAGCCGTTGTTCATGCGCCAGGCCCGAATTCGCGCCAGCCGGCAATCAGGGCAACCGCCACCAGCGATGTCGGCAGGAAGACCTTCCAGCCCAGGCGCATCAACTGGTCATAGCGATACCGGGGCACGATCGCCTTAACCATCGCGAAGATGAAGAAGAAGAAAAGGATCTTCAGGAACAGCCACATGAAGCCGAAAAAGCTCGCGGCGGTCGACGGCCAATGAGCGGTGAACGGCGTCGGGAACGGCGCCTGCCAGCCGCCGAAGAACAGGATGGAGATCATCGCGCACATCATCACGATGTTGGCGTACTCACCGATCATAAAGAGCAGGTAGGGCGTCGAGGAATATTCCACCTGATAGCCGGCCACCAGTTCCGACTCGGCCTCGGGAAGGTCGAAGGGTGGACGGTTGGTTTCAGCCAGCGCGGAAATGAAGAAGATCACAGACATCGGGATCATGACCAGGGCCGCGGGAAGGTTCTTCAGGCCCCCTCCTCCCAGCACGTTCCAGTTCCAGAAACCGCCGGCCTGCCTTTCGACGATGGTCTGCAGGTTGAGCGAGCCCGTCAGCAAGATGACCGTGATGATCACAAAGCCGATCGAGACCTCGTAGCTCACCATCTGAGCCGCTGACCGAAGACCGCCAAGGAACGGGTATTTCGAATTGGACGCCCATCCCCCCATGATGATGCCATAGACACCGAGCGAGGAGATCGCGAAGAGGTACAGCACGCCGACGTTAATATTGGCGACCACCCATCCTGGGGCCAGCGGAATGACCGCCCAGGCGGCGAACGCCAAGGTGAACATCACCAGAGGCGCCAGCATGAAGACAACCTTGTCGGCGCCAGCCGGGATGACGATTTCCTTGAGGACGAATTTCAGGAAGTCGGCAAACGACTGCAGCAGTCCGAATGGTCCGACAACGTTTGGACCCTTGCGCATCATTACGCCGGCCCAGATCTTGCGATCGGCAAGCAGCAGGAATGCCAGGGAAAGCAGGATCCAGATCACAACCGCGAGAATCTGCAGCACCGTCATCACGGTCCAGCCGATGGTCGATCCCCAGTCGATTTCGCCCATCTCCCTACTCCGCCGCCAACTTCACACCGGCCGAGAGACCAGCGCACTGCGCCATTGTCACGCTGGCCCGCGCAATCGGGTTGGTTAGGTGGAAGGCCTTCACAGCGCTGACGAACGGTGCATCCGAGAGCTCGCCGGCAGCGCCCACCGATGCAAGATCGAACAAGCGTGGCGTCGAGCCCGGCGCGTAGTCGATCTCGCCGAACGTCGGGTGCTCGGCGATCAGGCGGTCACGAAGCTGATCGAGCGTGTCATAAGGCAGCGGCTGGTCGAGATAGCCTGATAGCGCGCGCAGAACCGCCCAGTCCTCGCGGGCCTCGCCTTTGGGGAACACGGCGCGTTCACCCCGTTGCACCCGCCCTTCGGTGTTGACGTAGAGGCCATCTTTTTCGGTATAGGCCGCGCCCGGAAGAATCACATCGGCCCTGTGCGCGCCGGCATCGCCGTGTGTTCCCAGGTAAATGACAAATGCGTCCGTTCCGGAGAGATCAAGTTCATCGGCACCCAACAGGAATAGCACATCGAGCGCGCCCGGCGACAGCATGGATGCCGCCCCCTTGCAGCCCTCGCGCGGCAGGAACCCCATATCGAGACCGCCTACCCTTGCGGCGGCGGTGTGTAGAACATTCCAGCCGTTCCATCCCTCGCGGACGACACCAATCGCACCAGCGAGTTCGGCCGCGGCTTTCAGCACAGCTGCGCCATCCGCGCGGTTCAGAGCGCGCTGGCCAAGAATGATCGCCGGGCGCGAGGCCCCCTTCAGGGCTTTTGCGAAGTCCGAGTCGCCGCCTGCAAGGCTAGTCATAGCCGACATCGCCGTTCCGAGATGTTCATATCTATACGTTAGGTCGGCGGACTCCCCGACCAGACCGAAGCGCGTGCTTCCTGAAAGCCAGAGCTTGCGCAGACGGGCATTGAGCACCGAAGCTTCGAGACGCGGATTGGTTCCAATCAGGAGGACGACGTCGGCCTGCTCGATCCCGGTGATGGTGCTATTGAATAGCCAGCTTTCGCGCGGACCATCACCGAGCGCCGTACCATCTTGCCGGCAGTCGAGGTTGCCCACGCCTAACGAAACAAACAGGTCCAACGCCGCTTTCATTGATTCGGCATCCTGAAGATCACCCGCGATCGCCCCGATTCGCTCGGGCGCGGCGGCCTTCAATCGGGATGCGACGACATTGAAAGCCTCAGGCCAGGTCACGGCGCGCAGTTTGCCATCCGCGCGGACCATCGGCCGGTCTAGACGCTGACGGGCAAGGCCATCGCAGGCATAGCGGGTCTTGTCGCTGATCCACTCTTCGTTGACCTCTTCGTTGAGCCGCGGGAGCACACGCAGCACGGCAGGGCCACGTGCGTCGATCCGGATCGCACTGCCGAGCGCATCCATCACATCGATGCTTTCGGTCTTGCTCAGTTCCCATGGCCGGGCATTGAAGGCGTAAGGTCTGGAGGTCAGCGCACCAACCGGGCAAAGGTCGATGACATTACCCGAAAGCTCGCTGGTCACCGCACTGTCGAGATAGGTAGTGATTTCGACGTCTTCGCCGCGCGAGATCAGGCCAATTTCTGGAATCCCGGCGACTTCCGTGATGAAGCGCACGCAGCGCGTGCACTGTATGCAGCGGGTCATAATCGTCTTGATCAGCGGACCCATGTGTTTTTCTTCGACGGCTCGCTTGTTTTCCGCGTAGCGGCTGTCGTCACGTCCATAGCCGATCGACTGGTCCTGCAGATCGCATTCACCGCCCTGGTCGCAGATCGGGCAGTCGAGCGGATGGTTGATCAGCAGAAATTCCATCACGCCCTTGCGGGCCTTCTCGACCATGGGCGAGTTGGTGATGATTTCCTGACCGTCGGCTGCCGGCAAAGCGCAGGAGGCTTGCGGCTTTGGCGGGCCGGGCTTCACCTCGACCAGGCACATCCGGCAATTGCCGGCGATCGACAGCCGCTCATGGTAGCAAAACCGGGGAATTTCTTCCCCGGCCAATTCGGCGACCTGGAGAACGGTCATCCCGTTCTCGAACTCGACCTCTGTCCCGTTGACCTTGGCTGTCGGCATGACGCGGGCGATAGCGCCTTAGGTCGTCGCCTTCAAGGGTGCGTCGATGCTTGAGCTTTCTTCTGTGAAGAAGAGGGCGGTTGCGAAGAGGGAATGGGGCATCCCTGCACGCAAAGTATGACGCTCGAATAGCGCAACCATGAACACGGTGGCGTTACGGATGCGACTCAATGCTCGGTTTTGTTGGCTCCAGCCCTATGTAGGACATTCTGGCCCGCCGGCGACAAGGCAAAGTCCACGAAGTCGAGCGCCGCTGGATTGTGCGGAATTGCCGCGGTAAACAGGAAGAGACGCTGTGAGAGCCGGTAGCTCCCGGATGAACCACCGTGTCTTTTGGACGCCACGGCCCATTCATTTCCATCACTGATCACGACCGGCCGAGTGGTCGTAACGGTTGGCAATCCGACGATGCCGATCCCGGACGGATCATTGGCGACCGCCTTTTCGAGTTCCTCACCATTGGTGAAGCGTTTGACGCCGCACAGCCGTGCGCCAGCCATGACCTTGTCCCTGAATGATTTTGCGGTGTCTGTCGTGTCATCCGGTTCATAGACGTGGATCGCATCAAGTGGCGAACCGACCCCGCGTATGGCTGCCCACGATTTGATCGAGCAGCTGAAAATTCCCTTGATCTGCTGCCTTGTCAGTGCGGGAATCTGGTTGACGCGCGGTACGATGACAACCACCTCGGAGGTCGCCAGCGGATGTTCCGTCTTGCCTGACCGGGCCGCGGCCAACCGAAACAGCATCTTGATCTCGGCGGAATTCGCCTGACGGGCGGTCATGGCTATGTCCGTGGCGCCGCTCTTAAGGTCCGGAAACCCGGATCCTGTCCCGTGAGACTTCACAAGCACCTGAACGTCGTGCCCGCCGAGGTGTGCGAAGACCACCCTCTCATTGTCGATGAGATTACCTTGCGAATCGGCGAGGGGCACGATGGACACATCCTTGCCACCCTTGCTGTTCAGCCATGCCTGGACCAATCGCGGTCCGAGCTTTTCACCCAGCGCGTCTGAACCCGAAAGGGTCAGAAGATAGTGGTCTGGAGGCAGGATCACCCTTGGTATCAAAGCCAGCGCAATGCGTCCGCCGACGATCGCCATCACGATCGCGGCCGCGATCCACAAAAGCGCACCGGAACTTCGTTGCGGGCGCTGCTCGATGGCGGGAGCGGCAATTCGCTTCACGCGCCATCCGATAAACCATGGAGGCCCCGCAGCTTTCGACGAGTTTGCCCTTCCCGGCTTCGCGGGGCGAACGCCTGTCAATTCGCCGGACGGACGTGTCCCTTGCGGCCGGGGACTGTGCGTCAGACCGTCGCTCCAGCCCTTCAAAGTCCCCTTGACGCTCTTCACAAAGCTTGCCCTGGCCGGGTCACGGGTGGGGAACAGCCGAGAGCGCGTTGCTGAAATTTGAATTGCCAGCCGTTCGGTCAGGCGCGGCGCGTCGAGATTTCTGCGTGGCGTAAGTCCGGCGCGCGCGGCCGCCAGCCGCTGCCGCAACTGCTGGGTCCGCGCTGGGAGCCTCGGATCACGAGGCGGAAATGGTCGCAAGCGGATGCGTGTCACAAACCTATGCAGACCTGCCACCGGCGGCCGCGGATTGGGTGCACGCTGCGACAATAGCCTCTTACGACCGTTGGCAAGGCTCTGGTTCAATCTCTCGGTTAGCCGCGGGACGGACGGGTCGCGGGGGGGAAACACCCTGCCCCGCAGGGCCGATGTGGATTGCCGCCATCTCTCTGCAAGTCCTGGTCGGGTCGGACCCCGTGGCGGAAAAAGCCTGCCGCGAAGCGTTGTGAGGGATTGACGTAGCCTAACCGAAATCGGCGGGCCGTTCGGCGCGCGACGCGGTGTCGGTTTCGGGCGTTCAATCACCGGGGAGGCATTGATGCGTTCCGCAGGCCTCGCCAAGATCAGACTACGCGGCTTAGCCAGCCATTGCTGTAGCGCCGACATGGTTTGCCGCAGCCTTGTCGCAACGGGTCGGGAATTGGGTGTGCGCCGCGGTGTGAGGCGTTTGCGGAAATCGGCCAGCGCGCCGTCAATACGCCTAGCAAGGCTGGGAGTTGCCGGATCACGTGGCGGAAAAAGCCTGATGCGCAATGCCGAAAGCTGATTGCGAATCCGCTCTGCCAGATCGGGTCCGGGAACTTTCGTCCCGCGTGGAACTGGTGGGGGGACGACGGGGGCCGTGGTTGCGGCAGCGGCTCGTGGACGCGGCGCGGCTAATGGTGCTTTGGCCCGTTTAGCGACAAGCTTCACCGGCGATAGCTTGCCGGACGCTGTTGGTTGGGGACGTGGGGACGGCGCCCCTTGCGCCTCAATGAGCGTATTGAGCCTCGGCACAAGCGTCGCGGGAGCCTGCTCGATCGTTCCGTCCAGGTACAGAATTGTAAGGACAGTTGATGCGGTGATGCCGCCATTAACGACCGCGTCCCGCCATTGGTCGGGCAACAACAGCGTCCGTTCGCCCGTAGGGGCAGGCAGCAAAATTGCCGTTATCACTCCCCGTGGCGCCATTGATCGCGACGTTCAGCCCCTCGTCGACAAAATCAGGGACCTAGCTCGCTAAGGCCCTCAATCAAGAGCTAGAGCATAATCCCGCCAAATGAAATCAAAAGTGGTTTCCACCCCTCGCCATCAAGCTTCGAGCACCACTCAGGATGAATACAAATTTCCCTTAGGCCTGGGTGTTATTCCGCTGCGATCAGAGTGGCGCCAGGGACGTTTGCCCGGCGCGTACGATAGTTCGCGATCCGGGCCTCGATCTCCGGGCGGAAGTGACGGAACAGCCCCTGGATCGGCCACGCCGCGGCGTCGCCCAGGCCGCAAATGGTATGTCCCTCGACCTGGCTGGCGACATCCAGGAGCATGTCGATCTCCTTGGGTTCTGCCTCGCCGGTAACCATGCGCTCCATGATCCGCCACATCCATCCTGTGCCCTCACGGCATGGCGTGCACTGACCGCAGCTTTCATGTTTGTAGAAGTAGGACAGGCGGGCGATGGCGGCGACAATGTCGCAGGACTTGTCCATGACGATCATGGCAGCGGTGCCAAGACCGGACTTTCGCGCCGCGAGGTCGTCGAAGTCCATCAATGCGACCTCCGCTTCCTCGGCTGGGATCATGCGCACGGACGACCCGCCAGGGATCACCGCCTTCAGATTTCCCCAGCCACCGCGGACACCGCCAAAATGGTCGTCGATCAGTTGCCGAAGAGGAATCGACATCGCTTCCTCCACAACGCAGGGCCGATTGACGTGGCCGGAGGCGCTCATCAGCTTGGTTCCGGTATTCTTCGGGCGGCCGAAGCCGGCGAACCAGTCCGCGCCACGGCGAAGAATCTCGGGAACCACAGCAATCGATTCAACATTATTCACTGTAGTGGGGCAGCCGTAGACGCCCGAACCAGCAGGGAACGGTGGTTTCAGCCGCGGCTGACCCTTTTTGCCCTCAAGGCTTTCCAGGAGAGCCATCTCGTCGCCGCAGATGTAGGCGCCGCCACCATGGGTAACGCGGATGTCGCAGTCCCAGCCGTGGATGTTGTTCATGCCGATCAGCCCGGCGACGTTTGCTTCGGCAATCGCGTATTCAAGGTGCTCGCGTTCGCGTACATATTCTCCTCGGATATAGATGAAGCAGTCGTGCGCCCGCATGGCCCGGCAGGCTACGAGGCAGCCTTCGATGAGCCGATGCGGATCGTAGCGAAGTATTTCGCGGTCCTTGCAGGTGCCCGGCTCTGACTCGTCGGCATTCACCACGAGGTAGTGCGGTCGCTCGCTCTCCTGCTTGGGCATGAACGTCCACTTCAGGCCAGTGGCGAAGCCGGCGCCGCCCCGTCCGCGCAGGCCTGACGCCTTGACCTGGTCGCAAAGCCAGTCGGGTCCCTGAGCGATCATATCGGCGGTGGCGTTCCATACTCCTCGCGCCTTCGCCCCCTCCAGCCGCCAATCGTGCAAGCCGTAAAGGTTGGTGAAGATGCGGTCCTTGTCTTCGAGTATTCCGACCATGATCGCCTAGATATTAGAGCCGCGCTGTCTGCGCAGGATTGAAAGGGCTAACAGCACCCAGCCGAAAAGGATGATAACCAGCCCGACCCATACCCCTATTGGAGGCAACCGCCCGCCAAACCGCGCGGCGATCATCACCAAGGCGCCGAACAGGCAGGCGACCAGCCCAAGCGTGCGGAGAAAACGCTGCGTCACGCGGCGACCACACCGGGGAGTTTGATCGGCATGGCCCGGGAACCATCATAGAGGCTGGTATCTGTAAGGGTTACCGGCTCCCCCTCCGGGGCGGAATTCTGCCGGCCGATCGCAGAGCCGGGCTGCGGCTTCTCGCCGACGGCAAAGGAATCGACCAGACCGTCAAGGCTCTCCGGCGTCAGGTCCTCGAAATAGTAATCATTAATTGCGCACATCGGGGCGTTGGCGCAGGCGCCCATGCACTCGACCTCCTCCCAGGAAAAGCGGCCATCGGCGGAACGATGATCCTTGTGGCCGATGCGGGCCTCCAGCACCGTCTTCAGGTCGTTTGCGCCACGCAGCATGCAGGGCGTGGTTCCACACAGCTGAACATGCGCAACCGTACCGACAGGTTGCAGCTGGAACATCGTGTAAAAGGTAACGTTCTCCAACACCCTCATGACCGGTGCGCCGATCAGTTCGGCCACGACGCGCAAGGCAGGTTCGGGTACCCAGCCCTCCTGCTTCTGCACCAGCCACAAAATTGGAATCACCGCAGATTGTTTGCGGCCGTCGGGGAATTTGGCGAGCCACCAATGAGCTTTTTCAAGCGACGCAGGGGTGAAAGCAAACGAGGTGGGCTGTTGCTTTGCCAGTCGACGGACACTCATCGATCGATTTCTCCGAACACGATATCAAGTGAACCTAGAATGGCGCTGACATCTGCAAGCATGTGGCCGCGGTTCATCCAGTCCATGGCCGAAAGATGCGGATAGCAGGGAGGGCGAATCTTGCAACGGTAGGGTTTGTTGGTCCCGTCCGAGACAAGGTAGACCCCGAACTCGCCTTTCGGCGCCTCGACAGCGGCGTAGACCTCGCCTTCGGGAACACGGAAACCTTCACTGAAAAGCTTGAAGTGGTGGATCATCGCTTCCATCGAACGCTTCATTTCACCACGCCGCGGGGGACTGACCTTGTGGTCGTCGGAAAGCACGAGGCCTGGCGTTTTCCGAAGCATATCGATGCATTGATGCATGATCTTGACCGACTGGCGCATTTCCTCAACGCGGCAGAGATACCGGTCGTAGCAGTCCCCGTTGATACCCAGCGGTATTTCGAATTCGAGTTCGTCGTAGATCTCGTAGGACTGGTTTCGCCGCAGGTCCCACGCAACGCCCGATCCGCGGAGCATTACACCGGTGAAACCCCAGGCAAATGCCTCCTCCCGGCTGACAACACCGATATCGACATTGCGTTGCTTGAAGATGCGTTTGCCGGTGATCAGCGTTTCGAGCTCGTCAATCCTCTCGGGGAATTGCCTGGCCCACGTTTCAATATCATCGATCAGCGCAGGCGGCAGATCCTGCCGAACGCCTCCCGGCCTAAAGTAGTTGGCGTGCATCCGAGCACCGGACGCGCGCTCATAGAACACATACAGTTTCTCTCGCTCTTCAAAGCCCCAGGTGATCGGGGTCAATGCACCGACGTCCATCGCCTGTGTGGTGATGTTGAGCAGGTGATTGAGAATCCGGCCGATCTCGCAATACAGCACCCGGATGATGCTCCCCCGGCGTGGCACATCAAGCCCCATCAACCGCTCGATGGCGATTACGAAGGCGTGCTCCTGGTTCATCGGCGCCACGTAGTCGAGACGGTCAAAATAAGGAGTGTTCTGCGTATAGGGGCGCGCCTCGATCAACTTCTCGGTGCCCCGGTGAAGCAGGCCAATGTGCGGGTCGACCCGCTCGACAAGTTCTCCGTCGAGCTCAAGGATCAAGCGCAAGACGCCGTGCGCCGCAGGGTGTTGAGGACCAAAGTTGATATTGAACTTCCGGACCGGCGTCTCTGGAATCACCAGTGCGTCGGCCGTGCTAGTCTGGCTCTCGTGGCTCATGAGGCCTTCTCCGCCTTCTCATCGCCCGGCAACGAATTGTCATAGCCGTGTCCCGGCTTGGCGTAGTCTGCGCCCTCCCATGGCGAGAGAAAGTCCCAACTGCGAAACTCCACGGCCTTGACAGGCTCGTAGACCACTCTCTTGAGTTCGTCGTCGTAACGAACCTCAACATAACCCGTCATTGGGAAATCCTTGCGCAAAGGATGTCCATGAAACCCGTAGTCCGTGAGCAGGCGGCGCAGATCCGGGTGGCCGACGAAAAAGATTCCGTACATGTCGAAGGCTTCGCGTTCGAACCAGTTCGCGGCGGGATAGACCGGGCAGATTGAGGGGACCGGCGTGTCTTCATCAACTTCGACGGTGACTCGGACGCGGCGATTCCGGGTCATCGACAAGAGATGATAGACCACATCGAAGCGCCGGACCCGTTTGGGATAGTCCGCTCCGCAAAGATCGATGAGTTGCTGGAATTGCAGCCCTGGATCATCGCGCAGGGATGTAAGGAGTTCGACAATGCGGGCGCGGTCACCTCTCACGTTCAAATCGCCGTACGCGACGGTATATCCGGTCACGGCCCCCTGCCCTGCCGCAACAATGAGTTCTCCCAGCGCGGAGAGTTCGTCGTTGGAAACCCGATAGTTCATCGCTCTATCGTCCCGGTGCGGCGAATCTTCTTCTGCAATTGAAGAATGCCATACAGCAACGCCTCGGCGGTCGGCGGGCAGCCAGGCACGTAAACGTCGACCGGCACGATCCGGTCACATCCGCGCACCACTGAATAACTGAAATAGTAATAGCCTCCGCCATTGGCGCAACTGCCCATGGAGATCACATACCGTGGCTCCGGCATCTGATCGTAGACCTTGCGCATTGCCGGGGCCATCTTGTTGGTAAGGGTGCCCGCGACGATCATCAGGTCTGACTGTCGGGGGCTGCCGCGGGGAGCAACGCCAAAACGCTCCATATCATAACGTGGGTTTGCCGCGTGCATCATCTCGACAGCACAACAGGCCAATCCGAAGCTCATGAACATCAGTGAGCCGGTGCGAGCCCAAGTAATCAGGTCGTCGACCGCCGCAACGACAAACCCTTTGTCCGCGAGCTGGCCGTTGATGCCGTCGAAATAGGGATCGTGTAGTTTGGGATCGTAGCCGGGGACAGCCACGCGGCCTCCGGCAAGCGCGGGTAAGGTTCCCATTTCGGTCATTCCCATTCCAGGGCCCCCTTCTTCCACTCGTAGATGAAGCCGACCGTCAGCACCCCTAGAAAGGCCATCATGCTCCAGAAGGCGAACTGGCTTGTTTCATGCGGCAGTTTCATGAGCGCCACAGCCCAGGGAAACAGGAATGCTACTTCCAGATCAAAAATGATGAACAGGATCGAGACGAGGTAGAACCTGACATCGAACTTCATTCGCGCGTCATCGAAGGCGTTGAAGCCGCATTCATAGGACGAGAGTTTTTCAGGATCTGGCGCCTTGGGCGCGATGATAGCGGCCGCCAAAAGGAACGCGATCCCAATGACCGCGGCAATGGCGAAAAACAGCACGATCGGCAGGTATTGCAGGAGAAAATCGTTCATGCGGGTCCGCGCGCGGTGATGGAGTCGCGGGGGTTCTAGACCATGGCCGCGAGGGGTTCAAACGGCGTGTGAACAAGGTCTGGCGACAAGGCCGGGGTTGACCCCATCCAAGGCAGTCAGATGCGGGTACATGCACGGTATGGGCCGGGTGACAGCCAGGCCGCGTTGGGAGTAGGTTTGCCGAAACATCCGCAGGAGGAGACGTCGCGATGGCTCGTAAAAGCCTTCATCCTGAAACCATAGTCTTGCATGCGGGCTGGCGCGCGGATCCCGCGACCGGAGCGGTGGCGCCGCCAATCTATCAGACCACATCCTATCAGTTCCGGGACACCGAGCATGCAGCGAACCTGTTCGCACTCAAGGAGCTGGGCAACATCTACACCAGGCTGCAGAACCCAACGACAGGAATTCTGGAGGAACGCATGGCGGCGCTGGAGGGCGGTGCGGCGGCGCTCGGCCTGGCATCCGGACAGGCGGCATCTGCGTTTGCGGTGCAGAATTTAGCGCGTGCCGGAGACAACATAGTCAGTTCAACGGACCTCTACGGCGGAACCTGGAACCTGTTCGCAAACTCCTTGAAGAACATGGGGATAGAGGTCAGATTCGCAGATCCGGCAGATCCTGAATCGTTTCGGCGAGCAACGGACGACAAGACCCGCGCCTATTATGCCGAGACGCTTCCAAACCCGAAATTGCGGGTGTTTCCCATTGCCGAGGTCGCAGCCATCGGCCGTCCGATGGGCATTCCATTGATCATGGACAATACGGCTGCGCCAATCCTTTGCCGGCCGTTCGAGCACGGGGCCGCCGTGGTGGTCTATTCGACCACGAAATACATAGGCGGCCATGGCACCTCGATCGGCGGCATGCTGATCGATGGCGGAAACTTCGACTGGGAAGCCCATCCCGAGCGCCAGCCACTCTTCAACCTCCCCGATCCCAGCTACCACGGGGCCGTCTGGAGCCAGGCTGTCAAGGGTTTGGGTCCGATCGCTTATGCCATTCGCGCCCGGGTGGTGCTTCTTCGTGACCTTGGCGCGGCGATGTCTCCATTCAACGCCTTCCAGTTTCTCCAGGGGCTCGAGACGCTGCCACTGCGGATGGCGCGGCACTGCCAAAACGCCAACGCGGTGGTCGACTTCCTTAAGTGCCGCAGTGAAGTTTCGACCATCATTTATCCGTCAGTGCAGCAAGGCGTATCCAGGGTCCGGGCCGACCGCTATCTAAGCGGCGGCTATGGCGGCCTGGTCGGCTTCGAACTCAACGGCGATAGCGAGGCGGGGCGTCGCTTCATCGACGCGCTTCAGCTCTTCTATCATGTCGCCAATATCGGCGATTCTCGTAGTCTGGCGATCCACCCAGCCAGCACGACCCATTCCCAGCTTTCCGCGGAGGATCAAACGGCGACGGGCGTGACCAAGGGTTATGTCCGTCTGTCTGTAGGTCTTGAGCACATCGATGATATAGTTGAGGATTTGGATCAGGCTCTGGCAGCGTCTGCCAGATCGTGATCTAGGCGCGATTGCGATCTCGGTTACCCGTCGCTCTGGCTCAATCGGCGAAGGCGCTGCCCCCGGATGAGGCGCGTGATTTCGGCCACCAAGGCCCTTTCCTCAACGGTATAGCGGTTCTGCGAAGCTGTCGGAGAATACCAGTGTTCTGGTTGGCAGCCGGGCAGGACCGCGCTCCATTCAGTGCCTGCCATCCATGAAGGAGCATTAATCGCCGGAGTCGGCCACCCTGCGGGCATCAAAGCGACGGCCGCCGCGGGTGTATCAACGTATCCGTTGGCCCCGCAGGATATTAGGCAATCAAAGGGTTCATTGGTATCGGAACTACCAGCTTCATGGGTGTCCGCGCGCACATATGTCTTTCCGGACGTGTGTAAGAATTTTTCGATGAAGGACAGGCTGGAACCCGGGCCAACGACCCGGAACCGATCAAAAGATGTCAACAGGTTCGTCAACGCCGCGCGGTCTACCGCCTGGCATTCGAACGCCAGTTGGTCCGATTGCCGCGCGAACTTGGCTGTTGGCTGGCCAGCCACCGAGCGCACTGCCCCCTCCACGACCTTCTGATTGATCCACTCGCCGAGGACCCGGACTAATTCATCAGGGTCTATTCCCTTGATGCCTGGCGTTCCGACAAGCTCTGACATTGGACGGTGGTCCCATTCAGAAGTATGCTCGGTAAGCGCTTGGGTCGTGGCGATCCTGAAAATCGGCACGCCAAGCAAACGCGACAATGCGTCAATTGCGGTATCTCGTGAGGAGATCCCAATGTTTTGTCCGTTGATTACAGCCACCGGTAGCTGATGGTGCGACACGATGTACGGGTTCTGGCGATAAGCAAGCAGGTCCGCGTCTTCGGAACGCTGCAACTGATGCGATAAAATGGGGTAGCAACGCCTCATCGGCCATTGCAATTCAGAAATATCATCAATTATCAGGGCGTCTGCTGATCTCAGCTCGTCGAAACACTTCAGCATCTCCTCAAATGGCCGCTGCTCCTTAATCGTCGTCATTGAATATTCAAGAAATACGGCATCCGACACGAGAATTGGCGCGGGTGGTAGGTTGATTGATTTGAACTGGACAGGACCCCCGATGTATTCCGCCAAATTTGTCAAATGCTCTAAACGTACCTGACGTAGGGTTCGCCCAAATGCCAACGAAACGATCTTCAGACGCCCTGTTTTGCCGAAATTTGGACGACGGCGAGATCTTGCCGCAACAATGCCGGCCCAGAGCTTTTCTGTCGCCGGGCGGCTGATCTGCCCCGAGGGCTTCAATCTCAAAAAATGAGTTGGTACGAACTGAACGTCTACAGCCTCCCCCCCGGTAATTTCTCTAATCTGGGACGCGATAGTCGATCGATCGCTGAGATCGTAAAACTGATTTGACTCAATCAGAAGCGTCGGCGTAGCTTTTTGCGCAGCCGGGTAACGGATCATGATCGCGGGCTTCGAACCGACCACTTGTTCGACGATTCGTTCATCGGCGCCCGCGCGAGGCTTACCCCTTGCCTCAGCAAAAAGGCTATCAGCGATCTCATCGAAGAACACCTCGAGTTCGACTGGCGAAATTCGGCTGATGTCAGGGAGAAATGCTCGTTCGGTGAACCCCCGCTCGTCGAGCGTGCGTGGCGGCGGTAGCGGGATCGTCAATCGTTCATTTAGCGCCTCTATCGCACTTACGTATATATCAAGGCTCTGCTGCGCTTGAGCCCTAGTTAGGTAAAGACTCTTGTCCGCCGACCACCCCAGTTGCTTACTTATGTCTTGAGCAACGCGTTCGATCGCCTTGCCTTCGGCACGGACCTTTCTATTGCTAACGAGAATGGCCAGCGGGTGCGTGGGCGAAAGTCCATGCCTGCCCAAGTGTAGCCCCCGAATGGCTTCCAGGGTTTTCCAGCCACTTGCTGCATTCACCAGACCTGGCCGAACCATCGGAGGGAATAGTGGATCGTTGATGTCTACCCCTGCACACTCGAGGAAGTCATCAATAAGGTCGCCATTGCGCAAATGACGGGCATCAAGCGGACGAATTCGAATACTTTCCCAGCCAAATGAATTGGCCCACCGACTTGCGGTTTCGAAATAGTCCACGCGCGTTTCGTTCAATCTTGATTCGAAAAATTCATCAAAATCATAGGTATGGAATCCATATCGAATTTTCTGTGCGAAGCTGGACGTGATAAGGTCCATTAGCTCGCGCACAATCAGGACAATACAAAAATCCCGCCCGACAGGCGCCAAAGCGGCCTTGATGTATTCAACGGCATGATCCTCGCAGCCCTCGAAAACCTCAGACGATATAATGATACGTTTGGCCTGCGATTTTTGCGCCGCCTCGGCCAAATCTGCCAGGGTGCCGCGCTCTGCGCTGAACCGTTTACGAACGATCGCTTCGCTTGCGAGATTGTGATGGGCCTTGCGCTTTGTGCGGCCAACCGGCGAGTAGTCAACGCCGACGGAGCGAAGCGCATCCTCATTGGCAGCGAGAAAGGTTTGGATCGATGCGGACCCTGACTTTTTCAGCCCAATGTGGATGACGAACATTGCTCGAAATCGCCTCAACGAAAAGGGGGGCATCAATCAGTCTTAGGCGCCCTTGGTCAAGGACACAGGCATCGCATGCGCGAATCCCCCTGCGCTGGAAGAAAATCCCATCACAACACCGCACGCCTGAACGTTGTGCAGCCACCAAATGCAACGGCCAACTAAGATCCTTATGTTCCGAACCATTCCCGGAATCATCAAACTTGAGCCAGAGTTAATGGCGGGCGTGGCATCGCTGCCCGTGCTTTGTCAAATCGAACAATGGCCCATCGGGGTCAAAATTTGGATCGCATTCCGGGTCAAGCGGTCGCATTCAACCAGAGGCGCTCCCAGCGTAGCTTACTGTCAATTGCCATACGTAGGGATGGGGCATAGCTGATCAGGAGCAATTGATATGTGCAACACAAACCTGAACAGCGTCGCGTACATGTTGGGGGTGACAGCTGCTGTCATCGGCTTGCCACTCGATGCGGCCGTTCAGGTCACACAACCCGCACCCGCGATCATCGCCTGCGAGGGCCCGAACATGCCGTCAGCCTGCCCCCTTGGCCCCAACGCTCCGAAGACCATGGACGATGCGCGTCACGATCTTGCGGAGCGTCAAGCCGCCGAGGCGCAACAGTTGCAACTCGCGAGGCAGCGGATCGGTCTGAATCAGCAGTTTGACCAAAACCGTATCGTATCGGCGAAGCGGTCGCAGGCGGCGCAGCCCCTATCGCCGTTGTCCCCGCCAAATTTCAGCGCCGCGGTGCAATTGTTGAGCGGCATGGGCAACGGCGATCCGGAATAGCCTGATCAAATTCGCCGGACGACAGGGTAACTCTGATTTCCGTAGGCTCTCCTGAGTTTCGGCTTGACCGTAGGTGGTTGGGCAATAGCGTCAGTCGGAAAACACAAGCCAGGGAACACCCAGATGAAACCACTGAATTTCGATCATATTGCCGAGAAGGTGCGCAACTGGGGGCGCTGGGGTCCGGAGGATCAACGCGGGACCCTGAACCATATTGGGCCAGAAACGCTCAAGGATGCGGTTGCCACGGTTCAGTCAGGCAAACTATTCAACCTCGGTCTCAACTTTGACAAGAATGGTCCACAGCCGGGCGGCGGCGGACGGTTCAATCCCAAGGTCTATGTCACCGACCTTTTCACACCGTTGAACCCGGCCTATCCGGGCGTCGTCTATTCGGATGATGTGGTCCATATGCCGCTGCAGGCTGCGACACAGTGGGACGCGCTGGGGCACGTCCACTACGACGGGCAACTCTATAACGGCTGCGATGCCCACACGACGCTTTCGGAGAAGGGCGCCGCGAAGATGGGCATCGAGCATCTGGCGACCCCGGGCATCATGTCACGCGGCGTGCTGATCGACATCGCGCGCCATAAGAGTGTCGAGCGCCTGCCAAGCGATTATGCGATCAGCGTCGACGATCTAAATGCCGCATGCGCCGCGACCGGTGTCGAAATCAGGAAGGGAGACATTGTCCTGGTGAGGACCGGGCACATCCAGATGTTTACCCACGACCAGAACCGGCCCGGTTTCATGGGCATGCAGCCGGGCCTGAGCCATCACTGCGCCGAGTGGGTATATGATAATTCGCTGGCGGCGGTCTGTGCCGACAACATGGCTGTGGAAATTCTTAACCCGGAGGGGCTAGGTTCCGCGGTGCCGTTAGCCTTCCACATGCTGTGCCTGCGCGACATGGGTTGCCCGCTGGGGGAAATGTTCAACCTGGACGCACTTGCGGCCGATTGCGCGGAGGATGGCCGGTACACTTTCTTGCTCGCCGCACCCCCACTGGCGGTCACCAATGGTTTCGGGTCGCCGGTCAATCCGCTGGCGTTAAAATAGTTCAATTACCAGGATCGGGCCGCCGACGGAGCGTCAGCGGCCCTTCCAAACAGGCGGGCGCTTTTCGGCGAAGGCTCGGGCTCCTTCCCGGGCGTCCTCGCTGGCCTCAAGTTCAATGAACGCCCGCCAGAAAGACTGTCCCCGCATGCCGGCGGCGACATCGGGTTCGGACAGACCACGCAGGACGGTGTCCTTCGAGGCGCGGATCGCCATCGGCGATGCCCGGAGAATATCGTCGCACCAACGTCTGACGGCGCCATCAAGCAAGTCCGCCGGAACTACCTCGTTGACGAAGCCGAGCGCTCTGCCCTCCTCCGCGCTGACACGTCGCGACGAGAGGATGATGCCCATGGCGGCCTTAAGGCCGATCTGCCGCGGAAGGCGATGCAGTCCCCCCCCGCGGGCGACGAGACCGACCAGGGGTTCGGGAAGCCCGAAGGTAGCGGTTTCAGCGGCAATGATGATGTCGCAGGCTAGCGCAATCTCGAAGCCGCCGCCCAGCGCCAGACCGTTGACGGCGGCGATCACCGGCTTGTTCAGGTCGAAGCGCTCGATCAGTCCTGCATAGCCGTTCTTCGGGTAGGCCCGGTCGGGGTCTCGCTCCTTGAGATCACTGCCGGCGCAAAACGCCCGGTTCCCCGCCCCCGTCACCACAGCAATGTGTTGTTCGGAGTCCGCCGAGAAATCGTCAAACGCGACTTGTAGCTCCTCGTGCATGGCTGGATTGATGGCGTTCATCACCCGGGGCCGATTGAGCGTGATGGTGGTGACACGCTCCGTCCTGGTGACATCGACAAACCGCATGTCACCAGCCATGGACAAGTCCGATGTCGGGCGGAACTTCACCGCCTGTCAATTGGCGCCAGGAGGCTTCGACGGCCTGGATTCCCCTGGCGACGACGGGGCGGACCAGCGCATTGGACACAGGGTAGAAGACGCGCATGTCATCGACCATGCGGGCATTTAGCGCCGGGCCATCCTCCTTTACGCGACCAGCCATGTAGTCGGGGACGAAGAAGAATTCAGGAGTAACGCCCTCCAGTGGCTCACCGTCCCCGATGCCCTTGGCCATCGCTGTCCAGTCGGTGATGCCGATTGTCAGGCTACGGACGAGAGTGGCCCCGAGCCTTCGGTGGATCGTCGAGGTGACCTTGCGGCGGCCAAGGTAGTCGACGAATACGGCAGGTCCTTCGACGGAGAGCTCCCCGATTTCGTCATAAGCCACGGTGCTATCGTAGAGGCCGGTGGATTCCACATAGTCCCGGTTCTTCGCTGAGGTCAGGCCGACGATGATAGTGTCACCCAGGCGCCCCAGCTGATGAGCGGTGGAGAGTGCGGTCTTTGAGGAGGCGCTAGAAAGAATCGCCGTGCGTGGGACGGGAGCACCGCGGGCAATACAGTCGGCCGCCCACCAGCCAGTGGCGTAAAGTGGACGAAACAAGGTCTGCTCCGCCTCACGGTCCGCGACATAAGAAGCATCTGCAGCGGTTGCGAAATAGCGGTTGTAGACTGGCGCCTTGGCCTGACGATGGACGGCGCCATCGGTGAATCCATGTCCATTGATCTGGGTCGGGATGACGTCAAGGTGGGTTCCGACCGGGAAGTAGCCCCAGAATCGTGCGCCAATGGCGAGCGCCGGAACATTAGAGGCCTCAACCGTTGCAAATCCCCAGCAAGGCGGACGACCCCAGCCATCGGCGGCCGGGAAAAAGTCCCAATATCCGAGGATGCCCTCGCCCATCGCCGCATAGGTGACGTTGTTTGAGGTGAGCGAGAAGAGTTCAATACGCAGCCGAACGGCATCGTCAACCAGAGGCGTAGGCAATTTTACAATTGTCTGTTGACGGCGGATGTCGTCGCGACGGAGTTGTAGTTCGATCATTGTTCCGCTCCCCTAAGGCCGCGCAAGCGGCCGTTTGGATTTTCTTTATTGGTTCCTGAACAAGCCCGCGAGACGGGCCAGCCAACACACAGTGTGACATCTGGGTTTCCGCGAGATTTTCAAGGGCAAATTAGCGGACGCGGCGCGCCAGAACTATAATCGATACTGCGATCAGGCAGGTAACCGACAATGCCAAAAGGCCCACCTGGAAGCCGCCGAAGTGGTCCCGTGCCAGCCCCCAGAGGTAAGGGCCGGACGCGGCGCCGATCATGCCAATCGAGCCAATAGCCGCAATAGCAGCGGCGGCGGATCGACCATGAAATCGTTCGCCAGGAATCGTCCAGAACCCCCCCTGGGCAGCATTCGCGAACATGATACTCGTTGCATAGGCGGGAACAATGACCCACGGCGCGGCGAAATGGCCCATCACCGCATAGGCAATTGCCAATGCCAACAGGAACATTGCAACGGGAAGGTAACGATCCCCAAGACGGTCCGATATGATACCGGCGGCAATCATCCCGACTCCGCCCAGCATCGAGGCGAATGCCGTCAGGTACCCGACATTGGAGATGCTCCAATGGGTTCCCTCTCGGAGGATCGCCGGAGCCGAAAGGTTGAAAGCATAGGCAACACCGAGAATGCATATGTTCGCGGCGCCGAGGAGCCAGATTCGCCAATCCGTCAGGGTCCGAGCGAAACCGTGATCCGATGAAAATTGCGATCCCTGCTTCTCCGCGGCGAGCGTTCCAAGGAGCCAGGTTCGCTCGCCCTCACTAAGCCATTTCGCGTCGTGGGGGCCGTCGGGCAACGCCCAGAGCATGAGGCCGCTTACGAGAACCGCCGGCAGCCCCTCGGTCAGGAAAAGCCATTGCCATCCAGAAAGTCCCAATAGACCCCGCAAGCCTAGTAATGGGCCGGCAACGACCCCCATAAGAATGCCGCTTATGGGTAGAGCCAGGTAAAACCGGCTGATAGCCCGGCCACGCTGATCAGCAGGAAACCAGTTCATCAGGTAATAGATCACGCCAGGAAAGAACCCGGCCTCGGCCGCACCGAGCAGAAGTCGCATTACGTAGAACTGAATTGGAGTGCGGACGAACATCATGCCAACCGCCAGAAATCCCCAGGTCACCATGATTCTGGCGATCCATCGCCTGGCCCCGAAACGGATGAGGGCCAGATTGGAAGGCACCTCAAGCAAGGCATAGCTGAGGAAAAATAGTCCGCCGCCCAGACCATACACCGCGGCGCTGAAGCCGAGGTCCTTGTTCATCTCCAGAGCTGCGAAACTGATGTTTACGCGATCGATATAGGCAATGAGATAACCCAGACCGAGAAGCGGCAACAACCGCCAGGTGGCCTTGCGCAGAGCGCCGTGCCCAAGACTGTCAAACTTATGGTCGAGAGCGTTTGCCATTGGGGATGTCCCGAGGAATGTTGAAATAGGAGGGGGTCGGCATTGCCCGCCTTGAGCCGTTAGGCTCGGGGTGCTGATTCCACGAAGAAAGGCAACGCCATGAAGAGGACTACCACAACGCCGGCGTCGGGTGCGACGGCCA
>JANXTX010000015.1 GCA_025352165.1 Caulobacteraceae bacterium | reverse complement strand
AAAGCGGCGTGCTTGGCATCGGGGCAACCCTTTTGGATGGTTGCCCGGCATAGATTCAGACAAGATTCGTCGAGGGAATCCCCTTTCTCGACCTCCCGGGCCCACGCTCGATCACAATGTCGTTAGCGTTGCACAGCCCTGGGACGCGGGCGAAACGGAAGGGCGCAAGGATCGCCCGTCATGTGTCGTAGTGAGCCTGTCGACCGCCGCTGGTGAACATCTCGTCGCGCTACTGGCGATCACCAGCCAGTCGCCCCGCGACGGCAGGTCGGCCGTAGAAATCCCACCTCTGGAGCTTCGGCGCGCCGGGCTCGCCGGTCACTCTCGCGGCTGGGTAGTCATTGACGAGTTCAATACCGATATATTGGAACGGTCCTGGTATTTCCCGCCGAATTCCAGGCGGTAGCGCCTTCAGCCCAGCCTTCTTCAAACGCATCCTCGAAGCTTTCCGGCCAACCTTGGCAAGACGCGGCAGGGCGGTCGATCGGCGAAAGTAACTGCGGCTTCATGTATGGCGCCCCCTGAAATCAGACAAAGCTGCTGACGCAACCATCGTGCTAATTCGGAGGCGCACAGGAGCCTGCCTTCCGGCGTTCTGGAGCAAAAGAATGATAGTCGGATAAGGGGACACAAGACATATCTCGCCGTCAAATTGCGCCGCCCCACCGCTAGTGGCCGAGATAAGTATTGTGTCCCCTTATCCGCTTTTATCCCGCCCCTTATCCGCCCCGTATCCGCCTTTATATTCGATGCGCCTGATCAAATGCTTCGTCGCGCAGATCGAAGTGAACCTCGACACAACTGCCCCGGGCGGCGTTCTTCACTAAATCTCCTTCAGGGCATAGGCCGCGGCGATCGCGCGAAGGGTCGCTAGCGAAAGGGTGCGTACTGATCCAGCCTGCGCCCATCTGGTGTTCATCCGAGGCGCTGTAGGAAATTCGCCTGGGAATACGCCTTCGGCCGGGCTACAATCCCTGAACCAAAAAGACGCGATAGTCTGCGGCCGCTACCCGATGCGACTTCGCTGCCTGATATTCCGGGCTGTCATACCAGGCCCGGGCCGCCGCCATGTCCGGGAACTCCACGACGACCACGCCGTCGACCGGCGGGCCTTCGAGCACCTCGACCGCGCCATAGTAGGCGAGCGCCTTGATCGGGTGATCGCCGCGCGCCAGGGCGGACTTCTTGGAATAGGTCTTGAATTCTTCGGGATCGTTCATCCGGTCTCTGACGAATATGGCGAGCACGCCCATGGGGATATCCTTTCGGTTTGTTTGAGAAATCGTGGCGAGAGCTTTAGTCCCGCTCGCCCATGAAGTTGCCGCCGCCGTAGGCGGCCGGCGCGGCGACCTCCACAACCGGATCGTCGCGGTCGTCGAACTCAAGACGCAGCGCCTTGGTCAACACCGAAAAGCCGTCGTAGGCGCAAGTCACATAGGTCAGTTCGATGATCGCCTCTTCGGAAAGCTTGTCCTTCAACTTGGCGAAGACGGCATCCGGCACTCGCCCACGCTGGCAGATCAGATAATCTACATAGGCGAGCACGATCTTCTGGACATCATCAAAGCAATCGGCGACCTGCCATTCCTTGATTGAGGCGATCTGCGTCTCGCTCAAGCCGACGGCCCGGCTCATCTTGCAGTGCTGGGAATATACGAATTGGCAGCCGTTCAGCCAGCCGGCGCGCGTCTGGCCGAGTTCGCGAAGCACCGGGTCCAGATGCATCTTTTCGCTCATATACATGCGCGACAGCTGAACGAACTGTTGCAGAACATGCGGCGTCTGGGCCAGCACGGTCCACCAATGCCCCGGCGTGCCCATGTCGGTCCCGGGCTCGGCCACGGGGTCGCGATCACCGAACAACTGCTTATAGACGGAGTGGACCAGCGGATCGGTCACCTCTGATCCAGGAACCTGTCGTAGTCGGGGCATTTGACCTCTTCCATTCCCTTGCGGGCGCGCTTCGGCCCACAAATTTTGCAGTGTCGTGGGCTCGGCCCGGTGTTCAGAGGCCGAGCCCGCCATCGATGACGATTTCCGCGCCGGTGATGTAGCTGGCCTCGTCCGACAACAGGAACAGGACCAAGCTGGCGACGTCCGCCGGTGTGCCTATCCGGCCGAGCGGCACTCGCCGGGCGCGCTCTCGAAGGACGGCTTCGGGAACTTCCGCCAACATCGCCGTGGCGACCATGCCGGGGTGGATGGAGTTCACACGGATCCCCCGCGGCCCCAGTTCCTTGGCCGCGCTCTTGGTCATGCCTCTCACCGCCCATTTGGTGCCGACGTACGCGATGTCGGAACCGCCGCCGCGCAGTCCGCCCAGGGAAGAGACGTTGACGATCGAGCCGCCGCCGCGCGCCGCGATCAACGGCGCGGAATGCTTGATGCCCAGGAAGACGCCCAGCTGGTTCACGCGCTGGTGGAGTTCGAAGCTCTCGGCGCTGGTGTCGCCGATGGTCTGCAGCCGGGCGATCGCGGCGTTGTTGACCAGATAGTCCAGACCCCCAGCGAACTGCTCGGCCGCGGACATGACCGCTCTCCATCCCTCGTCGTCGGAGACATCGTGCCGCAGAAAGACGGCGGCGGCGCCAAGCCCCGCGGCCAGGGCCTCGCCCTCGGCTTCCAGAACGTCGGTGATCACCACCCGCGCGCCCTCCAGCACGAGCCGGCGCGCGTGCTCCGCCCCCTGGCCGCGCGCGCCGCCGGTGACCAACGCCGTTTTTCCCGCGAACCTCTGCACAATTCCCTCGCTGACCAAATTCTAGCGATAACGGTAGTTCAGGGTGACGCCGAACGTGAGCGGCATCCCCGCGTAGCGGTTGATCGTATCGTTGTCCCGGATCACCGTCGGCCAATAGTATTGGTTGGTGATGTTCCGCCCCCAGACACTCACCCGCCAATTCCCCGAGGGCGACTCGATTCCCGCACGCAGATCGAGCAGCGTATAGGGGTTGACGTTGAGAATGGGCGCGTTGCCAAGGAACCCGTTCGTGCCGCTCTGATGGTTGAGGTCCCCGCCGACAAACGCCTCATAGTCGGCGTTCAGGCGCCAGCGATATTCCGCGTCCACCGTCATTTGCAGCTTTGGCGTATAGGGGAAACTTTCCCCCGAAAAATTCTGCAGGACGCCGAAAGAGTCATAGTTGATGAAGCTGCCGTCGATACGGGTCTGAAGCCAGGTCACGTCGGGCGCGATGGTCAGCCCAGGGAACGGTTTCCATGTCGCCTGAAGCTCGGCCCCCAACACATGCGATTTTGGTATGTTCACCAGGGTCAGCAGAGGCCCGAAGATGGGGTCGAGGTCGCGGCCGAGCACCTGCTTGTCCTTGTAGTCATAGTAGAAGAGCGAGCCATTCAGCTGTAGCGAATGATCCAGAAGCGTCGACTTGAAGCCGCCTTCAAAGGCGATCAGGCTCTCCTGAACCACGGGCGTGAACTGGTTGGTGGTGCTGGCGGACAGGGTTGGAAAGCTCCCGGCCTTGTAGGCCTGGCTGGCGTTGACATAGAGCAGAGTACCGGAAATGGCCTTCCAATTGAGGCCGACGCGCCAGGAAAGATTGTCCTGGTTCAGGTTGCCGCTCGCCAACGCTGGGTCGAGCCGCGGGTTGAGGTTGATGCAGCCGCCGACCGGAATCGGTACATAGCTGCCGCCCTTGAGGATCTGTTGCAGGAAGTCAAAGATCGCCGCAGCCTGACCGTTGGTGTCCTTGCTGCAGCCGGTGAAGCTTCTGTCCGACTTGGTATAGCGCAAGCCCGCTTGAAAGTTGAGCGTGCTGGCGAGGTCGTAGTCGGCGCTGCCGTAGGCGGCGTAGGTCCGCGCTTTCTGGTCCGTGAAATTCGCCGTCTGTGTAAGCGGAAAGCCGAAGATCAGCCGGCTCGTGGAATCGGCGAACTGTTCGAAGAAATAATCGTAGACATGGTCGTCCTCGTAGTTCGCGCCGACAATCCAATGACCTCTGCCGCCGAATTTTCCGGCAACCCGATCTTCTTCGTAAATAGTGTCGATCGATCCGTGGCTGACCAGGTACAGGTCCTGCAGGCTCGTGCCGTCGGCCTCGATGGGCTGGTAACGCGTATAGCGTTGATACGAAGAAAGAGACGTGAAGGTAATCGCGTCGCTCAGGTCATAGTCGAGGCGCAGTGAGCCCATATAGAATACGATGTTGCGCCTGTAGTTCCTGTTTTGGTCCCAGTCGGCGGCCCGGTCATTCGGCGGGGCGTTGGGATAGTTCACAAGTGCCGGAAGCAGGGCGGAGTTGCTCCCCAGGCCTACAACGCCGATCAACTGCGGGGCCGGCGAATCCGAACGGTCCTGCCAGGCGTTCAGGTTGAGGTTCACGCGAAGTTTTGATGAAGGCGTCCAGTCCAGCAGAACGCGTCCCTCGACCATGTTCTGTTGCCCGAGGGTTGCGGTGCTGGTGTAACTCTTCTGCCAGTTTCCGCCTTCAAGAACCCGGCCGGCGAAGCGGGCTTTGAGCGTGTCGCTGATGGGGCCGCTAAGAAAACCGTCCACATCGGCGGTATCGAATCGCCCGAAGCTCGCGTCCACGCCGGCTTCGAAGGTATTGGTGGGACGCGCCGCGATGAAATTCAGCGCGCCGCCGGTGGCGTTCTCGCCGTAGAGCGTGCCTTGCGGGCCTTTGAGAACCTCGAGGCGCTGCACGTCGAGGCCGGCCCCGATGGTCTCAGCGGAAAATGGGATCGGCACTTCGTCATTGTAGACGGTCACCGTGGGACTCGCGGCCAGTGTCGAGTCCTGGAAAGAAACGCCCCTGATGCTATAGATCGGGTTGCCAAAGGCATTCGTATTATACTCGAACCCTGGCACCGCTTTCGATAACTGGGACGGGTCCTGAATGCCGCGCTGGACCAACTGGTCTCCGGACAGGGCATTGATCGACATGCCGACGTTGTTGATGTTTTCGCTACGTTTCTGAGCCGTGACGATGACTTCCGCAACGGCGCCGGGAGCCGGGGCGGGCGTTGACTCCGCTGCCGCGGCCAAAGCCGCATAGCTGATGATGGCGGAGGCGGCCGACGCCATATATCCGAATCTAGTTGAGGTTTTCATATCCCACTCCCTGCGCTTGTCGCGACCGATTTGATGTCGGACGCATTTGGTTGAGGTTACGCTTTGGCCCGATGGTCTCCGTGACTGGCGATTGCGTTACGCATTGCCGACATGGTTGCGCCCCAGGTCGCACCGCTATTGTCGCGCGCCCAGTGCAGGGACGCCTCCCTGTTGCGATTGCTGTTCTTGAAATGCGGGATGACGTAGCGGGCAAAGAGCTCGTAGCTCCTCGTCACCGCGGCGAAGTCGGCACAGTTGTGGGCCAGGAACATAAGGCAACCGAACCCGCCCGCCTGCTCTTGCAGTCGTTCGATGTAGGCGATGATATCGTCGGGCGTTCCGGCCTGCAGAATGCCGAAGATCCCCAGGCCATCGGTGGTCAGCATCTCCACACCCTGGCCGGGCGTGCGGATCTTGCCCAGCTGACCTTCCGTGACAGAACCAGTGACCCCCCGGACGTACTTGAACAGATCCAGGACGCCCCACTCAAGGTCGGCCAGAGCCTGCGCACGGCTTTCCGCGACATGCATGTTAACGACCACGCGCCAGCTGTCCCGGCTCACCGCCTTGCCGTTTTCGCGCGCCGCCGCCTCGTACGGCGCCCAGTGCTGCCCGAGCGCGTTGAAACCCATCGATGAGGACGAGGCGAGAGAAAGCATGCCAAGTCCCAGTCGCCCGGCGGTGACCGGGCCCGTGGGCGTGATCGCGCACGCCACCGACATCTCCATGCGAGGGCTCTGATAGGGCAGAAGCTGCAAACGGGCGTCGCGGAGCTTGAACCAGTCGGTGTCGCGCGTGACCTCGCGGCCCTCGAACAGCTCGACGAGGCACTCCAGCGACTCGTTCATCATCCGGCGCTGGTCCGCCGGGCTGATGCCCAGCATGTGCGCATCGGTCGGCAGCTGGCCTGGCCCGGCCCCGAACATCAGTCGGCCGCGCAACTGATGGTCCAGCTGGACGATCCGATCGGCCAGGATCAGAGGGTGATGATAGCTCAGTGAATTGACACCGGTGCCGAACTTGATCTGCCGTGTGCGCGGCGCGGCGCCGGCGATGAACAGCTCTGGAGAAGATATTACCTCATAGCCGGCCGAGTGATGCTCGCCGATCCAGACCTCGTCGAAACCCAGTTCGTCGAGGTGTTGCACGAGTTGCATGTCACGCTCGATCGTGAGCGTCGGATTGTCGTGCAATGCGTGGAACGGCGCGATGAAGCTGCCGAAACGCAGTCCGCCCGGCGGGCTGTATGCCAATCCATCCTCCCGTGAAGGTCGCCGTCTGGCTTGGCCAGCGACAAATACCGTTCCGAAACCGATAGGACACACGTCAACCTATGTTGTCAATCGTCATCAACTATGGTTGACGAAATAGGCCACAATGGACGACACGACGAGGCGGCGGCCGTACGCGCGGCTGGCTGCCCTGTTCATGCCGGCGCCGCCGATGTAGGGGAGTGTCACTCCGCGAACGGAGGCAAACGCTGGAGCGGAACCCCATGCCTCGACGACCGGATACGCGTGAGGCCTCCCCCCGGGCGCACACGCCTGTCGAGGCGGACACGGATGCACGCGACGTCCACCCTGATGCACACGAGCGGCCAGGCATCGCATTGGCGCTCCTCAAGGATTTCTATTGGATAGAGCTTGGCATCCGCAGCTATCTGCAGGCCCGCGGCAATCCCGAGTTTTCCCGCGCCGAAGGCTTGGTGATCGCCAATATCTCCCTGGGCTACACCCGGCCCTCGGACATTGCGCGCCAGTTGGGGGTGAGCCGGCAGGCCATCCACAAGACCATCCGGCAAATGAAGCAGAAGGGAATCGTCGAGCTGGTCGCAGATGCCGCCGACGGCCGCATAAAGCAGGTCGTCATCACCGACCTGGCCCGCAAGATGAACAGCGACGGCATCGTCGCCATGGGCATCCTGTGGAAGGAACTCGAGAACCGGCTGGGCAAGGAGCGGATAACCAGGGCGGCGAAGGTACTCTCCGCCGATTGGGGCCCGCCAGTCATTTTTGGCGCGGCAGAACGGGAGTGACCCGATCGGGTGGCCCGCCTCGCGTCAGTGCGCCAGGAACCCACCGTCGACGGGCAGCGATATGCCGGTGATGTATCGTGAACTGTCCGAGGCCAGGAATACGATGGCGCCGGCCATGTCGGAGGTTTCGCCGAAACGGGCCATCGGGTATCGGCGCCGCTGCTCCTCATAGTATTCGGGGCGGGCGGCCAGCGCGGGCGCCATCATCGGGGTGTGAAAGATGCCGGGGGCGATGGCGTTGATGCGGATGCCGTTGGGTGCATAGTCCACGGCGCCGGCCTTGGTGTAGCCTTCGACGGCGTGCTTGGAGGCCGTGTAGTGGGCGCTGTTGCCGAAGGCGATGTGGCCCTGCACCGAACTGGTGTTGATGATCGAGCCGCCGCCGCCCTGCCGCAGGAACTGCCGGATCTCATACTTCATCGACAGCCACAGGCCTTTGACGTTGGTGTCGAAGACACGGTCGTACTGCTGCTCGGTCAGGTCGGCGAGCAGCCCCCGCTCGGCGACCCCGGCATTGTTGAAAGCGATATCCAGCCTGCCGAACGCCTCGACGGTCGCTGCCACCGCCTGCTCGATGTCGGCGGCCTTGTGGACATCTGTCGCCAGAAAGTTCGCCCTGCCTCCGGACGACACGATTTGACCCACCACCGCCTGGCCTTCGTCCGGACGCCGCCCGCAGATCGCGACACTCGCGCCCGCCTGTGCGAACGCGATGGCCGCCTCCCGGCCGATGCCGCTGGTTCCACCGGTCACAAAGGCGACTTTGCCGCTCAGCTGTTCGTTGTTCATTGCCTGAATCCCTGTCGTCAGATCCCTAACGTTTTGTCGCCAGCCAGATGACATGGCGCGCGCCGCCGCGACGGCCGTTCGCGGGTACGCGTAGCTCTTCAACGGTGTAGCCCGACGCGGCGAGCCTCTTGGCGAAGGGCTGGTTGGGCGCCACCGACCAGACCGCGAGGATGCCGCCGGGGCGCAACGCGGCGTGGGCCTCGCCCAGGCCGTAGGTGTCGTAGAGGTCGTCGTTCGCCTTGCGCGTCAGGCCTTCGGGACCGTTGTCGACGTCCAGCAGGATGGCGTCGAAGCGGTCCTTGCCGCCGCAGATCAGATCGCCGACGTCGCCCTCGAAGATGGTCACGCGCGGATCAACGAGGCTGTCACCGTGGATCGCCGCCAGCGGACCGCGGGCCCAGGCGACCACTTCGGGCACGAGCTCGGCGACGGTGACCGATGCTTCAGGCCCAAGCACCGCGAGCGCGGCTCGCAACGTGAACCCCATGCCCAGCCCGCCGATCAGCATGGCCGGCCGCGTGGGATCGCGCAGTCTTGCGCAGGTCAGCGCCGCCAGCGCTTCCTCCGATCCGCTCAGGCGACTGTTCATCAACTCGATCGAACCGGCCATGATCGAGAATTCCGCCCCGCGCTGCATCAAGCGAAGTTCGCCACCGCCGTCGGGCACGCTCGCCGCGCCAAGTTGCACCCAGGGGATCATGTCTATCGACTCTTAAGATACGTCAGGGAGCGGCGCGAAGCAGGCGCCTGGCGTTGTCGGCGAGGGGGGCGTTGCAGGTGGGGGCTTCGAAGTGGTCGGGGGCGTCCCAGCCGGCGAAGTTGGCGCCGTAGACGAGGCGGTCGACGCCGACGCGCTCCACCAGCAGATCGACGGCGCGGGGATCGTGCATGTGGATGTCGTACCACAGGCGGCCCAACTGTTCGGCGAAGGCGTGCTCGCCCTTGAGGTGGTCGGCGGCCCAGGCGCGTTTGCGGGAAGCGTACTGCAGCCGGCCCCAGATCAGCGCGACCGCGCCGCCGCCGTGGCTGATACAGATGTCGAGGCCGGGATGGCGATGGATCACGCCGCCGAACAGCAGGGTGGCGACGGCGACGGTTTCCTGCGCGGTGAAGCCGGCCATGATGTCCAGCTCATAGCGCTTGAGAGCGGGCGATCCGGGTGGTCCGTCGATGCCGGCGGGGGCGGGATGGATGAACAGCGGGACGTTGAGGTCGGTGACCGCTTCGTAAAAGGCGTCCATGGCGGGATCGTCGAGACCATGCGGCATATCCGGGCCGATGTAGGCGGCGAGCATGCCCAGATCGCGAACCGCGCGGCGCAACTCGGCGATGGCCGCCGCGATATCCTGCATCGGCAGCGCCGCCGCGGCGCCCAGGCGGTCAGGACAGCGCGCCACGGCGCCGGCCAGCGCGTCGTTGTGCGTGCGGCAAAAGGCGATGGCCTCGGGGGCGGGAATGTAGTGGAAATAGGTGAGCGGGTTGGGCGACAGCAGTTGCCAGTCGATGCCGGCCTGGGTCATCCGTTCGAGGCGCAGATCGACGTCCATGAAGGCGCTGCCGCGATAACGTACATTGCGCAGGCGATAGTCGCCGATGCGGAACACCGGCGCGCCGTCGGTGTCGGTGAACAGTTCGGGGCCGAAGTCGCCGGCCGCGCCAAAGGTCTCCTCGAGCACGGCGTGAGCATGAATATCGATCACAAGGGCATCGGCCAGGCTCATCCGCGATCTTCCATGCTGCTTCCTCGTCCCGGCGATTGTCGTCGGTGACGAGGCGGGAATATATCGATCTCGATTGTTTTTGCCATGACCGTGGGTTGGAACTAGGATGAGCCTAAGGAAACGCCAGCGAAAGAGCGCGCAATGACCATCGCCTTTCGGGTCAACGGGGAGGACGTCCGCCTGGATGTCCCGGACCGGACCCTGCTCATCTATGCCCTGAGAGATCATCTGCGGCTGACCGGCGCGCACATGGGCTGCGACACCAGCCAGTGCGGCGCGTGCACGGTGCTGGTCGATGGCGTGGCGGCGAAGAGCTGCGCCATGCTCGTGGGCCAGGCCGACGGGTGCGAGGTGACCACTATCGAGGGCGTGGCCAGGGACGGCAAGCTGCACCCGATGCAGGCGGCT
>JANXTX010000034.1 GCA_025352165.1 Caulobacteraceae bacterium | reverse complement strand
CCTGGCAGAAGCCGCGGGCTTTGCCCTCGTGGAGGCAAAGCCCCGGACTGGCCGGTTGCATCAGATTCGGGTGCACCTCGCCGAAGCGGGATTCCCGATCCTGGGCGATCTCAGCTACGGTGGGAGCTTAAAGTATACGGGATTAGTAAAACCGCGCGAAACTTTCTCGCGGCGGTATATCTCGTGGCCGCGGTTATTTGGCTCAAATGACGACAGGCCCTAGTTTGTTTGCCACGCCCCCACCGCCAAATTCATCCCCATAAATTGGAAAATTCGTGAATATTTGAACATGGGCATTTGAGGTGATTCTAAACCTTGAGACACGAAGTCAGCGTTGGATTGCTTCAACAGGGAGTTTGTAATGAGCCGGTCACGGATGCGACGGTAGAATGCGGTGACGCTCTTGTTGGCCTAATCGCTCAAAGGCTCCGGCATTTCGGGTTGCACCAACAAGCGCGTCAGACGATTTTGAAGGTCGCGTCAGCGCAGGCCGGCACCAAACGTGTACGCCCAGGAAGGTGTATTGTCGCCGTAATCGCCAGGGGCGAAAAAAGGAATTCGTCCGATGCGGCCTGATTGTGACGCAATACAGATAGCGCTGGTACGGGCTGGGCGGCTAATCTACCTGCTCAACTAGGTGTGGTGAATTGCTTGAAAATGGCGCGCGTCAAATGAGATATTCGGTCCATAATCACTGCGCTGGCGCCGATCGGGTTCCAGCGGCGATTCGGGACGAGGTGGCGACCGCGATTGCCGCTATCGACGTTCGACCCGAAAAGGGTGCGGCGCCACGCATTCGGGACGCCTTCTTAGCGAGCCTTAAGTCGGAAGGCTGGTCAGGCGAGGTGCCTGTGGCCCGCGGCTCCGATATGACGATCACATCCATGAAGGATGGTGTCGGCCTGTGCCTGCAGACCGGAAACATGGCTCGAATGTATGCCGATTTAATCAAGCTACAGACGCTTTACCTCGATGATGCCATCACCTCCGCGATCATTGTGTTGCCCTCCCAGCCAGTCGCCCAGCAGATCGGCGATAACATCGCCCAGGCCGCCCGACTTGAGCGTGAATTAGAAATCTTTCGTAAGGCCTATCACGTACCAACCCTTTTGATGTGCCTGGAGTGACGATGACCGACGTAGCCTTGCCCACCTCGCCGACGGGATCTCGCTTCGGATGGCCGAAGCCGGCCCGCCTCCGGGAGTTCGAGGCCCTACTGAAAAAGAAGGACTTACCTACCCATAGGATCGTCTTCCAGGGACGCCCCCAGGATATCCCGATCATTCGGGTCCCCATTGAGCTTCCGAAGTACCGGATGGCAAATGGTCGAACCGCATCGCTGCAAGTAGAGCACCTCGCCCGAAACTCGAAGGTTCGGCCGGACCTCTTCACTGGCGATCCTGAACTATGGGACGGTCAGGAAGCACAGCACCGCCTGTTGCTGCAACTTGGCAAGCAGCAGGAACTCAGCAAATATTTCGAAAATTCAATGAACAAGCAGATCGATCCGATTCTGCTCGACGAGAATGGCTTCGTAGTGAACGGCAATCGGCGGTTGGCCGCCTGGCGGGAGCTGCTAATCGACCCTTCCGGGAAGTACCCACATTTCGCTGATATCGACGTTGCGGTGCTCCCGCACTGTACGGAGCGCGAGATCGATCGACTTGAGGCGCGACTCCAGATCGAAAAGGACATTCGAGCCGACTACAATTGGGACGCGCAAGCCAACATGATGCTCGCCAAGATGGCACGGGAAGACTTCAAGCCTCCCGAACTGGCGAAGTTATATGGAATGAAGCCGTCGGAAGTGCAGGAGCTCCTCGACATGCGAGACTATGCCGCCGAATATCTCAGGTCCCGCGGCAAGACGGACCTCTGGTCTGTGGTCTCACCGAACGAATTCGCGTTCCGTAGGCTAGTCCAGCAGCGAAGCAGGCTTACCGGCTTGGCGCGTCAGGAGATGTTCAAGGAAGCGGTGTTTGCGCTCATCGATAACCCTTCGACGGTCGGCAGGCTCTACGAGGCGATCCCCGCTCTAGCGGAGAGCTTAGACGAAGTAAGCAGTCGCCTTACGCAGGAATTCCCTAGCGTGTCCGAGGCTACTGCCGCCGACCTCGATGCCCTTTTCGGAGATGGGCAAAATTCGTCGTCGCCCCCCGAAGCCGCCCTAGTAAAGGTGCTCCAGCACCCCGAGAGTATTGCGCGCGCCCGTGAAGTCATCGCTGACGTCCTTGAGGGCCAGCGCCAGCTCAAGCGCGATACAAAGACCTCAGGCTATCTGCTCGAAACGTGCGCCAAGGCCAATGCCAACCTGATGTCAGCTGTGAAGGATGGACTTCGGGCGGAGTCCAAATTAGTCGGTGTCGCGCGGCAACTAGATGGAATCGAGGCGCACATCGCTACGATCCGCGCTTTTCTGGACAAACATGCTGCGGGTTGATTACCGCGAACAGGATGCGCGCGCGCGGCTGTCCTGGGATGCGTCGGACACTGAGGCGGCCTGGGTCGCCCAACTCAAACGTGTGGTGTTCGACCATAGCGAGGATGCTAGCCACGACGATTCCGCTACACTGTCTATGCCTTGGTTCGCATTTTCCGGTGCACGCGCGCAATTCTTGCAGTTGTTCTCAACCCACGGCTTGAGACCTGGAGCAGGCCTGGAGGTCTCGGCTGAAGCCGCCCGCCTGTTACAGCAATCGAGGCGGATGGCCGAGAGCTATCTAAAGGCCGTTGACGCAGCACCTCTTGATGCCAATCTGCTGCGGGACGAACTCAAGGAAGTTGGATTCACGCGAACGCTCTCGCCGGAGCAAGCGCGCAATGTTGGGCGTATGGCGACGATTGCGGCGGCCGCGACCTTTTCAGTCCCCGGTGCCGGCAAAACTACGGAGGCTCTTGCCTGGTTCTTCCAGCGAGCCGAGGCGAGCGATCGGCTGCTAGTTATCGCCCCAAAAAATGCGTTTGCTGCATGGGACGAGCAAATCGCTGAGTGCATGCCACGTCTCGGCGCGGAATTCGTGCGTCTTCGAGGCGGTCGCGACCGTATTGCCTGGAGCCTAATGGGCGACCCGCAGTTCATGCTGATCACCTACCAGCAGTTGACCAGGGTGCAGGACCTTCTGGCAGGCCATCTCTCCGAGCATCGCTGCCATGTCTTTCTCGATGAGAGCCATCGGATCAAGGCGGGATCCACCTCGGCAAGCGGTCGCGCCGTGTTGAATCTTTCGCACCTCCCGATTGGCAAATTGATCATGTCCGGCACGCCCATGCCGCAATCTCCTGCCGATCTCGTCCCGCAGTTCCGTTTCCTCTATCCGGAAATCCCCGCCCAGCCGGACACGGTAGTAGATTTAATGCGGCCGATTTACGTGCGGACCAACAAAGCTGAGCTAGGACTACCCCCTGTAACGCGTTCACTCGTGTCGCTGCCAATGGCGCCAGTTCAACAAGAACTATATCAGCTAATGCGTTTCGAGGTTGCCCGGGAGGCATCGGCGGCCTTGAACACGCAGAGCCGACAAGCGTTTCGCGCGCTAGGCCGGTCCGTTGCGCGACTTCTGCAATTTGTATCCAACCCCTCTTTGTTGTCGGCGCAGATTGGCTTCGCCCATGGCGACCTACTTGGCGCGGTACTTGCTGAGGGTGACGGGCCGAAGCTCGACTATGTCCTGAAGCGGGCCCGCCAGTTGGCGCGCGGCGGCCGAAAGATTTTGATCTGGTCCTCTTTCGTGCGCAACGTGGAATATATCGACCAACGGCTGGCAGACGTGGGCTCAGTCTACATCCACGGCGGAGTTGACGCTGGGAGCGAGGACGACGACGAAACTCGGGAAGGCAAGATCAAACTCTTTCACGACGATCCGAACGTCAGGGTGATGGTCGCGAATCCAGCAGCTGCGAGCGAAGGCGTTAGCCTCCATCGGGTCTGCCATCACGCCATCTACCTCGACCGTACCTTCAACGCCGCACACTACCTCCAATCGGAAGACCGCATCCACCGCTTCGGACTGTCGCCTGGCCAGCGCACGGATATCGAAATAGTCGAGTGCGCTGGTACGGTTGACGAGACAGTCAGGTTACGACTTGGGTTCAAGATCGGCCAGATGGCCGAGGCACTGGATGACTCTTCCCTCAAGCCGGACCCGATTCCGATCGACCCCACAGATTTTGAAGCCGAGGACCTAGACGATTATTCGACGGGGCTCGCAGCAGATGATATTCGCGCACTGGTCGTAGATTTGCTTGGGGCAGCTGTTTGAGCGGCCTGTCACCCGGCTCTGCCCAAGCTGCTTTCGAGTTACTACGGCTAATCGGAAGCCAAGGTCTAACCGGCTCGGCGGTCATTGAAGGGTTGCGCCGCATTGGCGGCATCGCCGCAGCGCAGGTGCTTGAACTGACCCAAACTCTCAATTGGATCGCCCTCGATGACGAGGGTCTATTGGTGGTATCGTCGTCTGGCATGCGGGTGCTGTCCGCGTCGGATTACGAGGGCATGCTAGCCCAGACCCTCCTAGACTATGCAGAATTAGTCTCGCCGCCTTGGCTCCAGAATGCAACTTCTGGCCGCGCCCGTGTGATCGCATTCGCTGAAGTCGGCGTGAAGCAAATGATTGTTGAAGGAGGGCTGGCTGAGGGGACCGATGAGCGAATGGTTCTGTTCTGGGATCGCCTGCAGGCGCTCGCCCGCGGACGCCGGAATGATAGGCTACTAGCCATCGGCCGTGGTGGCGAGCGTTTGAGCATTGCACATGAAACAGTGCGAACAGGACGTCAGCCACGTTGGGTTGCCATTGACAGCAACGAGGACGGTTTCGACCTCCTTTCAGTCACGGTGCCTGGGGAACCTGGGTTGCTTGCAATCGAGGTGAAGGCCAGCACTTTGGGCTTGCGCGGACAAGCTCACATCAGCCGCAATGAATGGGAAACGGCGATGAGCGGTATCGCCCATCTATTTCACTTCTGGGCGCTTCCGCCTGGGACCACGCCAAAATTAGCGGTGATCGAGGCTCGCGATCTGAAGTCACATGTGCCTGAGGATCGAGGTGAAGGAACTTGGGAGGGTGTAACGATCCCGTTCGCGCCCTTCGAAGAGTTTTTCGCCGACCCCTTGGCGGCATGTGCGCTATGAAGCACTGCGGCTGTCGCGATGCCTTCATCACCGCAAACAACTTGCATAGCGTGACCGAGATATACGAAACTGATCGGATAGCCGAATTCATCGCCGATCTCCTTAGTGAAGACTTGGAAGATACCGACTCCTAGGCTGCAGCCTGAATCTTGGTGTGCCAAGCAAGCGTGTTGAACCAGTCGCCAATCACGAATCCGCTGATGATCCTAGTCGCATACTTTTCCAGTTTGCTCTGACCAGGGACCTTTGGCTCGTCTACCGATTGGTCCCCCGAGGCTACCTCGACAACGTATGCGGCCATGTAATCCCGCACTGCAGGGTCCGAGTTCTTCTCCAGCGCGCTGTGCAACTCCTCTGCGAGTAGGCCGAGTGTATCTGTCAGATCAAATGGGCTCATACCCTCGGCGCGCCGCGTCCAGACCGACTGGAGAGAGTAAGGATCAGTGGTCCAAAGCTCAGCTTCAACCTTGAGCAACGAGCCGCGCAGTTCAGCGAGTACCGATCCAATAAGAGGCGCTCTCTGGAGTTCGTGCCTGATGCAGCCGTCGAGATCGATCTCCCGGATATCCTTGGACGACCCGAAGAAGAAGCGGACCTTCCAGTCGACCGATCCATCCACTACCGCGTTGGACAAATCGAACCGCATGCCGCTCTTGAAGCGCAGACCGGGAAGAGCGGCCCGAAAACTGCGGCCTGCAGCATATGATCGGCCTTCCCGATCTGGCTGTGTCACAAGCGCTGGCGCCGCTGGCAACCTCAGGGCGGAGCCTGCGGTTTCGAAGTCAATCAAATCGGTCGGCGCCACTTGCTGTGCTGCCATGGCGACGAGGTAGGTGAAAGGTGGGGGGATGGCATTGCCTACCATCTTGGCTTTCTCGGAAAACGAGCGGGCATAGAACTGATATGTAATCGGGAAGCCTTGGAGGCTGGCCCGTTCCCTTATGGTCAGGCGGCGAAATGCCACCGCCGTAAGGGGGTCTTCGATCACGATACTTTCCCTGGAAACACGCGTGCATGTGGCAGTTACCGTCCGAGACGGCTCGTGCAATGGGTCAGGGAAAGCCATGTTGTTGTAGACTGGATGGAATTCCTTGGATTCCCTATTCATCCGCAACTCCTCGCGGTTGAGCGGTGGCTCAGTTTGGCATTCGGTTAGCTGAGCTTTGGGCAGGCATACACCCCAAATCGGGTCTACGATGCGGCCGGGGCGTGATAAGGCGTTGACGACATCGCCCAGTGTTCTGGGTTTCATCTGATCCTTATAGGATCGAAGGAGGCCAAACGGGATGTTCCCTGCGATGCAACGCCTCCGCGCCTGTGCTGCACCATACTCCGAGAAGTCCACAACGTCGATTTCTGGATTGAGGTGTCGGAATTTGAAGAGAGCGTGTTTGGGATCGTTAAACCCTCGGGTAAGCACCTCGGCAACGCGGGGCACGTTCTCCAGAGCCCAATACTTTGGCCGCAAATGGTCTACGACTTCGAGGAATTTTACGAGATCCTTCAATCCCTCGACGAGGTTACCGCTGCCCCCTCTGTTGGCGTAAGAGAACTCGGTGCAGGGTGGGCTGCCAACTACAAGGTCGATGTCGCGTGGAAGGTCACGGACATCGAGCCTCCGGATGTCAATCGGGACAAGGTTGCCGTCATTGTTGCCATTGTGCGTGTCGATAGCCGGCTGCCACCACTCGTAGGATGCGACAACCTCGACGCCTGCGAGCTTGAGGCCGAGGCTCCAGCCCCCGATCCCCGCATAGAGGTCAATTGCGCGCATATTAAATCCACCGGGGCGACTCAGGCCCTGAAGAAATGAAGGACCGGATGAGCTTACCCCTTCGGCTGCAAAGTGCAAGATCTA
>JANXTX010000384.1 GCA_025352165.1 Caulobacteraceae bacterium | reverse complement strand
GATGGCTGGCACGGCCGGCAATCGTGTCATCCTCAAGCACGATAACGGATGGGAAACTTGGTACCTCCATTTGAGTGCTTTCAGCCCTGGCATCGTCAACGGGGCACGCGTGCGACAAGGACAGCAGATTGGAGCGATCGGCATGACCGGTCGCTCCACCGGTCCTCATCTGCACTACGAACTCCACATCAATGATACGCCAGTAGATCCTACGTCGATAAAGCTGGATGCGGCGCCTCCGCTGGAGGGGCAGGTGCGAACAGCTTTCTTCAAAGAGCGTGATCGGATTGATGCTTTGCGCGCGGCGCAGACCGGGTAGAGCCCAGTAGCACCAACCCAACCACAATCACCAAAAGCACGATCGTTGTGGCAGTGCTGTCGTTCATGTTGCCTGAGCTTCCTCCCCATTGCGTCTCTGGGCGAAGCTGTAGGGTTGCAATTGCCCCTCCTGTGATTGGGGCGAGCCCAAAACAGCCTGCTTCGGTCCAGTTCCAGGCAAAGTGCGCGCCGACCGCAGCGAACAATCCCCCGCTCCGCAACGCCAGCAGTCCAAACATTACACCACCAAGAAAAATATTTAGCAAAGCAACGAAGCTTTGAGCGCCCCCGATTATGTGCAATCCGGCAAACAAGGCCGAACTAGCTATCAAGCCCACCCAAGGGCCCCACCTCGCGCAAAGAACCGGCTGAAGCCAACCGCGGAAATAGACCTCTTCGGAGGCGCTTTGAAAAGCAACCAGAAAGGCCCCCATTGCAACGCCACCGATTGGCGCGGAGACAGGCGCGATCACTGCTTCTTTTATGGTGCCCATCGACCAAGCCATGCCAACGCTAAGCGAGAGGCCAGCCCCACCTATGATCAGGCCGCAGATCAGGCTCAAAAGAGGGCGGGATTCTGGCCGCCATAGTGTGCGTCCTTCGGTCCGTGTGGCGGCATAGCCGATGGCGAGTAGCAGGCCGAAGACCATTATCTGCACTATGGCCTGGGAACTCGTCACCGACCAGGGTGGCGGTAAGTTCTGGAGCGCGCCGGTGATAAAAATCTCGAAGGGTTGGGCAAACGCGCGAGCCGAAAATAGCACGAGGGCGCCCAAGGCCGCCGCCACAAGAGCGCACAATAAAGCGCTCGCGCGCCGGGGAGCGGACAACGCATCGGTTATCCAAGGGTTGTTGTAGTCTACACCGTACATGCGAGCCATTCCTTCTAATCTACTTTCACGCTCAATGACGCTCGACGCTAGTGTAGATTCGGCTGGCGGCCCAAAAAATTTGGCGAAAACTATGAGAAAACTTCACTGGTGTAAAAATCGGCGATCCGACTTTGGTGCGACACACCTGGGTCGCTATATCCGCCTCCACCGTACCTCCAATTCGGAAGCGGCGAAACAATGGCAACTCAAGGAAATCGGTGCATCGCCGCTACCAGCTGAACACACATGGGAAGTCACGGCGTTTGGTCGCGGTTCGCAATAGACGCGCGGCGCCTATCGGTTAGGAGTGTTTCCGTTGGTATCGCGATGGTATCGGAATGCCGGAAATTTTCCTGATCAGAAGGTTAAGTATCTGAAATCCCTGGTGGAGCCGAGGGGAATCGAACCCCTGACCTCCTCATTGCGAACGAGGCGCTCTACCATCTGAGCTACGGCCCCTTGCCACTTGGGCAGGAGAGCGCGGCACATAAGAGACGGGGCGTCATGGTGTCAAGAATGAGCGTGAAACGCGGCTTGCAACGAGATCGTCGCATCGATACCTAGCGCCGACCCAAGGGGGACAGCGCCAGTGATCGCGATACTCGAATTCCTGTTTCAGATCGTCAACAGCCTTCTCGGCCTGCTGGAAGCGTTGATCGTCGTCAGCGTGGTGGTGAGCTGGCTGGTGGCGTTCGACGTCATCAACCTGAGAAACCGGACGGCGTACAACATCGTCAGGGTTCTGGAGAACATCAGCCGCCCACTCCTGGCGCCAATTCGCCGAATCATACCGCCCATCGGCAGCCTGGACATCACACCGATGATCGCCATTATTGTCATTGAAGCGGCCCGGACAGCCCTGTTGCCAGCGTTGTTCCGCTGGCTCGGCGGCCTGGTCGGCTGAGAAATTCAAGAGGAACGACCCGATGAACATGTCCAAGCGCTGGGTGCTGCAACGGCGTCCGCAGGGAAATATCCAGCCCGGCGACCTGGCGCTGGTGGAAGAGCCGGTCCGCGACCTGGAAGACGGCGAGGTGCTGATAAGCACCGTCTATCTCTCGCTCGACCCAACCAATCGTCTGTGGATGAGCGACCAGGATCAGTACATGCCGCCGGTGCAGATCGGCGAGACGATGCGTGGCGGCGGCATCGGGGTGGTCCAGCGGTCGCGCTCGGATCTGTTCAAGCAGGGCGACGTCGTCAATCCCGGCCTTACTGGCTGGTCGACGCACACGATCGCGCAGGCAGGCGGCATCAGCCCCGTGCCGGTAATCCCTGGCGTGCCGTTGACCGCCTATATGAGCGTGCTCGGCGGCACCGGACTGACCGGCTATTTCGGCATGATGGATATCTGCCGTCCGCAGCCGGGCGAAACCGTGGTTGTTTCAGCAGCGGCGGGCGCGGTCGGCTCGATCGCCGGGCAAATGGCCAAGAAGGCGGGCGCGCGGGTGATCGGTATCGCCGGCGGCAAGGCCAAGTGCGACTGGCTGACGGGCGAGCTCGGTTTCGATGGCGCCGTCGACTACAAGAACGAGGATGTCGGCGCGGCGCTTGACCGGCTTTGCCCCAATGGCATCGACGCCAATTTCGAGAACGTCGGCGGGGAGATCATGGACGCGGTGTATTCGCGCCTGAACAACTTCGCCCGCATGGCGGTCTGCGGTCTGATCTCGACCTACAACGACGAGGGCCCGGTGAAAGGGCCAACCGATTTCGGCCGCGTGCTGATGCACCGCCTGCTGATCAAGGGCTTCATCGTCATCGAGTACCTGCCCCGCGCCGCCGAGGCGTTCGCGGCGATGACGCCGATGGTGCTGAGCGGTGAGCTTAAGTGGAAGGCCCATGTCGAGGATGGCCTGGAAAACGCCGTCGATGCGCTGGGTCGGCTGTTCAGCGGCGACCACGACGGCAAGCTGCTGGTGCGGGTCTCGCCGGAGCCATAGGGGGCAGACAGCGAACGTTCCGCTCGCGTCGGTTTGATGGGCGCTGCTATTGACGCGGCTCGGCTGCGGGCCGACGACTTGTGCCGCGCATGGGAGGCGCCCGATCATGTCTCAAATTCATTGGGCAAGCGCAGTCGACGGTTACTTTGGAACCGCCTCGAACTGGACTGGCGGCGTGGCGCCCGGGCCGAGTAATGACGCCTTCCTCGATGCTTCGGGAAAAAGGAATTATGTCGTCACTGTCTCTGGTACGACTTGGATTTCCGTTCATTCGATTGCAACGGCCGGCAACGCGACCCTCGAAATAGCGGTCAATTCGGGTTTCGTCGCGAGTGCGGGTACGGGCTTGCTCGCGGCGCGTGGGGCCAATAGCGGGACGATCGTCCTGGATGGGTATGGGAGCGTCCTGGATGTCGCGGGCACATTCAACAACCCGGGATCTGTCGTGGTCGGTGCGGGTAGCCTGGCCCTGGGGTCAAATCTTACGCTCTATGGCGCCGGCATAGTCGAGCTGGCAGGCGGCTTTATCCAATCCTTCGGAGGCCCCACGGCGACATTGACCAACGCGGGCAACACCATCGAGGGATTCGGCAACCTCGTTGAGGTCGGGTACAATGGCGGTTATGCGCTGGCGAATGAGGCCAAGGGTACTATTGATGCTACGGGGGCAAGTGCGCCTCTCGTGATCGATGCGGGAAGCCAGCCGGTCATCAATGCCGGCCTCTTCGAAGCCTCCGGAGCGGCCGGACTGCAGATCCGCAGTGGAACGATTGACGATTCCGCAGGCGGAATGATCCTTGCTCGTTCCGGTTCGATGGTGCTGCTGGGAAGCACGGACATCATCGGTGGATTTCTCAAAACCACCGGCACGGGGGTGATTGGCCTGCTCGGCGTCGGTCTACCGCAGCTCGACGGGACGCGTTTCGCTGTGCAAAACGAGGGGCGGATCCTGATCAACGACGGGCAGGTCCTCGGCATTGAGGGCCAGATCGTCAATAGCGGGCGTATCGGGGTGGCCGGCGCCGGCGACCCGACGACCCTGCGCATCCTGCCGAGTGGCGTGACGCTCAGCGGCGGCGGTACGATCACACTGAATTCGCGGATGAGCGCGATCACCGGTCTTTCGCCGTCGGCGGTGCTGGACAACGTCGACAACACGATCTCCGGTCGCGGTCTTCTGGGCGCGCGGAACCTGACCTTGATCAACGGCGCCGCCGGGGTGATCGCGGGGACCAGGTCGACAGGACTGGTGATCGACACCGGGAACAATGTGATCACCAACGCCGGCCTGATCGTGGCCGAAGCGGGCGGCGTGGTGACGATCGAGAGCGGCGTCGTCAATAGCGGCACCCTTGAGGCGATGGGCGGGACACTAACCCTGTCTGGGGATGTGCAGATCAATGGGACCGGCGGGGCGGTCATCGACAGCGGCACGCTGGCGGTCCTGGCGCATTACTTGGGCGGGATCGCGTTTGGGGCCGGCGGCGGGAGCCTTGTGTTGGCGCATTCCAGATCGTTTGCAGGTTACATTTCCGCTTTCGCAACGGGCGGGGGAACCGTCCTCGATCTTCGCGACATCGGTTTCGCCGGCGCGGGAGAGGCGACGTTTTCCGGCGCGGCCGGCTTTGGCAGGTTGACGGTCACTGACGGGACGCACACGGCAACACTGGATCTGGTGGGCGGCGACTACACGACGACGACTTTTGTGGCCAGTAGTGACGGCCAGGGGGGAACGTTGGTCATCGCCGCCGCGGCGTCGGCGCATGCCTTTGTAGCCGCCATGGCGGGACTCTCCCGGCCATCCGGCGGAAGCGTCCATTCGACCGAGTCGTGGGTGGGGCATGAGGCGGCTCTTTTCAAACCGCGATCCCTAGCGCTCTGACGGTTAAATTGGTGCGGGTTTCTCCCGAACCATCAGGGGCGCGCTTTCAGTCGCCGAGTTTGCTGTCCCTTCGAATCGCCTTGCCGCACTATTCGCTTGACAAACCGGGTGAAATGGTATTGCAATATGCAAGATGAGAATTGGCGAGGACACGGCATTGCCGCTGTCGCCTTCTCCGCCCTCCCAACCCCGTATCGAGGCGAGCATGCCAACCCTGATCAATCCTCTGCACGAGGCGTACGCGCGCGCTCGCGCCATCGGTCATTCCAAAAACGCAGCCTACAAGGAGGCCGGTTTTGCCGGCAGCGGCAACTCCAAAAGGGTTGAGGGCATCAAGGGCATGGCCGAACGCATAAGAGAGTTATGCGATCACATTTACTGGGGCGAAACACCCGATATTGCCCCTGTGATCAACGAACTCATGCGATTGGCGCGTGAGGCGGGCGCCTTCCAGACGGCAGCCGGCATGGTGGCGGCCAAGGGTCTGTTGGCCGAAGCCGCCAGGCTCAAGGGACGGCTCGCCGAGCCTTTGACGGGTGAGCAGCACATCGCGCCGCGGGAGCCGCCGCTGAGCAATGCCGATTGGCTGGCCAAGCATGCCCCGTCCCGATAGCTGGACCCCGCAGCCTGGCCCTCAGGCGGCGTTTGTCGAGAGCCAGGTGTTTGAGGTTGTCTATGGCGGGGCACGCGGCGGTGGCAAGACGGATGCGGCGCTGGGCGACTTCGCCTTTCACGCCAGGAAATATGGATCGGCGGCGCGTGGGCTGCTGGTGCGTCGCTCACGCGTTGCGCTTGAGCCGACGATTTCGCGGGCGCGCAAGATTTATCGCGCGTTCGGCGCGCGCTGGGAGGAGGCCAAGTCGCGCTTCACCTGGCCAAGCGGAGCGGTTTTGTATTTCCGGTATCTGGATCGGGACGCCGATGCGGACATCTACCAGGGGCACGACTACACGCGAGTGTATGTCGAGGAACTGACGCAGTTTGCCGATCCCAAAGCGATAGACAAACTCAAGGCCACCTTGCGCAGCGCGGCGGGGGTCTCATGCGGCTTTCGCGCAACGTGCAATCCTGGTGGCCCAGGCCACAACTGGGTGAAGGCGCGCTACATCGATCCAGGACCCTGGGAACTTACCGAGGAGGATGGGCTTGCCCGGATCTTCATTCCCGCCAAGCTCGCCGACAATCCAAAGCTCGCGGAAAGCGATCCGCTGTATGTCGCGAGGCTGCGGCAGTCGGGCAGCGAGCAACTGGTCCGCGCGTGGCTCGACGGTGACTGGAACGTCATTGAGGGCGCCTTTTTCGACAAATGGAGCACGCGCAATATCGTGCGGCCATTCGCGGTTCCTCCACGGTGGACGCGGCTGCGGTCGTTTGACTGGGGATATGCCGCGCCTTTCAGCGTCGGCTGGTGGGCGGTGGTGAGTGATCCCTATGATGCCGGTGGCGAGGCGCCCATCCCGCGAGGCGCCCTGGTGCGCTATCGCGAATGGTACGGCAGCAACGGTCGACCGAACGAGGGGCTGAGGCTGGATGCCGAGGCAGTGGCGGCGGGCATCCTGGAGCGCGAGAACGGCGAGGCAATTCGCCTGGCGGTTGCCGATCCATCAATCTTCCGCCAGGACGGCGGTCCATCGATCGGCGAGCGGATGCGCCGCGCCGGCGTCGGCTTTAGGCCGGCCGATAATACCCGGGTGGGAAAGGCCGGCGCGCTGAGCGGTTGGGATCAGCTGCGGGCCCGTATCGTCGGTGATGCGGGCGCGCCAATGCTTTATGTGTTCGACACCTGCCGCCATTTCATCCGCACCGTGCCGGTATTGCAGCACGATCCGGCCCGGCCGGAAGATCTGGATACCGCGGCTGAGGATCATGTCGCCGACGAGGCGCGCTATGCCTGCCTGAGCCGTCCGCTGATCGCCCGCCAGGCGGCGCCTGTCGTCAATCCGCCCGACCGCTGGGAGCAGGAGTGGGGGCGTGGGACGAGCTGGAAAGCGTCGAACAACTGGAAGAACATGTGAGGCGGGCGCCAACTATCGCTTGACAACCGGCCCAGAATATGTTTCATTATGCAAAGTGGAAATCGGTATCGAGACGACGCCGCACCACTTCCCCACACAATGAAATAGCGTTGCCGGACCTCAAGCGGGCGCCTAGCCGGCAGGGATGGCTTTGAGTGTAGCCCGTGCGCCAACGTCTAAGATCGGAACCTGCTCCCATGGCCAACCCGTTGCCCGAAGAGCGGAACGCGTCGACCCTGGGGCGGAACTTCAAGGTCGGGCAAAATGGTCTCCAGGATGCCGGGTCAGCCCAGATCGGATCGACCGACGATGCGGGGGACACGGCCACCGCGACCACGCCGTCGCTGGCGAAGCTGAAGCGGTACTTCACCGAGGCGCGCGACCTGACACAGCAGTCACGGACCAATGCGCTGCAGGCGATCGACTATTACGATTCCGACCAGTTCAGTGGCGTTGAGCTGGGGAAGTATGAGGCACGGGGACAGCCGGTGATCACGATCAATCGGGTCAAGCCGGCAATCAATGGCATCATTGGTGTGACCGAGAAGGGGCGGTCGGACCCTCGGGCGTGGCCGCGCAATCCCGGCGACGATGACTCGGCCGACGCGGCGACGGATGTGCTGCGCTACATCGCCGACTTCAATCGCTTCAAACGGACAAAGCAGGACTGCTTTCTGGACATGCTGGTGCCCGGCACCATGGCCGCGCTGATGGGCGTGGATGACGACAAGCAGGTGACGATAACCCAGGTGCGCTGGGAGGAGTTCTTCCACGACCCGCGAGCCCGGCGGAAAGACTTCAAGGATGCGTGATTCCTCGGAATTGCAAAGTGGATGTATCAGGATGATGTCGCGGCGCTGTATCCGGGCCACGACGCGGAGATCGAGGCGACGGTCGAGAACGGCGTTGGCGGCGGCATGGCGCCGGACCAAAGCTTTCAGGATCGGCCGCTGGGCTTTTCAGGCTCGGGCGGTTCGCCCTGGGTGGACGTGAAGCAACGCCGCCTGATGGTGGTGGAGATGTACTATCGCGAGGGCGGCCCTCCTACGCCCGAAGGCGGGCTTCGGCGGCCAGGCTGGAAGCGGGCGGTGTTCACCGGCTCGGACATCCTGGATGCGGCGGATAGTCCGTATCTGGACCACAAAGGCCGGCCGGATTGCCCCATTGAGGCCATGTCGGCCTATGTGAAGCGCGACAATTCCCGATACGGCGCGGTCTGGGACATGATCGGGCCTCAGGACGAGGTCAACAAGCGACGCTCAAGAGCGCTGAACCTGCTGGCAACCTCCCGCATCGAAATGGCCGACCCCAGCGCCATCGATACGGATTCCGACGTTGCGCGGCGGGAGGCGGCGCGGCCGGATGGCGTTTTGCCGTACGGCTGGCGGATGAGTCCTAACACCGTCGAGTTCCGGGGAAATCTCGAGATGCTCGCCGAGGCCAAGTCCGAGATCGAGCGGATGGGACCAAACCCGGCGGTGCTGGGCCGGGATAATCACGACTCCTCGGGACGGGCCCTGCTGGCCAGACAGCAATCGGGGCTTGTCGAGCTGGCCAATCTCTATGGCGCCGTCGAGGACTGGGAATTGCGCGTCTACCGGCAGTGCTGGGCCCGGGCGAAGCAGTTCTGGAAGGCGCCGCAGTTCATACGGGTAACGGATGACGAGAATGCACCCAGGTTCGTCGGTCTCAATCAACCTGTGCCTGGCGGCGCTCCTGTTGTGGGTATCGACCCTCAATCCGGCATGCCCGCCCTGCAACCCGGCATCCTTGGTTATAAGAACGTGGTGGCGGAGATGGACGTCGACATTGAAGTCGACACGCAACCGGATACGGGCACGATTCAGCAGGAAGCCTTCGCCGAGCTGATGCAACTGGTCGGGGCGAGCCCGATCTATCAGCAGCAGATCTCGCTCAGGCAGCTGATCCAGCTCTCGCCGATCCCACACAAGCGGTCGGTTCTCGACAGCCTCGCGCAGGCTGAGCAGGCGCAGGACCAGCAGCGGCGCCAACACGATCAGGTCGGTCAGCAGATGGCCACCGCGAAGATATCCGAGACCCAGGCCAAGGCCGGTCTGCACCAGGCGTCCGGGTTCGCCCATGCACTGAACGCGCTCGGCTATGCGCATTCGGTTCACGCCGACGTTATGGCGGCGGGCCTGGAAAAGGGCATCGACAGCGGCCAGCAGCCGCAGCAGGCGCCGCCGGTCGATCCGAACCAGCAGGCTGTGCTGCCGACGTTGCCGCAGCAGGGACAGCCGCCCCTACCTCAATAGGGCCTTGGACGTCTCGTCCGCGTGGGCGGGACGCCCACGGTCCTTTCAGAACCAGACCCGCCGCCGGGGTGTCCGTCCGCGCCCATTGGGCACTGGCGCGGCAAGCGGGCGTTCCAACCACGATACGAGCCGCAGCCGGGCTTCGGGCTTTTCGGGCCGCCACCGTTTGGGCGAGGGACATTCATGACAAACACTCTGCAATTCCTCGAGGGCGAAGCCCCCGAGATTGAAGACTTTGCAACGCTGGCCGGGGAGGTCGCTCCCGCGGCCGAAGCGCCGGCAGCGCCGGAACCTGTTTCACACGCCCAAAGACCCGAGCCTGGCCATGTGCCTCTCGCGGCGATGCTGGACGAGCGGGACAAACGTCAGGCGCTGGAGCGGCAGGTCGCCGACTACCGGGCAAGGGACACGGCAACGGCGCAGGCCTATGCCCAGCCCCCGAGCTTTGAGGCCCAGGTCGAGGCGCGGCTCTATACCGCCAACCTCGGGGCGTCTCGCCGGTTCGCCGAGAGGGAATACGGCAAGGCCGGTGTCTCTACCGTGCATGACTGGGCGGAGGCGAAGTGCGACGCCGATCCCTTCTTCAATCAGCAGATGCGTTCAAGTGAGGACCCCTACGAGGCCGCCATCCAGGCTTACAACCGCGAACGCGTCGCGGCTGAGGTCGGCGCCGGCGATCTCGAGGCGTTTCGAGCCTGGAAAACACTCCAGGCGCAGACCAACGGCAATTCCCCTCAATCCTCGCCCGCCGTGGCAATCCCCCGATCCCTCGCGAATGCTCCAGGCAATGGCTCACAAGGCCACGGAGCTGTTCCTGTAGGTGAGGGCAATGCCTACGCCGGGCTTTTCCGATAGGAGCGCCCTAAGTGGCCGAAACCATTCTCGCAACTGCCAGTGAACGGCAGATCTGGGTCTCGAAGTACTTCCAGGAGTATGTTCGTCAGTCCCGCTTCATGCCGTACATGACCAACGCCGACATCAACAAGGGCGGCATCATCCTGACGCGCTTCGAGCTGCAGGAAGAAGCCGGCCGGACGATCAACATCCCCTTCATCGGGCGTCTGAAATCCGCCGGCGTTACCGGCGCCACGGTGCTGGACGGCCTCGAAGAGGACCTGACCAACTACAACTGCCCGATCACGATCGATTGGCGCAGGAACGGCGTCCGCGTCCCCAAATCCACCCAGTTCCGCACCGAGATCAACCTCCTGAACGCCGCTCGCGACGCTCTGGTGGTCTGGGAATCGGAAAAGATCAGGGATGACATCATCCGCGCGCTGGCCGGTATCGTTTCGGACACCGCCGGGACCGTCGTTCCCTGGGATCAGTCGACCACGGGCCAGCAGACCACCTGGCTGACCGCCAACCCCGATCGCGTACTGTTCGGGGCACTGAAGTCGAACTATTCGACCACTCTGGCCACCGCCCTGGGCAATATCGTCTCGGGTACCAAGGTCAGCGTGGCTTCGGTCAGCCTCGGCAAGCGTATCGCCAAGCTGGCCGACCCGCGCATCCGTCCGTTCCGGGCGACCGCGGGGGATGGGCGGGAGTTCTTTGTCTGCTTCCACGGCGCGCGGACGTTCCGGGATCTAAAAGCCGACACCACCATGGTGACGGCCAACACCCAGGCACGGGCGCGTGAATCGCTGGGCATGCAGGACAACCCGATCTTCCAGGACGGCGATCTGGTCTATGACGGTGTCATCCACCGCGAAGTGCCGGAAATCGACGACTATTGCCTGGGCATGTCGCTGGTGAACGGCGGAACCGGCTTTACCGGCACCGGCGGCTCGGCGACCGACGTTCGACCTATCTTCCTGTGCGGCGGCGGCTCTGTCGGCATCGCCTGGGGTCAGGAACCCACCCCGAAGACCGACAACATCAAGGACTACGGCTTCCGTCCTGGTGTGGCGATCGAGGAGTTGTTGGGGGTCAAGAAGATCAACTTCAACGGTATCCAGAACGGCATCGTGACGATGTTCGTTTCGGCGGCCGCCGACAGCTAAGCCGGCCAACCCACCGCTGGTGGGCAATGATCTGCCGTCATGGTCGGGCCTGTCCCGACCACCCATGGTTCAGCCCGGGAAACTTCCCCAGGTCGCGGCATGGGTGGCCGGTACAAGAGACCGGCCATGACGCGTTGGCAAAGCCCATCCGCCGCCGCGATCCCATCGCTACCCCCTTCTCCTGAAAGGAGCACGCCGTCATGGCGACCACCTATTCCACACCCCTGTATGCCCAGGCCCAGCCCGCGGGCACCGGCCACGGATTCTACCAGATCACCCAGCACATCCACGCGACAACCGGGTCGATCTCGACCTGGGCGATCAATGACGTGATCAACTTCGGCTATCTGCCGAGGAACGCGATCGTCGCCTCGATGGTGCTGAAAGCCGCCACGCAGTTGGACAGCAACGGCGCGCCCGCCCTGACGCTCGACATGGGCGTTCCGGGCACCCCGCAGCTATTCAAGGCGGCGATTTCCACAGTCGGACGCGCCGTCGGGGCCTCGGCCGATATCGGCACTGGGCTTTCAGCGGCCGGCTATCTCTACAAGAACGTCTCCGGGGCCAAGCAGGCGATTGTCTGCACGGTCCACGCGGCTGCGGCGACAGCCGTGGCCGGAACGCTGGAACTCGACGTCGAGTTCTACGTCGAGGACACCGCGGGCTCGAACCCGTAGCCGATCGGACCGGGGGCGTCCCGCCCCCGACTTCAACGGACCGTGGGTGGCGAAAGCACGGGGGCGAGACGCCCCCGGTCCAGATCTCCCACGGTCCACCTTCCCCTAAAATCCGGAGACGCAGCATGCGCATTCGCTACGTGGGCGCCGAGGCGTCGACCGACACTTTCGGCAAGACCTTCTACCAGTCGCGGTGGGTCAACATCGCCGATATGGATCCCGCCGATCAGGCGACCCTGAGCACCAACCCGCAGTTCGAGAGCGAAGCGGTGATCGAGGGCCAGGCCGTCGAGGAGGCCCCGCAATCGCTGGAACCCGTCGAAGGCGAAGCGGTCTAGTCCGGTGGCCACCTGCCGGGTGATCATCGCCGAGGCCATGCGGGCTTTGAAGGCGCTCGGCGTGGGCGATGCGCCCGGCATCGATGAGCTGAGCGTGGGGATCGAGGCGATCTGCCTGCTGACGCTCGAGATTCACGAGGCGCGGGGGCCGATGCTCGACGTGGACGTGACGGCCAACGTGATCCCGTCGGAAAACCAGCGGATCCGCATCCAGGCCGGCTCGACCATATCGGTGACCCTGCCCAACGCGATCCCGATGTTCAGCACGCCGGATCCCTACGACTATGGCTTTCCGCCTTCGCGGGGCTGCGGCGCGACAATCGCCCCAGTCGGGACCACCGGGGCGGCCGACGGCGTCCAGTACCGTCAGCCGCGCGATGGGACCCGCATCGAGATCGTCGGAACAACTCAGGCGCTCTATTTCTACCGCGCCGACATCAACACATGGACGGCGGCGACGGGCCTGACGCTCGATGGCCAGACGCCGTTCAACAACCGATATTCCTCCGCCCTGGCCGCCCTGGTGGCCGAACGGATGATGGAGATGCTGCCGGGCGGCGGAGAACCCACGCCGGGCCTGGCCAGGCGCATCGCCCGGGGACGCTCCGCGCTGATGCTGCGCACCGGCGTCGTCCACGACCGCGTGATCGCGGACTACTTCTAGTCCTCCTTCGCCCTTTGGGCTTCGGACGACAGGCCCACCTACGCTAAAGCTTCGGAGGGCAGGATGTCGATCGGCATGCCTTTGGCGCTTGGCGCCACCAACGCGGCTGGCGGGGTGGCGACCACGCTGGTGCTGACCACGACGGCGGCCGCGCCGGCGGGCGGGCTGATCGTGGTGGTCGCCTCGGGCAGCCAGACGACGGCCATCAACACCTGCGCCGACAGCGCGGGCAATACCTATTCCAGCGACACGACCTTCGCCAACGGCACGGGCAAACAGCGGATTTTCTGGAGCTTCAACACGATTACGCTGCCGAGCGGCGGAACGATTACGGTCACTTATGGCGCCACGACACCGGTCAAGAACATTGCGGCCGTGTCGGTCACCGGCTGCGCGGCGGTCAACCTGATCGGCGTCGGCGCGCTGGGAACCTCGACCGCGCCGACCATCGCCACGGCGGTTCTGGGCTGGCCCAATGAGATCGTCATTGGCCTCACACAGGTCAGCGCCGGATCGGGGGACACCTTCACCGAGGCGGCGGGGTTCACCTCGCTGGCTTCGAGTCTCAACGGCGACGGCCTGCACTGGGCCTGGCAGATCACCATGGCCAACAGCGCCGTCACCTATGCGCCCACGCTGGGGACCTCGCGAACCTGGGGTGTCAACACCCTGACATTCTCGGGCGCCGTCGCCTCGCCCTTTTCCCTGGCGCCCCGCTTTTCCTATCTGGAGTTCTGACCAATGACCGGACGCATGTACTCGATCAACTTCGCCGATGTTTCGGTGGCGGCGACGCAGGACCTGATCAACATCACCGCGACCGCCGGCATGGCGTTCAAGATTCACCGCATCGAGCTGGGCCAGCGCACCCTGACGGCGTGGGAGAGCAAGCCGGTCAAGCTGGTGCGCTTCCCCACCGTGGTGACCGCCGGCTCCGGAGGCACGGCGGTGACGCCGGCGAAGCTTAATTTTGGTGATGGTGTGGCCACGGCCACGGCAAGGGCCAACGACACCACGGCGATGACCACCTCGGGCGCCTCGACCATCCTGATGGCGCGGGACTGGGAGTTCCTCAACGGCTTCCTGGTGGTGTTCACGCCTGATGAGCGACCGGTGATCGCCGTCAGCCAGGGCGTGGCGCTGAACCTGTCGACAGCCCCGTCAGGGGCGACGCTGGTGTCGGGGACCATCCTGATTGAAGAGCTGTTCTAAGCGGATATTCCTCCCTCTCCCCATGTGGAGAGGGACAGACGCGGCCTGTCCACCGAAGCCCGCGGGGCGTAGGCGGGGACGCGTCAGGTTGGGGTGTGGCAGGCTAGTCAGAAGCGGCGCCGCTCTGTCACCGTTCCCCACCCTGGACGCTGCGCGTCCTGTCCCTCCCCACAAGGGGGAGGGAGGAGGTTCATGAATGTCCTATATCTTTCATGAGCCGTTCGAGCCGGCGATTCACGGGCCGCGCCGGTCGTATTCCCCGGTGGTGGCCCGGCGTGGCTTCTCCCGCGCCCATAGCTTTTCCGGGCTCGATCTGTTCGCGGAGGACCCTCAGCCGGCTCAGCGGCGGGCCTATGCGCCCTTGCCGGTCATCGTCGCGGTTGTGGTTCCCTACAGCCCCGTCAGGCGGCTGGCGGCCAGCCTGCTGGCGTCCGACGCCTTCGATGCGTTCTATCCGGCGCAGCGCGTCACGCGGTTCTCGCCGGGATATGCGCCGATCACCGGCGACTTCGGTCTCAGCGCGAGCTTCACCTTCACCGATAGCGGGACAACCGCCGGCGCGACGCCGAGCTTCAGCGGAACCGGCGATGATCCGACCGCGCCCGAGGGCCTTTGGGCCGATCCGGCCGACACCCTGCAGGGGCTGGGGACGCTGGAGCTGGCGGTGATCCCCGGCATCGCCTTCGCCGGCCGGTCCGCCAGCAAGATCGTCTGAAAGGCTGCCCCATGACGCCGATGCTGTTCGACGATCTCGAACGCGACGAGGGGCTGCGGCTTAGGGCCTATCAGGACACCGTCGGCCGCTGGACGATCGGCTATGGCCACGCCGAGGGCGTCGTCGCGGGCGAGGTCTGGAGTCTCCAGGAAGCGCAGACCACGCTCAACAAGGATGTCGGGCGTGTCGTCACCCAACTGGACCACGCGCTGGCCTGGTGGCGGACCCTGGACGACGTTCGCCAGGACGCGCTCGCCGAGATGGGCTTCAACATGGGCGTCGCCACGCTGCTGACCTTCACGCACGCCCTGAAATACCTCGAGAGCGGCGACTGGGCCAACGCTTCGGCCGCCTTCCTGCTGAGCAAATGGGCGGGCCAGGTGGGCCGGCGAGCCCAGCGGCTGGCCTTCATGGTGCGCCACGGCGCTCGCTCGCCCTCCTGAAACCGAAAGCACACCCGCATGGTTCCGATCAATCCGCAGCTGCTGCTGGCCGGCTTCGCGCTTGCGATCCTCGGCGGCTTTGGCGTGACGATGCTGTTCACGCCGATCCCGACGCCCAACCAGCAGTCGGTGACCTTCATCCTCGGCGCATTGGCCGGAGCCCTGACCCTGCAGGGCGTCGGCCACACCCCCGTTCCACCCCCCGCCGGCGAGCCCGGCTCTCTGAAGGATCCGATCACATGAAACACGCAACCCTCGGCGTGGCGTTCATCGTCCCGCTGGCGCTCCTGCTTTCGGGATGCGCGGGCCTCGCCGGCTACTTCAGCCCGGCCGTGCAGGCCGACCAGGTCGCGGTCGAGGCCGACACCGTGCTGGTCAACAACGACCTGCTGGCGGCAAAGACCGACTTCGTGACCAACAAGGCCGCGCTGCCGGCGGATGCCACCAAACTGGTGGCCGACCAGGTGATGCTGGCCGCGGCGTTCAACCAGTGGGTCAGCGACCTGAAAGCCGCCGGCAAGCCCGCGCCGCCCACCCCGCCGGTGATCAACGCCACGGTCCCCGGCGCCTGAGGAACCCGCCATGCCAACGCGCCTCTCCGTCATCGGCTCTAAGATCCAGCTAGGCGCCGCGCCGTTCATTCCGGTTGGCGTCACGGTCTCGGTCCGCACCTATCAGCCCGGCGACATGGCTATCGTGGCGGCGATGGGCAGGGCAATCGCATATCAAAACTGAGCGATGAGGTTGGCGAGAAAATTGTTGTTCCACCCAGCGCGTTTGATTTTCCGTCGGGCTGAGATTTTGGATTTGTTGGCGTTGAGAATGTTGAGCGCCATGTGCCTTAGGACG
>JANXTX010000356.1 GCA_025352165.1 Caulobacteraceae bacterium | reverse complement strand
CCATAGGCGCTAGGATAAGGGATTTGCCCCTCTCTCCATGATGGGGTTGCCGTATTCCCGTATCTCGAAAGCAGCCCACAAATCACTTCTCCCGACTGGGAGAAGAAGGGGCCCGCGCCTCTTGGCGTGGGAAGATGAGGGTCTTTCTGTCAACGCTACAGACCCTCACCCTCCCAATCGCCGCGCGATCGGGCCCCTCCCTCTCCCAGATGGGAGAGGTCGTCCGTGGGTCATCTTCAAGATGTTTAGCAGCTGCAGCTACGCTAGAAATAGGGAAATGTCCCTTATCCTAGCGCCTATGGGGTCGGGGTCCGCGGGAGATTACCCAGCCAGAGCGAGTCCATGTTCCGCCCGACGAACGCCTGCGGCAGGGAAGGCGTAATGTTCTGTCTGATTTCCTCGAGAGAGATCTTCCGTTTTGCGCCTTCGAAGGCGTCATGGAGGGAGATGCCCTTGATCGCCAGGCTTCCGAGAAACGTTTCCCCGAAAAGGGTCATACGGCGGCTGTCATCGCAACCAAACGAAGTCCGGTCCTTCGCGGCCGCGGTGATGATGATCGTGTCGTCATTGGCGAGCGCAGGCATCCAGCTGGCCGCGAAACACGCCGAAACGACGATGACGCGTCGCGTGACGCCTGACTCGTGGAGCGCTTCAGCGGTCGAAGCCGATGAAATCGACTGGACCGTCTGGTAGTTAGGCAATGCGCTCATCAGTTCCGCCGTGCGGCTGCCATGAGAGGTAAGATAGAGGAAAATCAGATCCCGCCGATGATCGGCTTTGTCGCCGATGCCCCGGGCGATCGCGGCGATGTTGTCGCGGGTGGCGAGCGGCGCCTGCATGAAATCGGCCGCGCCGTTCGAGAGCAGCGCGCCGCCACGGTCGCCATCACCGAAATGCAAGGCGGCAACCCGCAGCGCCTCGTGCGCCTCCCTCGAGAAAAGCGCCTGAACGCCCGATCCGGCCACCGCCATTGCATAGACGTTCATCGTCGCCGCGGTGCGCGGCCGCAGGGCTGCGATTTCCTTCCGCACCAGCGCCGGTTGCGCGCGCCACAAAAGATCGGCGTCGATCGTCGGTGGGGCGGTATCGTCCTGAGCAGGAGGGGCTGGCTGTCCGAACAGGGGCCGCGCTACCGCTGACACCAGCCAGAAGGCATCATCCATGGTTTGCAGGGAGGCGGCCCCGAAATTGGCGGCGATCACCACTAGGATAGCGGCGGCCCGCCGTTTCCGGCTCGTCAACCCGGACAGGCCCCTGCCGATAAGAACAGCGATAACCAGAAAATAAAGCCCTGCGGCGTACCAGAGGTAATGCCAGGAGTTCGGAAGAATGAACGCCAGCGCCAGCGCGATGCATGACATGACCAGATCGAGCGACACCAGCGCGGATACCAGGGTAAGTCTCGCAGCGCGCAGACGCCTTACCCACGCGGCCAGGAACCCGGCAAACACCGGCATGCCGCTGAGGTAGAGGACAGAGGTTACCGGGCGCATCTCCTCGCCTGGAAATATCATCACATGGGCGATGCGAACGAGGGTTGCGATTGTCCACAACAGGGCGATCCAGCCGGTCGAAGCCGGACAGGCGCGCCAGAATTCCCTTGGCCAATCCGGCAGGTCGTCGGCTGGCAGCGACTCCTCGACAGGCTCGCAGCAATCAATGTCGAACAGGAAATGACGATTCCCGGTCAGCAGCTTTGGGGCCCTCTCGCGCCACCATTGCGCCGCCGCCGGATGGTTTGCGGCCAGCAGATCGACGGCGGCTTTCGCGTTGACCGCATAGCCTGTCAGGCGCCGCGTCCTGCCCTGGATCCGGTCGCGGATGCGCTCAAAGACGTTGGCCCGGCCACTTAGAACACCAGACACGGGCCAGCTCCGCGGCGATCCGCGCATGGTCGGCAGCATGAGCCCGAACCAGGCGTCCCTGACCCATTCCGGCGCCTCGCCGACGGGGCGGCGCACGATTCTGATGAACACCATCGAGCCCCCGCTGATCCTGCACTTCTGACGAACAGATACGCCCGAATTCCTTGCTCCGCCATCAGGCGAGAGCCGGCAGCGAAACCGCGGGCCGCGCACGCACCGCCCCGGTCGCGATGATCTTCGAACTACGTTTACGCCATATCAATTGCGCCTGCTGCCCGCGAACCCCGTCGCGACGCTACGGTTATCAGTTATGGGTCGACAGGATATACTGTCGACCTATTCCGAATAGGATCCTCGGTCGAGCATCAGATCTCTGACCTTCTGGCTGACGCCCCAGACCGAATCTGAAGCTTCGATCGTGGCGTCAACGGCATCCTCGCCCTGTTCTGCCCCACCAAGTTCAATCCCACCGACTGGTTTGGCGCTCATGTCGAGGACGCCTTAGCCCGCGTCGAGCCGGTCGTGGCGGGCGATATACACGGCTGGCTGTTCGGGAGACAAATGCACTGTCACCGGAACCCCAAAAGTTTGCCGGCAAAGCACTGCGTTCGACGCTTGACAGGCAACCATTTAGTTGCATATTACGTCCATGACCGATGACGCCGTATTTCGGGCCCTGGCGGACGCGAGCCGCCGGCAGCTCCTGGATGCGCTGCATGTGAGGAATGGACAGACATTGAGCGAACTCTGCCAAGGCCGCGACATGACCCGTCAGGCGGTGACCAAGCATCTGGCGATCCTGGAGGCGGCCAATCTGGTGTCCACGCACAAGCTGGGCCGCGAAAAGCTGCATTTCATCAACCCCGTGCCGATCAACGAGATTGCCGAGCGCTGGATCGGCAAGTTCGAACGCCCGCGCCTGGCCGCGCTGTCGGCCCTCAAGACCAGCCTGGAAAGGAAAGACCATGAGTGACGTACAAGAGACGCGCTATGTCTATGTGACCTTCATCCGCACGACGCCCGAGGCGCTCTGGACGGCCCTGACCAGTCCCGAGTTCACCCGGCGCTATTGGTTTGGCATGCACCAGGAATCGGAATGGGCGCCAGGCTCGCCCTGGAAGCTCGTGTTCTCCGACGGCCGTGTCGCCGACACCGGCGAGATCCTGGAGTGCGATCCGCCCCACCGGCTGGTCATCAAATGGCGCAACGAGTTTCGCCCGGAGATCGCCGCCGAGGGTTATTCGCGGTGCGTGATCACGCTGGAACCGTTTGAAGGAGCCATCAAGCTGACCATCACCCACACCATCGACGCGCGGAACTCGAAGCTCATCGAGGCGGTGTCCGGGGGCTGGCCGCGCATCCTCTCGAACCTCAAATCGCTGCTGGAGACCGGCGAGACGATCTTCGCGACCACGCTTTGATCCCGCTTTGGGTCGACAGGGTATCCTGTCGACCCGATCCGTGCCGTGGCGCACCTGAAACAAGGCATCCTGCTGGCGCACCACCATGGTCCGCGCTATATCTGACCAGCTAGTCAGGAAACCCTTCCTACAATGTCCACGTCCGACACCCGCCCCTCTGCACCGTCCACGAGTTGGAAGCTGGAAGATGCGAAGGCGCGCTTCAGCGAGTTGGTGCGTCGGGCCCGTGACCAGGGCCCGCAGGCGGTGACGGTCCGCGGCCGCCCCGCTGTGGTGGTGGTGGACGCCGATGAGTATCAACGTCTGGCCACGCCCAGACCCAGCCTTCCCCTGGTCGAGTTCCTTGAGGGACTGCACCTGGACGAGCTCGACCTGACGCGCGAGCATGACTTCGGCCGCGATGTTGAGCTTTGAGGGGCTGGCTGCTCGACACCAATGTCATCGCATCACTGGCCGCCCCAACGGGCGCGTCGAGCGTGAAGGCCTGGGCGACCGGCCAGGACGAGGCAAGCCTCTTCCTTAGCGTGCTGACACTCGCCGAGTATGACGAGGGCATCCATCAACTGCCGGACGACGACCCACGGCGGGCTCGATACGCCGCGGGACGCGACGCCATCCAGGCGCGCTTCGCCGGCCGAATCCTGCCGGTGAGCGAGCTGGTCGTCCGTCGATGGGGCGCCATATCCGGCCGCATCAGGCGCGATACCGGCCACCCGGCGCTGGTGATCGACACCCTGCTCGCCGCCACGGCCATCGAGGCCGGCTTGTATCTGGTGACGCGCAACACCCGGGATGTCCGCCACGCCGGAGCCGCCATATTCAATCCATGGGAGGATGACGCGGTGAATTTCCCTCTGATTTCAAAATAGTATCGCCACCTCTTGCCGGCGACCGAGAGTATTTTCTGTCGACAAGGTCCCTGTTCTCGTGGCGCGGGCGCCCCGCCCATAGGCGCCAAGTTTAGGTGTCGGGCTCGAACTATCCGCCGGACCGCCGGCTTTGTCAGCCGATCGGCTCTAGGATAAGGGATTTTCTACCTCCCTACACGGGGGCAGCCAGCTTACCCTACCTCGAAAACGGCCCACAAATCACTTCTCCCGTCTGGGAGAAGGCGAACGGCCCGCGCCTCTTGGCGTGGGAAGATGAGGGTCTTTCTTGCAGCGCCGCAGACCCTCACCCTCCCAGCTTCCGTCTACGCCAAGGCTTCGACGGACGGGTCGCTGGGCCCTTCCCTCGCCCATTCGGGCGAGGTGGTCTGTGGATCACCTTCGAGATGTGTAGTGGCCGCGGCAATGGTGAAAATGGGAGAATATCCCTAGAACCACCAAACCAATCCGCCGCCCCCGCCGGCGGTTCTTCAGGACACTGACCATGGCGCACGCCGACATCGACATTCCCGACGACATCGCCAGGACTCTTGTCGACCCAAAGGCCTATGCGGACGGTCGTATCCACCAGACCTATGACTGGCTGAGGGCCAACAATCGGGTCGGACGCGCGACGATCGACGGCTTCGATCCATTCTGGGTGATCAGCCGGTACGAGGACCTGCGCGAGATCAGTCTGGACAACACCCGCTTTCCCTATGGCGACCGGCCGGTGGTGGTCATCGACCAGGCGTCGGAAGCGTTCGTGCGCAACATGACCGACGGCAAGCTGTCGATGTTCCGCTCCCTGGTGCAGATGGACCCGCCGGACCACATCAAATATCGCCTGCTGACCCAGGCATGGTTCATGCCCAAAAACCTGCGGACGCTCGACGCGCGCATCGGCGAGATCGCCGACAAGACGGTGGCGAAGTTCCGTGGTTTGGGCGGCGCCTGCGATTTCGTCTCCGACGTCGCCCTCTACTACCCGCTGGAGGTGGTGATGGAGATTCTCGGCGTGCCGCCGCGGGATTTCGACCTGATGTTGCGGCTGACACAGCAGAACTTCTCTCCCAGCGATCCCGACAGCATTCCCGAGGGGCTCGACCCGGCAGACCCCGCCTTCGCGGCCAAGGCGGCGCGCGCCTTCGCCACGTCGCTGGACGCCTACTTCGCCGGGATCAGCGCCGACCGTCGCGCGAACCCGCGCGACGACATCGCCACGATCATCGCCACGGCTGAAATCGACGGCCGACCGATCCCGGCCGAAGACGCCCTGGGCTACTACGCGATCATTGCCACAGCCGGACACGACACCACCTCCTCCTCGACGGCGCGGGCGATGTGGGCGCTCGCCCGGGACCCCGAACTTTTCGCGCGGGTGAAGGCTGATCCGTCCCTCATCCCCGCCCTGATCGAGGAGGCGATCCGCTGGGAAACGCCGGTCAAGACCTTCATGCGCTCGGTCGCCCACGACCTCGAGTTCGCGGGACGCCCGTTCAGGGCCGGGGATTGGCTGATGCTCTGCTACGCCTCGGCGAACCGCGATGAGGCCGTGATCGAGGACGGCGCGTCGTTCCGCATCGACCGCGGCAAGACCGAGCATCTGGCGTTCGGCTTCGGGCCACACGTCTGCCTGGGCCAGCACCTCGCCCGCCAGGAGATGCGAGCCCTGTTCGAACGCATGCTACCCACCATCCGATCCGTAGCGCTAGACGGCGACACCGACATGAGCCAATCGGTATTCGTCAACGGCCTCAAGCGCCTGCCGATCCGGTTCGAACTCGAGGCCGGCTAGGGAGGCGTGTCCGCCCGCTTCGAGGCGCTGGCCGCGGACGATATCGATGGCGGGCTTTTCGACTGGTCCAGGGCCGAAAGTATGTCCTGACGACCCGATCCGGCCCGTTGTCATCAATGACGCCCGCGCTTTCTATCCTTGATTTTGTACGCCAAATGGATGTACAGGACACCTCAACCGGCGCCGACAGGAGACCGCCCATGCTCGCATTTCACGACGACAGCGCCGGCGACGAACCCAATTCGGAACGAATGAACTTTCGCACAAGCGCGCGTATCAAGAGAACCATCAAACGCGCCGCCGCCCTGGCCGGCGTCGATGATACGGCTTTCCTGGTCAGCGCCGCCTACCGTTCAGCGATCGCCACCATCGCCGCGCACGAGACGACCATGCTGACCGCCGCCGACCACGAGGCCTTTTTCACGGCCATCGACAATCCACCGACGCCCACGCAAAAACTGAAGGACGCTTTTGCCCGTCATCGAGCGACGGTCCGTTCCGCCTAATGGCGGCCTCCGACGCAACAAAATACACTCCAAAGTACGTCATTGAGCCGCTCGATCCCCAGAAGCATGACCGGGCGGCTTTTTCGTGCGGCGTCGCGCAGGTCGATAACTTCTTCCGGAAGACGGCCAACAAGCTTTCGAAAGCCGACAACCTCCGAGTCTTCGTCATGGCCAGGGAGGATGGAACCGTCATCGGCTTTTACGCCCTGAACGCCCACGGCATTTCATACGCCGACCTCCCCGAAAAATACGCGCGCGATCGGCCGCGCCACGGCACGATCCCGGCCGCGTATATCTCCATGATCGCGCGCGACATTCGATTTGCCAGGGGCGGTTTTGGCGGCGACCTGCTGGTCGATTGCCTGAAACGCATCCTGATGGCTTCCGAACAGATCGGCGTCAGCGTCGCGATGCTCGACGTCCTTGACGACGGCGATCCCGAGGCCGTCGCAAAACGACTCGCCCTCTATGTCGGCTACGGCTTTGCGCCATTGGCCTCGAATCCACCGCGACTCTTCTTGTCGGTGTCAACGATCCGGGCGTTTGTCGAGGACGGCCTGTAGCGCCACCGCACACGACCTATCCTGATCGCCGGTCCGCCCACATGCCGACTATCTCTCAGCCATAGGTCGACAGTGTATCCTGTCGACCTTTTCTTGCATCGACTGCGCCCAGACCGAGCATCTGGCGTTCGGCTTCGGGCCACACGTATGCCTGGGTTCCGGTGGGGTTCCGGTGACAGTGCACATATCTCACTGTGGAGGCCTTTTGTATTCGTTTCCCAAGGCGGTGGGGCGATATCAACTAAGTGAACCTTCACTGTAAACCGGTAGGGGCCGCCGCCGCGCGACTGAAGGCGATGGTTACCTTCGTGCCCTTGCCTGGGGCCGATTCGACCTGCATTGCCGCCCCTGCGTTTTGGCGCAGTGAGCGGACAATGAGTTCCCCCAGCTTACCGTGTCTGGGCCAGGAGACGCCGTCAGGCAGGCCGATTCCATCGTCGGCGATCGTCACCCGGCAACCGCCCGCGTCGGACATGCTGTGCAAGGTGATCGTCCCGCCGTCACGGCCAACGAAGGCGTGCTTCAACGCGTTGGTCAGCAGTTCGTTCGCCACCAAGCCTGTCGGCAGGGCGACATTGACCGAAACCGGATAGGCGTCGACCTGAAGGTCGAGGCGAATGCCTTCGACGGCATGAGCGTGCATGACAGAAGAGGC
>JANXTX010000352.1 GCA_025352165.1 Caulobacteraceae bacterium | reverse complement strand
ATACTCTGGCGTGAAACTCGACCCGCTGGTGCTTGGCGCGCTGTTCATCTGCTTGATCCCGACCACGATCGGGGGGTTGCTTTCCGCGGTCGGGATTGCAGGCATGGACCGCCTGCTCAAGGTCAATGTGCTGGCGATGTCCGGGCGCGCCGTCGAGGCGGCCGGCGACGTCGACACCTTGCTGCTCGACAAGACAGGCACGATCACCTTCGGCAATCGCATGGCGACAGAGATCATCGCCGCGCCGGGAGTGCCGGACGAGCGTGTGATCAGGGCCGCGGTGATGTCATCACTGGCCGACGATACCGCGGAGGGCCGTTCCATTCTTGAGCTTGCCCGCGACAAATACGGTCTCAATGAAATTACCCCGGTCGATGCGACATCGATTCCGTTCAGCGCGACGACAAGGCTCTCCGGTCTCGACGGTGCGGGCGGCAGCTGGCGCAAAGGCGCGGTAGACGCGGTTTATAGACTGGTGGGCCTCACACCCGCTGAAGTTCCCAGTGAAGTGGTTGCGGCGGTTGACCGTATCTCCCGCTCTGGAGGCACGCCTCTGGCCTGTGCAGAGAACGGCAAGCTCATGGGCGTCATTCATCTCAAGGATGTCGTCAAGCCAGGAGTAAAGGAGCGCTTCGCCGACCTGCGCCGAATGGGGCTGCGTACCGTCATGATCACCGGTGACAACCCGGTCACCGCCGCAACGATCGCCTCCGAGGCCGGCGTTGATGACTTTCTCGCCGAGGCGACGCCCGAGGATAAGCTGCGGCTGATCCGTGAGGAACAGGCCAAGGGACGCCTGGTCGCCATGTGCGGAGATGGATCGAACGACGCCCCCGCCCTCGCCCAGGCCGACGTCGGCGTCGCTATGCAGACTGGGACACAGGCGGCGCGTGAGGCCGGCAACATGGTCGACCTCGACAGCGATCCGACCAAGCTCATCGAGATCGTCGAGGTCGGCAAGCAGCTGCTGATTACGCGTGGCGCTCTAACGACATTCTCCATCGCCAATGACGTCGCCAAGTACTTCGCCATCATACCGGCGATGTTCGTGGTCTCGCTGCCGGCGCTTGGCGCGATCAATGTCATGCATCTGGCCAACCCGCAGAGCGCCATACTATCGGCGGTGATCTTCAACGCCCTGATCATTGTGGCGCTGATCCCACTTGCTTTGAGAGGTGTCCGCTATCGCGCGATCGGCGCCGCCAAACTGCTGAGCCGCAACCTGTTGATCTATGGGCTGGGCGGGGTCGTGGCGCCGTTCGTCGGCATCAAGATCATCGACCTGATCGTCCACGGCGTCGGCCTCGCTTAAATTGGACTGAGGATAATCCCATGATCCAGCATCTCCGCCCCGCCATCGTGATGACCGTGCTGTTCACGCTCCTGCTGGGACTTGCCTACCCACTGGCCATCACCGGCATTGCCGGCGTCGCGTTTCCCAACCAGGCCTCCGGCAGCCTCTTGCATGACACCTCCGGCAAGGTCGTCATCGGTTCATCGCTGATCGCACAGGGTTTCAGCAGGCCGCAATATCTTCATCCCCGGGCCTCCGCCGCGGGAAACGGCTACGACCCGATGAGCTCCGGCGGCACGAACCTCGGCCCGCTGGACCAGAAGCTGATCGACCGGGTGAAGGGCGACGCCGCCACGCTCGCCAAGGAAGCGCCGGGCGTCACTATTCCGGCAGATGCCGTCACCACCTCCGGCAGCGGCCTGGACCCGGATGTATCGCCTGAAAATGCGCGACTGCAGGCGCCTCGTGTCGCAGCCGCTCGCGGGATCGAGGTTCCCATTGTGGACGCCTTGATCGACGCGAACCAGGAAGGCCCAGTGCTTGGTTTCATCGGCCAGCCGCGTGTGAATGTCCTGGCTGTCAATCAAGCCCTCGACGCGCGCTACCCGGTGGTTCAACCTAAGAGTTGATGACCAACGACGAGCCGCTTCGCCCCGACCCGGATGCACTGCTGGCGGACGCCAGACGGCAGGGGCGTGGACGGCTGAAGGTGTTCCTCGGCATGGCGCCGGGGGTCGGTAAGACCTTTGAGATGCTCTCCGACGGAAAGCGCCGGGCTGAGGACGGTGTCGATGTCGTCGTCGGTGTGGTGGAGACCCACGGCCGGAAGGAGACAGAAAGCCTACTGGATGGACTCCAGGTCCTTCCGCGGCATCCGGTCCAGTATCGCGAACACCAGTTGATGGAGTTCGATATTGACGGGGCTTTGACGCGTAAGCCGCGACTGCTGCTGGTCGACGAATACGCTCATTCAAATGCTCCAGGGTCACGTCATCTCAAGCGCTGGCAGGACGTCGAGGAATTGCTCGGCGCCGGCATCGATGTGTGGACCACGCTTAATGTGCAGCACCTTGAAAGCCTGGTCGATGTGGTCTGGAAGATCACCGGCGTCAGGGTGCGGGAGACGGTGCCCGACGGATTGCTGGCCACGGCGGATGAGATCGAGCTGGTCGATCTGACCCCCGAGGAACTCCGCGAGCGCCTCTACGCGGGCAAGGTCTATATGCCCGAAACGGCGCGCTTGGCGTCGGACAATTTCTTCAAGATCGAGAACCTTACCGCGCTTCGTGAAATGGCGTTGCGGCGCGCGGCCAAGACCGTCGACGACCAGCTGGTGGGTGCGATGCGCCGCCAGGGAATTGTCGGGCCCTGGGCGGCGGGCGAACGTATCCTCGTGCTGATCGCAGGCGACGCCGCGGCAGTCTCACTTGTTCGCGCCGGGCGACGTCTCGCCGATCAGATGATGGACGCGCCATGGACAGTTGCTCACGTTGAACGTCCCAACAAACCTGCTGGTGACGCCAGGTCGGCCCGTTGGCTTGCTGACGCCTTCAAGGCGGCCGAACAGCTGAACGGGAACACCATCGTCCTAACCGGCGACGATGTCCCCGACACGGTGCTGGAGTACGCGAGGCGCAATAACGTCACCCAGATCGTGGTCGGACAGTCGCGGGACCCGTTCTGGCGCATACTGGCCGGCCGCTCGCTGGGACATGCCCTCCTGCGGAGTTCCGCCGGTGCGGCCCTGCATTTTGTCAGCGTTGGCGCTCCGGAGCCGGCGGCGATGGAGCCCACGCTGGTCCGGCGGCGAAGGATCACGGATGGGGGCGGCTATCTTGGCGCACTTATTCTGGTGGGGGCCTCAAGCGGGGCCGCCGCGCTGTTGGACCGTTATTCGCGAGGTTCGGACCTTGGCATGATCTTCCTGGCCGGTGTGCTCATTACCGGACTTGCCTGGGGGCTCAGACCTGCGCTTGCGGCGGCGGCGCTATCGATTGGAATCTATAACTTCTTCTTTCTGGCGCCGCGGTTCTCGTTTGTGATTGGTCACGCGAGCGACGTCTTTACGTTCGCTATCTTCATTGCCGTAGCGGGAGCGGCGGGCTGGCTTACCGGCCGCGTTCGGGATCAGGCAAGGCTGTCGTCGCGGCGTGCATCAGCGGTTACGGCTCTACTGGCGGCGAGCCGGCGGCTTTCGGGAGTCGCGACCGGTCAGGAGACAGCGCGAGCGCTTGCGGAACAGGCGTCCGCCGCAGCTGCCGGTCGCGCCGTTGTGCTGCTGGCAGAGGGAGAAGACCTCAGGCTCAGCGCGAGCGCGCCGGTTGATGTGACGCTATCGACGGCGGAAATGACGGCGGCTCGCTGGGCGTGGGACAAACGGGAACCCGCCGGCGCCGGCACCGGGACGCTCCCGCAACTTTCCTGGACTTTTCGCCCACTGATCGGCGTGCGCGGCCGTGCGGGTGTGGCGGGGGTAGAGATGGATCCACGCTCTGGTGTCGATGAACAACGGCTTGTTTCAGCCTTGCTTGAGCAGGGGGCTGTAGCGTTGGAACGCGCCGAACTGGCGGCCGCGGCGGTCGAAAACGAGGCGTTGCGGCGCTCGGATAAACTTCGTGGAGCACTGCTCAACTCAATCAGCCACGACCTCCGCACGCCGCTGTCGACGGTGATGGGATCGGCCACGACTTTGATCGACTACGACGCCACGCTACGATCGGAGGTCCGCGCCGACCTGCTGATCAGCATTCGTGAAGAGGCGGAGCGTCTCAACCGCTACGTCGGAAATTTGCTCGACATGACCCGGCTTGAGGGCGGGGCATTGAAGACGCGTTCGGAATGGACGGATGTTCGGGACGTGCTGGCCAGCGCCATCAAGCGGATTGAGCGACGCCTCGGTGGTAGGTCACTGACGCGCGATTTCCCTGCGCACTTGACAGCCGTGCAGTTGGATCCGGGACTTCTGGAGCAGGCGGTCGTGAACATTCTGGAAAATGCAATTGAGTACTGCCCCGACGACCTGCCGATCGAGGTGGCCGTTTATGAGGATCGCGCCAATGTCGTGATATCGATCGAAGACGACGGCCCCGGCATTCCCAAGGTTGATATCGAACGCATCTTCGAAAAGTTTCGCCGACTCGAGGAGCCTTCCGACCGCAACCGGGGCGAGCGAAAAGGCGCGGGGCTGGGGCTTTCAATCGCTAAAGGCTTTATCGAAGCCATGGGCGGACGAATTGCCGCCGCCAGCCCGATCCATGGTCCACGTGGGACCCGCATCCTGATCAGCCTTAAGAAGCCCGCATGAGTCCGCACCGGCCACGAATTCTGGTTATTGACGATGAACCACAGATTCATCGCTTCCTTGGGCCCGCGCTCGAGGCGGCAGGATACGAACCGATCCGTGCCGACAACGCCGCGCAGGGCCTGGCGGCTATCGCCAGTCGTGCACCCGATGCGGTCATTCTCGATCTGGGGCTGCCCGACATGGATGGAAAGGATGCGCTGTTGCGCGCCCGCGCCTTCTACACAGGTCCAATCGTGATCCTGTCGGCCCGCGACATGGAAACCGAAAAGATCGACGCGCTCGATGCAGGCGCCGACGACTATGTCGAGAAGCCATTCAATGTTGGCGAGTTCCTCGCCCGTCTGCGCGTTGCCCTGCGGCATCGTCTCAATCAGCAAGGGGCGCCGGCTGTCGTCGAGACGGGAGATCTCCGCATCGATCTCGTCAAACGCCTGGTCACCCGTGCTGGTCAGGCTGTTCGCCTGTCGCCGCGCGAGTACGACCTGCTGGCGCGACTTGTGGAAGGAGGCGGGCGTGTGCTCACCCATCGGCAACTCCTGACCGCGGTCTGGGGGCCGGCGAATGTCGACGATGTGCAGTATCTGCGCGTATTCATCGGCCACCTTCGTCAGAAGCTGGAGGCTGACCCATCATCGCCAAAACACCTGACTACCGAGAGTGGCGTGGGATACCGGTTTGTCGCCGATTGAGGCGTGACTGCCGCGAGAGGTGACTGCGACGGCCTATCGGCGCATGGAAGAGCGGATCTTGATTAAGATATCGACGACCGGCATGAGTAGAACTGTGAGAATTACCGGCGCAAGATATGCAGCTGGTCCTACCATTGAACTTACGCCTTCAAAGAACCGATTTGCTGGTAGTGTGTCATAGTTCATTTGCGACTCTTACAAATCCGCGAGGTCCCACGCGAAATTGGCGGGACCGTTCGACATTTTTTAAGCTGTCGCGTCGATATTTTGCGATTGGTCTTCGTGCTGAACAGTATCAATAGATCATAAACGATCGATGCAATGGCGCACGGTCGTGGCGCTGAAAGCGCATATCGATTCTTTATGCCGTTCGCGCCTAGCTTGGCCATCTGACATCAACAAAGCTTTGGTGAGATTGCCATGTCTGAATCAGTCATGACCATTGGAGGGGCGAACTCATTCAGATCAAAGCTTGAGTTTGCCGGCGCCGAAACCTTTAGGGACGAAATGATTCGCCTTCCGGTTGCGGCGCGTTATGCGGCGTCGCTGTCCCTTGTTGCATTGGCGACCGCCGTGGCCATGTCCACCGAGCGCCTGGTTGGCTCGCCGAATGTGACTCTGCTCTACGTGATCCCTGTCGTACTTGCCGCCACCGTCTTTGGTTGGGGTCCCTCCATGGCGGCGGTTGTCGCCGGAGTACTGGCGTTCGATTTCTTTTTCACCGAGCCAAGATACACACTCGAGATCGCGAGCCCGACCGATATCGGGGCCGCGGTGCTTTTGCTGTTTACTGCCGCCATTGTCAGCGCGGTAGCGGCTGAAGCCCGGCGAACCGCCCATGAAGCGCGTCAGGCGGCATTTCGCGCCGAAGCGCTTCGGGTGGTTGGCCATATGGTTATAGAAGCGCGGCCCGCGGCCGATATCATCCAGGCGGCCGCTGTTTCCCTCAACAGGATATTTCGGGCGCCGGTCGTCGTTCTCGCTGACGGAGCCGGTTCACTTTCACCGCTGGCACTGATCGGCGGACCGGTCGTTATGGAGGCAGACGAGCGCGCGGCAATCGGGTGCCTCGGGTCAAAGCTTCCATCCCGAGCGCAAATCTATCCTTTTCCCGATTCACGAATTGATTTCTGGCCCGTTACGAGCCGATCAGGACGCCAGTTGGTTCTGGGCGTCGATTTCACACGCGCCGAGCGTTCCAGGCCCGTTGCGCCGGAACGATCGGTCGAGGTCGTTGCTGGATATCTGGCGTTGGCGCTCGGCGAGGAAGGCGCCGCCTGACGAGCCCGAAAACCGTTCTGGTTCAGATGGATCTACTGCGGCCCTCCCAGTAGGGGCGCCGAAGCAGCGTTTTGACGATCTTTCCCGCCGCGCTCCGGGGGATCAGATCGATGAAATCAAAGGATTTCGGGGCCTTGTAACGTGCGAGCCTGGCGTGACAGACAGCGAGGAGTTCGACCTCCAGGTCAGGATCAGGCGAGACGCCTTCGGTGACCTGGATGATCGCCTTTACGTTCTCTCCAAACTCATCGTCGGGCACGCCAATAACGGCTACATCGGCGACCGAGGGGTGGGATGCCAGTACTCCCTCTATCTCGGCGGGATAGATGTTGACGCCGCCGCTGATGATCATGTCGATCTTGCGGTCGGTCAGCCAGAGGTAACCTTCGGCATCAATGTGACCGACGTCACCGGTCGTAAAGACGCCGGGCGTCAGATGCGCGGCTTCCGTTTTCGCATCGTCGTTGTGGTAGCGGAAATCCGCGCCTGAGAGGTTCCGGAAATACAGGGTGCCATCCCGTCCATCTGTGATCCTCTCACTATTGTCATCTACGACTATGACCTCGACCGTCGGCGATGGCTTGCCGACGCTGCCTCCCCTGGCCAGCCAATCGGAAGAACTGATCATCGAGATCACCGAGCCTTCGGTCGAGCCATAGTACTCGTTGATCTTCGGACCCCACCACGCGATCATTTCCTGCTTCACACTCGGAGGGCAGGGGGCCGCGCCGTGCCATACGACGTGCAACGACTCTCCCTTGAATTGTGCTCGGCGATCCGCCGGGACGTCCAGCAGCCGCTTCATCTGCGTCGGTACGAGGTGAATATTTGTCACCGCATAGCGGTCGATCAGCTCTAGTGATTCGGCAGCATCGAACCGATGGCGCATCACCACGGAAGCGCCGGCGACAAATGGGAGGAACGAGAAAGCCCACTGAGCCGAGTGATAGAACGGCCCGCACAACAGCGTCCGCCCGGACGACGGGAGGAACGCAGACATGCCGGAGGCAATCGCCTGAAGGACTTCCGGCCCAAGCGTGGGAGCCCCGGCCCAGGCGCTGCGGACACCCTTTGGCCGGCCAGTTGTCCCGGAGGTGTAGAACATAGGGCCGCCCAGCAGCTGGTTGTCCGGCTCGTCTTCGGGGGCGGAGGACAACAGCGACTCATAGGACTGGAAACGCGGTTCCCCGGCAAACGCCGGCTGGGACGCACTGTTCGGAGACTCAATGCCAATCACCGCCAGGACACCGTCGGCCCTCTCGTCAGATAGCGCCGCGGCGACCACCGAGGCAAACCGGTGGTCGCAGATCACCGCTTTGGCGCCCGCGTCTTGAAAGAGGTAGGCCAGTTCGTCGGCAACCCAGTGCCAGTTGGCCGGCACATACGTCCATCCGCCATGTGAACAGGCCATCGCTATCTCGAACCATTCGCGGCTGTTGCCGGCAACGACAGCGATCGTATCTTCAGCGGTCAGTCCCACCGCGCGCAGCCCGTTCACGAGCCGATTGATGCGTCTATCAAGCGAATCCCATGTCGTTTCACCGAAATCGTCGATGAGTGCGGTTTCGAGGGCCTTCGACCTTGCCAGGTCAGATGTCAGCTTCGCCACCGGCGCTCTCCTAAATGTCTATGCGTACGGGGTGTAGGCGCCGTGGTTATCAGTTTCAATCCGCATCGGTCCGCGGTTCGCGCCACATGCCCCACTGCGGAGGCGCATCATGGCGCGCGCGGAATTCCGACACCACCTCAAACCCATGGCGCCGGTAGAGCGCAACATTCCGCTCGGTCTGCGTCTCAAGGTAGGCCGCCATCCCCGTCGAATCGAGCCTGCGCGATGCAGCCCGCAGCAGGCGGGAGCCGACGCCAAGTCCCCGCGCCTCCGGGCGAACCCCCAGGAACCAGAGGTAGGCGTGCTCACGACCTTCAGGGTGCTGTCGATTGATCGCGGCCTGAAGCGCAAGCAAGCGCGGGATGCGTGACCATCCAGTGGCGCGGACCATGGCTGGTGCGAGCTGTATTTCCTTGAAGATCGAGACCGGCGAAACAGCGTTGGCCGGCAGCCACACGGCGGCGGCGCCGCCGCTCACCGGCCGATCAATGCGCGCGACGCCGAATGCAACATGACGTATCAGGGCGCTGAAGAATCCTTGCCTGCCCGAGTCCCGATAGCGATCCGCCCGCAGCATCCAATCAAACACTAAGTCACCCTCGAACGCGGCCACCAGATCATCAATCACACTTTGCAGATCACACCGCAGTGCCTCTGACGGCTGGTCCGCTTCACGACGCAGTGTATCGGTATCGATCATCGGGTTCTGGAGGGTGTAAGCGCGACAGGCGACATTTTCCTGACCCGCCGATTAAAGAAACCCGGTCGTGGGCGCGTGATTACCCTTTCGTTGACGGGTAAAACGCTGGAGGAATGCGGAATGCGAGCAGGACCGAACATTGATGCGGCTCTTAGCGGCTTTCGTCTCGTGCGAGAACATCCGCGGACGATCGTGATCTGGGCTGCGGTCTGTTTCGCCTACAGCGCGGCACAAGGAATCTTCGCCTCTGCGACTGCTGGTTCCGGCGTCATGCGGATTCTCGCGCTGGCCAATCAGGCTAATCCGGACCCGGATCAGGTACTCACGACGGTTGTCGGCATAGCGCCGACCTATCTGGTGTTGGTCGCCGTGAACATGGCCTTTTACGCGGTCTTCTTTGCTGCCGCCAACCGGGCGGCCGTAAATCCAGGCCAGGACCAGTTGGGGTATCTGGCGTTCGGCGCCAAGGAGCTTAGGCAATTCGGCCTGATAACCCTGCTTTTTGGGGCCACATTCACGACCTATCTGGCGCTTGTAATCGCGGCGAGCCTGCTCGGTGCGCTTGTTGCGATGCTCGCGGGCGCCGGGGTCGGGGTTTCGGTAGCGGCGACTCTGGTGATCCTGGGGTTGGGGTATCTGTGGATGCGGTTTTCTCTGGCGTCGCCATTAAGTTTCGCGACCGACCGGATAGATTTTTTGGGCTCCTGGGCGCTGACCCGCGAAGGCCAGTGGACGATCCTGCGGACCTACCTGCTTGCCCTCATTCTGACCGTAGCTGTCTATATCGTCGGCATGACATTCATCATAACACTGATGGCGGCGGCGGTAGGGGGCTTTCAAAACCTTCTTACGATTGCTTCGCCCGACCTGACGTCGGTTTCCCAGTTTGTGTCTCCGCCTCGGATGATCCTACTGGCGATGCAGGCAGTCCTGTCCGCCTTGATACTTCCGGTCGCTCTTTGTCCCGCGATCGAAATATATAGGGGAATGCAACCTGCCGCGGCGACGGCTCCGGCAGAGTCGCGGCCGGAGGGATCTCACTGGAATTGACTATGAAGAATTCGGGTTCCTGGAGGTTCTTTGTGCCCATGCGCGAATCGGGGAGACGCTCAGGGCTGTTCAACGCTGATCAGATTGCTTTGTAGTTGAGGATGAGGTCGAGGCTGAGTGCGCCGTTCCAGAGGGCCTGAGCGATGTTTGTTGCGCCGTTGTGGCGGAGGATGTTGAGGGCGAAACTTCTGGCGCGGGCC
>JANXTX010000290.1 GCA_025352165.1 Caulobacteraceae bacterium | reverse complement strand
CGCCACAGCAGGGAATACTGCGGCTGGCTGGAGACGAATTTCTCAACCCCGGCCATGTCGATCGCCGCCCGCACCTTGTCCGCCGGCCATTCCGAGAAGCCCAGCCAGCGCACCTTGCCAGACCGCACCGCGTCACTGAGCGCGCTCATGGTCTCCTCGAGCGGCGTGGCGTCGTCGTAGCGATGACACTGATAGAGATCGATGGTGTCCACCCGCAGCCGCTTCAGCGAGGCGTCCAGCTGTTTGACGATCTGCGCTCGCGACAGCCCACGGTCGGTGTCACTCATCGGGAAGAAAATCTTCGTGGCCAGCACGTAGGAGTCGCGTGGCCGGTGCGCCAGCGCCTCTCCCAGGAACGTCTCCGCGGCGCCCCGGCCATAGGCGTTGGCGGTATCGATGAAGTTGATGCCGACCTCGAACGCGCGCTCAACGCAGGCCGCGGCCTTGTCACGCTCGACCCCAACGCCATAGGTCAGCCAGGACCCCAGAGAAATCTCCGAAACCATCAGATCACTCGATCCAAGCTGGCGGTATTTCATGGCGCGATTCCTTGGGCTTGCGTGCTTGGGTTCGTGGTATCACAAAACAACCAACCCGGAGAGGAAAGCATGTCCCTGCAAGCCCTGGACCACTTCACCGTCATGTGCGCCGATCTCGAACGCTCGCGCGCCTTTTACTCTGGCGCCCTGGGACTGGTGGATGGTGATCGCCCGGCCATTCCGATCCCGGGCGCCTGGATGTATCTCGGCAATCGTCCGGTGGTTCATTTGATGGCCGCCGGCAAGAGCGCCGCGCCCGGCCCGACCGGCGCCTTCGACCATCTCGCCTTCGAGGCCAGCGACTTCACCGGCGTGCATTCGAGGCTGAAGTCGCTCGACCTCGACTTCCAGGAGGCCGCGCTGCCGGACTTCAATCTCCGCCAGATATTCCTCCATGATCCCGACGGCGTGAAGATCGAACTGAACTTCCGGGGTTAACCGGCGCCAGGTGAGAACGTTGCGACGAGGTCGTAGGCGTCTCCCGGGAACACCTGGCGCACGAAGGTCACGGCCGCGCCGGCCTTCCATGTCCATCGCTTCACGCACAGGCAGGCCGTTGTGGTCGTCAAGTCAAGTTGGCGCGCCACGTCGGTTTCAGGGTTGATCGCCGAAATCTGATGGCGGGCCTGCGTCCAGGCGATATGAGTGCGCAGCCACGCCCCTGGGCCCTGTTTGGTGAAATCGGCGGCGGCGGCCTCGGGCGCGGTGTCGAGATCGATCACCCGGTCCTCGTAGGCGACCGGCCGGCTGTCGGCGAAATGGCGGCACTGCACCGCGATAACCTGTTTCCCCGGGCCCATCAGCGCGGTGTCCGCGTCATCGACATCGACCGCATGGAGACGCGAGGCGATCAGCTCATAACGATAGACCTGATCGCGGCGGGTGATCTCCGCTTCGATGTCGGGGATTTCCAGCACAGCCGACTGAATACGCGGACGAATGACGAAAGTGCCCGCGCGACGGCGTCGCTCGACCAGGCCAGCCGCCGCCAGCGACTGCACGACCTTGTTCACCGTGCCGCGCGCGCAGTCGTACTGGCGCATCAGCTCATGCTCGAAGGGTATGCGATGTCCCGGCGGCCAGTCGCCAGAGCGTATCCTGGCCGTCAGTTCCGAGCCGATCCGTTCATGCAGGGCCCTCTTTTCGGCGACCTCGATCATGCCTGCAGCACCCGGCTCATCGCCCGCCGGAACTTCCACAGCAGGTCGCCCTTCAGCCGATGACGCCCATCCTCCACCACCTTGTGTCCACGCCGCCAGACACTCCGGATCGCGCCGCCGCGCGCGGCGAACAGCCAGCCGTCGAGCAGCGCGTCGCCATCGCGACCGAAAAATGCCGGATGGCCGCTGTCGAGCGCAACGATGTCCGCCGCCTCGCCGACCACCAGTCCCGTCAGTTCAACGCCCAAGGCCCGCGCCCCACCCGCCAGCGCGCCGCTGAACAGCGTCCCGCCGACCGATGGCCGCCCGGCCGAGGCCAATACGTTTCGCGCACGCGTCGAAAGCCTTTGACCATACTCCAGCAGCCGCAATTCTTCCGCCGCATCGATCAGCACATTGGAGTCGCTGCCCACCCCGAACCGGCCGCCGGCCTCGATGAACCGCGCCGCCGGGAAGATCCCGTCGCCGAGATTGGCTTCGGTGATCGGGCAAAGCCCCACCACCGCGGCCCCGGCCGCCAGACGCATCGTCTCGGTCACGGACAGATTCGTGGCGTGCACCAGGCACCATCGCGCGTCCACCGCCATGTGATCCAGCAGCCAATCCACCGGCCGCTGTCCACTCCAGGCGACGCAGTCTTCGACCTCCCGGGCTTGTTCGGCGATGTGGATGTGCACCGGCCCGCCCGCCGCCAGCGGGACGATCAACGCCAGTTCCTCCGGAGTCGTGGCGCGCAGGCTGTGCGGCGCAACCCCGATCACCGCATCGGGCAATCCGTGCACCGCATGGCGGCTGGCCTCGATCAACGAGGCATAGCCTTCCGGAGTGTTGATGAACCGCCGCTGCCCTTCGGTCGGGGCCGCGCCGCCAAATCCCGAGTGGGCATAGAACACCGGCAACATCGTCAGGCCGATGCCCGTGTTCAGCGCCGCCGCCGCGATGCGAGCCGCCAGTTCGCCCCGGTCGGCGTACGGACGCCCGTCGCGATCATGATGCAGGTAGTGGAACTCGCCGACACGGGTGAAACCGCTCTCCAGCATTTCAGCATAGGCGAGCGCGGCGATGTCCTCGACGTCCTGGGGCTCCAGCTGATCCACAAACCGGTACATCACGCTGCGCCACGACCAGAAGTCGTCGCCGCTGGGCCCCCTCGCCTCCGCCAAGCCCGCCATGCCGCGCTGGAACGCATGGCTGTGCAGGTTGCCGAGTCCCGGCACGGCGATCCCCGCGCGCTCATCGCCGTTCCGCGTCGCCGTTCCGGTATCGATCGAGGTGATCACCCCGTCGGCATGACTGATCCGGACATAGCGAGCCCATCCGTCCGCCAGCAAGGCCGTGTCGAACCACAGAGACTGCACCGCGCCACCCGTTTTCATCGTGTAATATGTCTAGACATATTCGCGCGGTTTTGCCAAGTATGCGCGGCGCTCACATCGGACGGGAGGCGACATGGACTGCGATCGTCTCTGGCATGATGCCCGCCTCGCGACCCTCGCCGCCAGTGCGCCTGGACCGGGCATCGTCGAACACGGTGTCATCGCGGCGCGTGACGGCCGGATCGTCCACGTGGGCGCGGCAGCCGACGCTCCAGGCTTCAACGCATCCGAGACCATCGACTGTGAGGGCCGCTGGATCACCCCTGGTCTGATCGACCCGCACACCCATCTCGTATGGGGCGGAGACCGCGCCGCCGAGTTCGAATTGCGACTGGCGGGCGCGTCCTACGAGGAAATCGCCCGCGCCGGCGGCGGCATCGTCTCGACCATGGCCGCCACGCGCGCCGCGTCCGAGGACGAACTTCTCGCCGCCACCCTCCCCCGTCTCGACGCCCTGATCGCCGAGGGCGCCACCACGGTCGAGGTGAAGTCCGGCTATGGTCTCTCGCTCCAGGGGGAACTCAAGCAATTGCGGGTCGCCCGCGCGCTGGGCAGGCATCGCGACGTCGGCATCCGCGCCACCTTCCTTGGCGCCCACGCCCTGCCGCCGGAATATGTCGGCAACCCCGATGGCTACATCGATCTGGTCTGTAACGAGATCCTCCCCGCGGTAGCCGCCGAGCATCTCGCCGACGCCGTAGACGCCTTCTGCGAGGGGATCGGCTTTTCGCCCGCCCAGGTCCGCCGCGTGTTCACCGCCGCCAAGGCGCTCGGCCTGCCGGTCAAACTGCACGCCGAACAGCTGTCCAACCTGCACGGCGCTGCCCTGGCCGCCGAGTTCGGCGCTATCTCGGCCGACCACCTCGAGTACCTCGACGATGATGGCATCTCCGCGATGGCCCGTTCCGGCACGGTCGCTACCCTCCTGCCGGGCGCCTACTATTTCGTGCGCGAGACCAAGCTGCCGCCAATCGAGGCCCTGCGCGCAGCCGGGGTCCCCATTGCGTTGGCCACCGACTGCAACCCGGGCACATCGCCGCTTACCTCGCCGCTGCTGACCATGAACATGGCCGCGACGCTGTTCCGGCTGACCGTCGATGAGTGTCTGGCAGGGGTCACCCGCAACGCCGCGCGGGCGCTCGGCCTGGAAGCTGAAACCGGCACGCTTGAAGCAGGAAAATCCTGCGACCTGGCGATCTGGGACATCGAGCGCCCGGCGCAACTCGTCTACCGCATGGGATTCAACCCCCTTCACACCCGCGTCTGGAGAGGCCGATGAGCCCGATCGTACTCACGCCCGGCGAGGTTTCGCTCATTCAATGGCGCGCCGTCTATCGCGGCGCGCCCGCCACCCTGGATCCGGCGACGGGTCCGGCGATCGCCGAGAGCGCCGCCGCCGTCGAGCGCATCCTCGCCAAGGGCGCTCCGGTCTACGGTATCAACACCGGCTTTGGAAAACTCGCCAGTGTGCGGATCGAGGCCGAGGATCTCGAGACCCTGCAGCGAAACATCGTCCTCTCCCACGCCGCCGGCGTCGGTGAGCCGGTGCCCGTTCCGATCGCCCGGCTGATGATCGCGTTGAAGCTGACCGGCCTCGCCCAGGGCGCGTCCGGCGTGCGCCCCGGCACCATCGCCCTGCTGCGGGCCATGCTCGACAAGGGCCTGACCCCGGTGATTCCCGCGCAGGGATCGGTCGGCGCATCGGGCGATCTCGCCCCGCTGTCGCATCTGGCGGCGACCATGATCGGCGTTGGAGAAATGTTCGTCGGCGACCGCCGCATTCCCGCGGCGCAGGCGCTGGCCGAGGCCGGACTCGCGCCTCTCACGCTCGGTCCAAAAGAGGGACTGGCGCTGCTGAACGGTACGCAGTTCTCCACCGCACACGCGCTCGCCGCCCTGTTCGAGGCCGAGACCCTGTTCCGCGCCGCGCTGATCACCGGAGCGCTGGCGACCGAGGCGGCCAAGGGTTCGGACACCCCCTTCGACCACCGCATCTATGTCCTGCGCCGGCAGCCCGGCCAGATCGAGACCGCCGACGCCCTGCGAAATCTGATGGCCGGATCGGCCATTCGCGCCTCCCACCTCGAAGGCGACGCCCGCGTGCAGGATCCCTACTGCCTGCGCTGCCAGCCGCAGGTGATGGGCGCGGCCCTCGACATCCTGCGCCAGTGCGCCGCTACGCTGGAGCACGAGGCCAATGGCGTCACCGACAACCCGCTGATCTTCGCCGGCGCCGACGAGGCGTTGTCCGGCGGCAACTTCCATGCCGAGCCGGTCGCCTTCGCCGCCGACATCATTGCCCTGGCCCTCTGCGAGATTGGCTCGCTGTCGGAACGCCGTATCGCCATGCTGGTCGATCCGGCGCTGTCGGGCATGCCGGCTTTCCTGACGCCCCACCCGGGCCTCAACTCCGGCTTCATGATCGCCCAGGTGACCGCCGCGGCGCTGGTCAGCGAGAACAAGCAGCGCGCCTATCCAGCAAGTGTCGATTCCATCCCCACCTCCGCCAATCAGGAGGACCACGTCTCCATGGCCGCCCATGGCGCGAGGCGCCTGCTGGGCATGGCGGAAAACGCCTCCGCCATCATCGGCATCGAACTTCTCGCGGCCGCCCAGGGTTGCGACTTCCACCAGCCCTTGCAGTCCAGCCCCGCCCTCGAGGCCGCCCGCGCCCTCCTCCGAGCCGAAGTCCCCACCCTCGCCGAAGATCGCCACATGCACCCCGACATGGCGGCGGCCATCGAGCTGGTGCGGGGCGGCAAGCTGGTCGAAGCGGCGAACGCGCCGCTGCCGGGGGTGTGCTGATGATCGAACCAACGATAACCTTCCTTCCTCCCCTTCATGGGGAGGGTGGCTTCGAGCTCTTGCGAGAAGACGGGTGGGGAACGCCGAAACCTCAGCCAAACTATCATGTTAGCGCGGCCCCACCATTCCCCACCCTGGACGCTTCGCGTCCTGTCCCTCCCCATGAAGGGGAGGGAGGAATTAGATGACTCCCCCCTTCCTAACCCTCCACCGTGGCGACGCGCCGCTGATCGTCAGCTTCCCGCATACGGGTACCGACATTCCCGCCGACATCGAGGTCACACTGACCTCACCCTGGCTTGCCCGCAAGGATGCCGACTGGTGGATCGACCAGCTGTATGCCTTCGCCGTCGACCTCGGCGCGACCACGCTCCGCACCACCATCTCCCGCGCCGTCATCGACGTGAACCGCGATCCGTCGGGCGTCTCGCTCTATCCCGGCGCGGCGACCACCGAGCTTTGTCCGACTACCACCTTTGATGGCGAGCCGCTTTATCGTCCCGGGCTCGAACCGACACCGGGCGAAATCGAGCGACGCAGGGCCGAATATTTCCAGCCCTATCATGATGTCCTCGCCGACGAGATCGAGCGGCTGCGCGCAAAACACTCTCGGGTCATTCTCTACGAAGCCCACTCGATTCGCTCGCGGGTCCCACGCCTGTTCGAGGGCGAGCTACCCAATTTCAACATCGGCACGAACTCGGGCGCGAGCTGCGATCCCGCCGTTGCCGCCGGCGTGGAAGCCGCCTGCGACGCCTCCCGGTTCAGCCGTGTCACCAACGGCCGCTTCAAGGGCGGCTACACGACGCGCCACTATGGCGACCCGTCTCGCGGCGTCCACGCCATCCAGATGGAGCTCGCCTGCCGCGGCTACATGACCGAGCCGGCCAAGCCAGCGCCTCACAACTGGCCGTCACCGTTCGACCCCTACAACGCCACGCCGATGCGCGCGACGCTGCAGGCCATTCTTCAATCCTGCCTCGATTTCGCCAGAGGACCCGCATGACCCGTTTCGACAACTCCCGCCTGATCCGCAGTCCGCGCGGCAATGAACTCAGCGCCAAGAGCTGGCTGACCGAAGCTCCGCTCCGTATGCTGATGAATAACCTCGACCCCGACGTGGCGGAGCGTCCGGAAGAGCTTGTGGTGTACGGCGGCATCGGCCGGGCCGCCCGCGACTGGGAAAGTTTCGACGCCATCGTCGGCGTATTGCGTCGTCTGGAATCCGACCAGACGCTGCTGGTGCAGTCCGGCAAACCCGTCGGCGTCTTCCGCACTCACGCCGATGCGCCACGCGTACTGATCGCCAACTCCAACCTCGTGCCGCGCTGGGCGACCTGGGACCACTTCAACGAGCTCGATCGCAGGGGCCTGATGATGTACGGCCAGATGACCGCCGGCTCGTGGATCTACATCGGCGCCCAGGGCATCGTGCAGGGCACCTTCGAGACCTTCGCCGAGCTCGGCCGCCAGCACTACGGCGGCGACCTGTCCGGTCGCTGGATCCTTACCGGAGGCCTCGGCGGCATGGGCGGCGCACAGCCGCTGGCGGCGGTGATGGCCGGCGCCTCGTGTCTCGCGGTGGAGTGCCAGCCCTCGCGCATCGAGATGCGGTTGCGCACCGGCTATCTCGACGTGATGAGCCAGGACATCGACGAGGCGCTGGCGATGATCGCCACGTCCTGCGCTGAAAGGAAGCCGCTCTCCGTCGGCCTGCTGGGCAACGCCGCGGAGGTGTTTCCCGAGCTCTACAGGCGCGGCGTGCGTCCTGACGCGGTCACCGACCAGACCTCCGCCCATGATCCGATCAACGGCTATCTGCCAGCCGGCTGGACCGTCGCCGAGTGGATCGAACGGCGCGAGAGCGACCCCAAATCGGTGGAGAAGGCCGCGCGCGCCTCGATGGCCACCCACGTGCGCGCCATGCTCGACTTCCAGCGCGCCGGCGTCCCGACCGTCGACTACGGCAACAACATCCGCCAGATGGCGCTCGAAGAGGGCGTCGACAACGCCTTCGACTTCCCCGGCTTCGTGCCCGCCTATATCCGCCCGCTGTTCTGCCGCGGCGTCGGCCCGTTCCGATGGGCGGCCCTATCTGGAAACCCGGAGGACATCTACCGCACAGACGAAAAGGTGAAGGAGCTGATGCCGCACGACAAGCATCTGCACGCCTGGCTGACCATGGCCCGCGAGAAGATCAAGTTCCAGGGCCTGCCCGCCCGCATCTGCTGGGTCGGCCTGGGCGATCGCCACCGTCTCGGCCTCGCCTTCAACGAGATGGTCGCCAACGGAGAACTGTCCGCGCCCGTCGTCATCGGCCGCGATCACCTGGACAGCGGCTCGGTCGCCTCGCCCAACCGCGAGACCGAGGCCATGCTCGACGGCTCCGACGCGGTTTCCGACTGGCCGCTGCTCAACGCCCTGCTCAACTGCGCCAGCGGCGCCACCTGGGTCTCTTTGCACCACGGCGGCGGCGTCGGCATGGGCTTCTCGCAGCACGCCGGCATGGTGATCTGCTGCGATGGCACGCCGGAAGCCGCCCGCCGCATCGAGCGCGTCCTCTGGAACGACCCCGCCACCGGCGTCATGCGCCACGCCGACGCCGGCTACGACATCGCCCTGGACTGCGCCCGCACACACGGCCTCGATCTGCCGGGTATCCTGGGGTGAGCCACCTCACTCCCCTTTAGGAAGCAAGGAGACATGATCCAAATGCCCCTTTGCGTTTGGTTCGTGTCCCCGTCGGAAAGGCCCGTTGTTGGGGACACGAACCAATCGCCAAAGAACGATTGAATCATGTCCCCAGCTACCCAGAAGGGGCGGGATGAACCACGTTTACGTCGGAATATCCTCGCGGAACCGATCGATCTGGTGCATCCGCTCATGCAGGATCGTGACGATA
>JANXTX010000284.1 GCA_025352165.1 Caulobacteraceae bacterium | reverse complement strand
GATAAAATCGTGGACGTGCAGAAAATTAAAACTGGCTTTCGCAAGGCCGAGTTCAAGGGCGGCGTCGGCACGGGCGGCGTTTATCTGAATGACAAGTTCGTCTGGCTCACCGGCTATGCGCAGCGCAGCAGCGACGATTGGGCGGGACTCGGTCAGGCGTATCCCGACTGGCTGCACGATTACAACGCGCAGCTCATCCGCAGCACCCACGCGAATTACATCCGCTGGATGCACATCGCGCCGCAGGCCGCCGATGTGCGCGCCTGCGACAAGACCGGCATCGTGCAAATCTGCCCGGCGGGCGACAAGGAAGGCGACCCGGTGCTGGATAAACGCTTGCGACCGGAAGTCGCCAAGCGCCAGTGGGAACAGCGCATGGAAGTGATGCGCGATACGATGATTTATTTTCGCAACAATCCGAGCATCGTGTTGTGGGAGGCGGGCAACAACGGCGTCACCACGGAACACATGAAGCAGATGGTTGAGTTGCGGAAGCAATGGGATCCGAACGGCGGACGGGCGATGGGTTGCCGCACCTTGAACGAACCTGCCGCCACGCCGGTGGCGGAATATTTTGGCGTGATGATCGGGCAGGACGACAAGAAGGACAGCCGCCAGGGGCCCAACGATTTGTTCCGCGCCTACAGCGACGAACGCCGTGACCGCGCACCGTTCATCGAGACGGAGGATTTTCGCGACGAGGCCGCTCGCCGTTTTTGGGACGACTTCTCGCCGCCGCATTTTGGTTTCAAGCAAGGCCCGAACGACACTTACGATTGGAACTCGGAAACTTTTTGCATCGCCGCCGCCGGACGTTATTACGATTACATCAGCCACATTATTTCCAACACCAACGCCGCGTATTCCAAGTGGGCAGGCTACGCCTCGATCTACTGGTCGGATTCGAACGCCGACGGCCGGCAGGACAGCAGCGAAGTTTGTCGCGTGAGCGGCAAAGTGGATTCCGTGCGATTGCCCAAACAGGCTTACTACGTCTATCGCGTCATGCAAAATTCTGCGCCAGACATCCACATCATCGGCCACTGGAATTATCCGCCGAACACGACGAAGACGATTTACGTTGCCGCGAATCACTGCGACACGGTGGAATTATTCGTGAACGGAAAATCACTCGGCAAATCCAGCAAGCCGATGAACGGCTATATTTTTGCTTTCCCGAAAATTCAATTCGCCGCCGGAAAAATTTCCGCCGTTGCCACCGCGAAAGACAAAGTCGTCGCGCAAACGGAAATCGAAACCGCCGGTGAGCCAAAGAAATTAAAACTTACCCCGCACGTCTCCCCCGCTGGCCTGCAAGCCGATGGCTCTGACGTGGCGTTCTTCGACGTGGAAGTCGTGGATGAGCAAGGCCGCCGCTGCCCAACCGACGAGGCGCGCGTGGATTTCAAGGTGGAAGGCCCGGCCATCTGGCGCGGCGGCTACGACAGCGGCAAAATTAATTCCGTGAACAACCTCTGGCTCGACACCGAATGCGGCATCAACCGCGTGGCCATCCGCTCCACATTGAAGCCAGGCACCATCACGCTCACCGCCACGCGCGACGGATTGGAGGCGGCAAAAATCCAGATCGAGTCCAATTCGACTGGCATCGCCGTCGGCATCAACCGCTGAATGTTGTTTTGGTAACCGGCTCGCAATCGCCCTGATAGAAGTAAAAGTATTTGAATGACTTTTCATGCCCATCCGTGGCATCAAAGTCAGGTCGCATGAGCGGTGTTCGGTGCAGAAGACCCGGGCATTTCATGAGATGAAAGAACGACGAGTTTTAAGTGTGTTTCCAGTTAAAGCTGGAACGCTATTTCCATTTCAAACAGTTTCTGCATAATTTTTTTATGAAGCCTGTCATGTCATCAAATTATTTGGCGATCCTCTTTTGCCTGATAGCGGCAAGTTTGGGTAAGGCGGCGATGACTGATTCAGTTTCATTTGACGATGTTGGCTCGGAAGGGGCTCACCAGTTTGCCGGTGGTTAGTCGGCTGGCCGACCGGTTTTGGTCGGGCGGTCATTGTGCCCGCGTTCAAAAAAACGGCAGCAATTTCCACATTCGGTGGTGGGATTATTTGGCCGGAGCGCGGCGGTTGGCCAGACGAACGCCAGACAACAACCGAGACGGCTTGCGGGCGAAAAGCGTCGTGGCTCACAGACCGAGCTTCTTGAATCTGTTTCCAACTTCTTTGAAATGGAAATCCAGCGAGCAGAGTTTTTCCAATTCGCCCGCTTTGAAAAGTTTCGCCACGGTGGAATCTAGTTTGAGTTGCTCCACAAAATCAGCGTCGTCGCGTCCGGCGTGTTTTACTTCCCACGTTTGCATCGCGGCGTCTTGGCAAATCTTGTAGGCGGCTTCGCGCGTGAGACCTTTTTTGATGAGCGCGAGCAAAATGGTTTGGCTGTTCCACATTCCCAAACTCAAGCCGAGATTCTTTTTCATGTTCGCGGGATAGACCACGATGCCGTCCATCAAGCGCGTGAGTAGGCCGAACATATAATCCAACAGCGTGCAAGAATCCGGGAAAATAATCCGCTCGACGCTCGAATGGGAAATGTCCCGCTCGTGCCAGAGGGCGACGTTTTCCAGTGCCGGAATCACAGCCATGCGCACGAGGCGGGCCAGGCCGGTGAGGTTCTCGGTGAGGATCGGATTGCGCTTGTGCGGCATTGCCGACGAGCCCTTCTGGCCAGCGTCGAACGGCTCCTCCGCCTCCAGCACCTCGGTGCGTTGCAGGTGCCGGATCTCGACGGCGATTCGCTCGATGGAGGAAGCAACCACCGCCAGCGCGGCGAAGTATGCGGCGTGTCGGTCGCGCGGGATTACCTGCGTGGAGATTGGTTCGGGCTGCAGGCCAAGCTTGTCGGCGACATAGGCCTCGACGCGTGGATCGACGCTCGAGAAGGTGCCGACCGGGCCGGAGATGGCGCAGGTGGCGACCTCGAACCTGGCCATGGCCAGTCGCTCGCGGGCGCGGACGAACTCGGCATAGTGGCCCGCCAGTTTCAGGCCGAAGGTGGTCGGCTCGGCGTGGATGCCGTGGCTGCGTCCGACGCAGGGTGTCAGGCGGTGCTCGAACGCGCGGCGCTTGATTGCCGCGAGCACAAGGTCGACATCTTCCAGCAACAGGTCGGTGGCGCGTGTCAGTTGCACGGCCAGCGCGGTGTCATTGACGTCGGAGGAGGTCATCCCCTGGTGCAGGAAGCGCGCCTCCGGGCCGACCATCTCGGTGACGTGAGTCAGGAAGGCGATGACATCATGCTTGGTCTCCCGCTCGATTTCGTCGATGCGGTCTACATCGAACACAGCGTCGCGTCCGCCGGCCCAGATCGCCTCGGCCGCCGATTTGGGGATCACCCCCAACTCGGCCATGGCGTCGGCGGCATGCGCCTCGATCTCGAACATGATGCGGAAGCGGGTGGCCGGCGACCAGATGGCCGCAGCCTCGGGGCGTGCGTAGCGGGTGATCATCCCCCGCTATTAAACTTCCGCGCGGCTTCGTGAAAGCCGTCAGGCTTCGCGGGCCTTGCGGGCGTCGGCGGCGTCACCGAGTTGCTTGGCCAGGCCGATCGCGGCCAGCGCGTAGTGGGTCGCTCCCCAGAACAGGAACAGCATGGTGACGATCATGCCCTCGCGGGTGGCGGCGACCAGTGCGCCCTTGCACTGTGATGCCAGGGCGGCGCTCGATCCGTGCGGCGCGACGCCACCCGGACAGGCAGTGGCGAAATGCAGCGTCGCGGGACCAACGCTTTGGTGACCGCTAAAAATGCCAGCGAGCCCCTGCATGATGTGGCCCGAGCCTGGATGATTGAAGTTGAATTGGGCGAACGCGTCGATGATCCAGCCGGTGAACAGCGGTCCGCCGCCGAGCGCGATAATGTTCACGAACAGTAGTAAAAGCGACGCGGCTGTGGCGCGTTGGCGGGTCTCGACGACGTTCTGCACCACGCCAAAGCTGGGGCCGAGGTAGGTGTAGGCGAAGATCCCCGGAACCAGCAGGATCGCGGCGGCGACATGCCAGTCGGGCTGACGGTAGGCGATGATGTAGATCGGCGCCGCAATGGCGATGCCGATCGCCGGCGTCAGCGCGTACCACTTGGCGCCGTGCTTGCTGGCCCGGTCGCTGATGAAGCCGCCGGCCAGCGTGCCCAGGCCACCGGAGAGTCCGCCAATCAGGCCCAGCACAAGGCCAACCGTGGCGTAGTCTAGGCCGAAGGTGCGGATGAAGTACGGGCCGGCGAAGGCGCCTCCTCCATAGCCGGCGAATGAAGTCACCGTCAGGCCGAGAATGATGTTCATGATCGGCCACTTGCCGAACAGGATAGCGCCCACCTGGCCCAGCGCCTTTAGCTCGGTCCAAAGCCACGGCCAAATCCCCCAGGGAACATCGTCCGCTTCGGCATAAGCCAACGCCATTGATCCGACAGGCGCGCGCTCGGGCGGATCGGAGTGGCCGCGTGGCGGCTCCTTCACCAACGATGCAAATAACAGCGCCAGGATCACGCCCGGTGCGCCGACAGCCATGAAGGCGATCCGCCAGCCGTATTCTTTGGCCACCCAGCCACCAAGCGCCGCACCTATCATGGTCCCGAGCGGAATGCCGAACGCGTAGATCGAGAGAGCTGTCGCCCGCCGTTTCGGTTCGAAATAGTCGCTGATCAGGGAGTGGGCCGGAGGTGAGCATCCCGCCTCTCCGATGCCGACGCCGACACGCAGCCAGAGCAACTGAATGAAGCTGCCGGCGACGCCGCACGCGGCGGTGAAGCCGGACCACACAATCAGCGAAATTGTTATGATCCAGACACGGCTATAGCGTTCGGCCAGCCGTGCGATGGGGACACCCAGCAGTGTGTAGAGAACGGCGAAGGAAAGGCCACCGAGCAGGCCAAGCTGTGTGTCGGTCAGCTTCAGGTCGATCTTGATGGCCTGACCGATTGTCGAGATGATCGTGCGGTCGATGAAATTGAAGGTGTAGGCGGCCAGCAGAAGGCTCAGCACCAGCCAGCGGTAACCCTTCGAAAAGAGCGGAGCGGGCGCCGCGGGCGCGTCGGCCTGGGTGACCTGCGTCATCAATCATCTCCCATGTACGGCTGATCGCTACGCCGCCGCTTGTTTCCATATCTCTAGCTGGCCTTTAGGCTGAACGTCGCGAAATTTTTGAGGATGGGCGTCCGCGATGGAACTGATCATTGGGGATAAGGTGTGGTCGACGTGGTCGATGCGGCCCTGGCTGGTGCTGAAGCATGCCGGAGCGGAGTTCAACGAGACGTTGATTCGGCTGCGCGAACAGACCTCCGACGCGACCGGCGACGCCGCCGCGGCCGCGGGATCACCGTCCCGGCTGGTGCCGGTGCTCAAGGACGGCGATCTGATAATCTGGGACAGTCTGGCGATCTGCGAGTACGTCGCCGAGCGGTTTCCCGAGGGGGGACTGTGGCCGGTGGATGCGCCGGCGCGCGCGCTCGGACGCAGCGCAGTGGCCGAGATGCACTCAGGGTTCCAGGCGTTGCGGCGCGAGTGTCCGATGGAGCTTTCGATCCGCGTCGACGTTGATCTTTCGGAGGAAGCGCGCGGGGACGTGCGGCGCGTCGTCACTGTCTGGCGGGAGCTTCTGGACCGGTTCGGCGGCCCATTTCTGGTGGGCGAGTGGTCGATCGCCGATGCGTTCTTTACGCCGGTCGCGACACGTTTCCGTACCTACGGCGTGGACCTGAGCGAGTACGGCGATGACGGGGCCGCGTCCGCCTACGCCGAAAGATTGCTGCAGGCGCCGGAGTTCCTGCAATGGCAGTCGGACGCGCTGTCCGATGAGCGGGTGCTGAACCGATGATCAAGGGAAGTTGTCTCTGCGGCGCGGTGGCCTACGAGGCCGACGGCCTGAGCGGCCCGGTCGTACATTGCCATTGTTACACCTGCCGCAAGGCGCACAGCGCCGCGTTCAACACCAGCGCGCGGTCGCGGCGGGCGGACTTTCGCTGGGTGCGCGGAGAAGAGGCGTTGGCGTCGTACGAATCAACACCCGGCAAGCTGCGCCACTTCTGCGGGCGATGCGGCTCGCATCTGATGGCCGAGTGGCGCGAGGCGAGCGAGGTGGTGCTGCGGGTCGGCAGTATAGACGAGGGTGTCGATGTCCAGCCGGTCGCTCACATCTGGGTCGATCACGCGGCGGAATGGGATCGTGGCCACGATGACCTGCCGCGTTACGCCAAGGGGCCCGGCTCCGCGATTGTCGGCCGCTGACGCCCTGTCGGTTCAGGCCATGGCAAGGGCCGCTTCAGGCAGGTTGATCAGGCTGCGATCATCGACCTCCCAGGGGTGAAAGCCGGGTCGGTAATAGCTCAGATAGGCGAGGAACACCTGACGGAAGATACCGGGCCGGCCGAACAGGAAGCCGGCGACGCGAAGCCAGGTGGACGAGTTATCGATGCCGTCGGCGCGGAACATGGTGGTCATGTTGGCCTTGACGGTCGACAAAAGTATTGTGGTGGCGAACACCATTGCTGAAGCGCGCAACAGCCACCTGCGCGACGCGGGAAGGCGGCCGGCCGCCAGCATGAAGGTGTCGAACGCCACCGCCTTGTGCTCGACTTCCTCAATCGCGTGCCACGTCCACATCGCGCGGGCCTCGTCTCCGGTGTCCGCGAAATGGCGCGGATCGGACAGGGCCGCGTGGGCTAGGATGGCGGTGAAGTGTTCGAGAGCGACCGTCGCGGCCAGTTGCGCGAGCGGTGGGCGCGTGCGGGCAAAGTCGATACGCGCCTGGGTGCGTGCCTGCATTTTCGCCATGTCATAGCCGTGTCCGGCCACCTGGTTATTGAAAAACACATGTTCGCGGGAATGGACCGCCTCCTGGGTGGTGAAAGCAGCGATCTCGGCCTCGAGTTTCGGGTCGGCGAGGTGCGCGAACTTCCGGACGGCATCCATGAAGAAGCGCTCGCCAAGCGGGAAGGTGGCCGACAGAGCATTGTAGAATGCCGTGGCGATCGGGTCGCCGCCCTGCCAGTGGCGCGCATTCGTCTCTCCACGGAAGAAAGCCCGATCGCGCGGGCGGATGGCGAGATCTGCCGGGGTCGGGTTTGCCTTGGACATGAGTAGCCTTTCTGGGTCACGGCGCGGCGGGCAATTCATATATACATTGATGTAAGTTATTTCTCGTGTCAAGTCGGAGCCCGCCACAGACGCGAACGGTTGCAACGCCTTGCAATTCGCGCAATTGTGCAATTGACGGGACTATCAATAGGCTGAAATGAGCATGGATGGGGAAACCCCTGGTCTGGGTCAGGCTGGCGCGCGACGTCGTCGTCGGTCGCCGGATGAGGCTCGCGCGGAAGCGCTGGATTGCGCGCGTCGATTGCTGATCGCTCACGGACCGGACGGCGTGACCCTGCAGTCGGTAGCGCGGGAGATCGGCGTCACTCACGGCAATCTCATTCACCATTTCGGATCCGCCGCGCATCTGCAGTCGGCCCTGATGGGCGCCATGGTGCGCGATCTTACCGTCGCGCTTGAGAGCGCCGTGGCCCATGTGAGGTCCGACGAACGCGCGGCGCGCACTGTCGTGGATATCGTCTTCGACGCCTTCGATAAGGGGGGCGCGGGCGCACTCGCGGCCTGGATCGCGCTATCGAACCGCTACGAACACCTTGAGCCCGTGCGCGAGGCGGTAGGTGAACTGGTCGCGGCGGTCGATGAGCAGATTCTGGCCGGCGGAGATGAGTCACCGCGCCATATTCCATCCGCCCTGCTGCTGATTACACTTTGTGCATTCGGAGACGCCCTGATCGGCCCGCCGCTGCGCGACATGCTTGGCCGCGACCCCGAATCGGTTCGCCGGCTTGCGGCGCGGATGCTGCCATCATTGATGTGATCGACGGCGCTTCGATCGACTATTGACAGGCCCGTGAATTTTGCCATTTTGTTTCCGCAGGGAGAGCTTTGCGGTCGTTTCATGGCGATGGCTGGCAAAAAAGAACACTTACCGCCGAAACGGCGTGATTTTCATACGGGTTGGGAGAGAAACTTGGCGGATCGATTTGGCCTGCGAACCGGGATGGTCGCAGGACTTACTTTGGCAACATCGTTGACGGTGAGCAGCGCACGCGCAGCGACGGCGGCAGCAACTGCTACGGCAGCTCCGAACAGCGGCACCGCGGTTGAAGAGGTGGTCGTCACCGCGCAGCGCAAGAGCGAGGCGTCACAAACCGTGCCGATCTCGATTTCGGCATTTTCCGAAAAGACCCTGGAAAAGCTGAAGATTGAAGGCGGGCCTGATCTGCTCAAGGCGATCCCGAACGTCAGCTTCACCAAGACCAATTTCAGCGGATACAACCTCACAATTCGCGGTATCGGCACGCAGGCGCTGTCGGTCACAACGGACCCCGGCGTTTCAGTAAATTTCAACGGCACGGCGCTCATCCGCAACCGCCTGTTTGAGCAGGAGTTCTTCGATGTCGAACGAGTCGAGGTGCTTCGTGGTCCGCAGGGTACTCTTTACGGTCGCAATGCGACGGCGGGTGCGGTCAATGTGATATCCGCCAAGCCGGTCGACCACTTCGCAGGCGAACTCAAGGGAGAAATCGGCAACTACGGCGACAGGCGGCTTAGTGGATTCGTCAATTTACCGATTTCCGGAGATAAGCTGGACCTAAGAATTGCTGGTTCGTGGACCAAGCGAGGCGGCTTTGACTACAACTCGGAAACGGGCAACCCAATCGACGGTCGCGACCTGTATTCGCTGCGAGTTACGCTCGGCTTCAAGCCCACGGAACGCCTGAAGGGCAACCTTGTCTGGGAGCACTTCAACGAGAACGACAGTCGCGCGCGGAGCACCAAGCAGCTTTGTACGCGTGACCCTGGCCCCTCCTCGATCGGTGGCATCCAGAATCTGGACACGCTGGCCAGCGCATACCTGAGCCAAGGTTGCCAGGACGCATCGCTGTATACGCCGCAGGCCTATGGAACGCCGAACGGATTGTCGATTCCGTTCGTGCTAGCCGCCGCGCAAAACACCTCGCAGTTGGGCGATATCGGCAAGAACGGCATACCGGTAACCCTGCTGAAGCCTGAAGATCCCTATGGCGGCATGATGCAGTCCACCGACTTGCGGGTTATCGCTTCGCAGTTCGACCCCGTCTATCGGGCCAGGGCCGACATTATTGAGTTGAACTTTGACTACACGCTGACCGATCACCTGACGCTGTCATCTCAGACCGCCTACAACCACGATGAATATTTTTCACAGGAAGATTTCAATCGATTCAACACGGTCCCGGGCGTTTTCAACAGCTCGGACGGTCTGTTCAATGCGCTGGGGGGGGGCAAGGCCCCGCCGATCGTTCCGGGTGGCGTCTATTGCGATCCCCAGCTCGGCTGTTCGACTTCGATTGTCGGCCTTGACCAGTCCAGTGCGACATCGAAGCAATTTTCACAAGAATTCCGTCTGCAATCTTCGTTTTCCGGTCCGTTCAACTTCAGTTTCGGTGGCAACTATCTGTATTACAAGACCGAGGAAAATTATTACGTATTTTACAATGTCTTGACTGCCATTGCGCAATCGTATGGCGTCGGAAATAATTCCGCCAAATTCGATCACTGCAATCAAGGTAATGGTATTATAGTTGTAAAGCCGGGAAACACTGATGGGTGTTTCTATATTGATCCCAATCCTCTTAATAAATTGAACAATTGGGGGCACAACTATTTCCTGAGCCAAAACCCGTATACGGTCAAGTCGGGTGCTGTTTTTGGTGAAATGTACTATAAGATTAAATCAAACCTGAAGTTAACGGCGGGCTTTCGCTACACCGACGACAACAAGGATTTCACGCTAATTCCGTCCCAGGCCTTGCTCAGCGGCGGCCCGGGCGGCACCGGGGGCACCCAGGCCGGAGGTTATCCGGTCACGGGGCAGATCAGTCAGCACTGGGGGGCTGCGACCGGGCGAATTGGTATCGACTGGACTCCAACACTGCCATTCACCAATCAGACGCTGATCTATGCCTTTTATAACCGGGGCTACAAAGGCGGCGGCGCCAATCCTCCGGGGATCGGCTACGAGACGACCGGCTACAACGGTAACCCCCCCCCGGTCATCCTCACCACCTACCCGGCAACGTTCAAGCCGGAATATGTCAATGCCTTCGAGGTTGGCACAAAGAACACCTTGTTCGGCGGATCGGTGGTGCTCAATGCCGATGCATTTTTCTATGACTACAAGGGCTACCAAGTTTCCCAGATCGAAGACCGTACCGCGATCAACGAAAATTTCAACGCCCACGTCTGGGGCGCGGAATTGGAATCGGTCTGGCGCGCGACCCACAATCTGCGGTTCAGTTACACGATGGGCTACCAGGGCAGCCGTCTGGCCAGTGGATCTCAATCCATCGACGTGATGAACCGGACACAGGGTAATCCCGACTACGTCGTGATCAAGGGCAATGAATTGCTGCCGTCAAACTGCGTGGTCTCAAAGGCCTACATCACCAACCTTATCGCGCAGAATCGCGCCGAGGGGCTGAACGACTATGCCTTTTTCGCCCAGACATGCCCTGGCACCTTCATCAGCGCGCACTTACCGCCGGAGGACTACGCCAATGGCGGAGTGGGATTCTACGCCAATCTTGCGGGTCACCAGCTACCGAACCAGCCGCATTTCACCGAGGCGCTGGCCGCCGACTATACGCTCGACCTTCCCTGGGGATGGGAAGGCACGATACACGGCGACGTCTACCACCAGACCTCTTCCTGGGCGCGCGTATACCAGGATCCGGTCGACAAGCTGCGGGCGTGGACCAATGTCAATCTGAGGTTGATCATCGCACGGCCCAAGTCGGGCCTGGAGTTCGAAGTCTATTGCAAGAACCTTCTCAACGGGACGCCGATTACAGGAGCCTTCATAAACAGTGACGACACCGCGCTTACGACCAATGTGTTCACGCTGGATCCCCGACTGATCGGCGCGAGCGTTCGCAAGCGGTTCTGACGACCATTTGATGACCCGCACGCACAATGAGTAAGGAGGCCGGCGAATTCAGGAATACCGCTCGATGACCGTATCGGTTGCTGCAGTCCGTGCCGATGAAACGCCCCGCTCATCAGGAGCGGCGTTGGCTTCCGCAACTCTGCTGCGCCGGTACTTCGCGGGTCGCGCGCCGCAGTGTGAGATAGATGACCTGGTTCAGGACGTGTTTGTTCGTCTTCATTCGGCTCGCCCCGGCGCTCCGATCCTGGATTTGCATGCGTACCTGTTGACCATTGCCCGGCATGTTCTGGTCAGTCGCCACCGGGGTCGGGCCGCCAGGTGTACGGCCCTGCATGACCCGATCGACGTCGTGTTGGATCCGGCTACCGAAATATCACCGGAACGTATTGTCGCGGCGCGGCAGGATTGTGCGCGCGCCATGGCGGCGGTGGATGATCTACCGCCCCGGGCGAGAGCCGCCTTCGAGTTACATCGCTTCGAGTATCTTACCTATGCCGCGATCGCCACGCGCATGAACATCACGCGCGACTCGGTCAAGGAATTGTTGCGCCGCGCAACCGTGCGCGTCGGCCAGAGTCGTCACGAATATTTGAATACATATCCCCCCTATCGCCAATCCGGAGCGTCTATAAGGATGGGGGGTCGTCGCTCCACCAAACCGGCGCAACAAGCGCCATTTAACCAAGGATGAAACGTCATGAAATCAATCATCGCTCTCGCGGCTATCGGAATGGCGACCTTCGGGTTCGTCGATTCGGCCAGCGCCTTTAAGTTCAGCCCGGCGCCGCAAAAGTTTACCGGCGTTGGCACCACCACCGCCACGCTTGGCGGTACCGTCCTACCTTGCAATGCCAAGCTTACCGGTCTGACCCTCAGGACCGGCAAAGGCAAGGTGGCCGCGGGTCACTTCAGCGGCGCGACGGGCTGCACGACGGTAACCTTCGCGAACACGCCCTGGCCGATGACGGCGACCAGCGCGACCACCGCGACCATCACGGGTGTGGACTTCTTCATCGGTGCATTCGGCTTTCACTGCACGGGCAACATGAATGTGACCGTCAGCGGCGGCGTGATCAGCTGGAGCGGTGTCAACACGCTGCCCCCGTGCACGAACGTTGGTGGCAGCCTCACGACCACGCCGTCGATCTCGATCGTTCCCTGATCGAATTAGCTCTGTATAATCTACTCCAACGGCGGCTTCGGCCGCCGTTGGTTTTTCTGCCGCCGCGGGTTTCGTCATGGGTCGCTTATCGATAGCTGTTTTCATCGGCGCCCTGAGCGCGGCGACCACAGCCTACGCCTACAGCTTTGCACCCACCGGTACTTCCTTCACCATCTCCGGACAGATGAGCTTCGGTGGTGGCGGGATCGGTGTCGACTGCAAGACATTCTTCGCCGGGACCACCCAAGCCGACGGCGTCGCCCAGATCACGGCGGCAAGCTTTTCCGGCGGGACGCTGTCCGTCTGCGACGGGATTTATCCCCTGAATCTGCCATGGACGGTAAAGGCGCAGGACCCGCGTTCCGCCATCATTTCGATGATCTCGGTTCGTGCGCCGGTGTTCGGTGACTGCGCCGTCCGCGACGTAACGGTTGCGGTCGGCAAGGGGGGCGCGATCCATGTCGGACGTATCGACATGCCGCCGAGTTGCACGATCTATGGCGGCGACCTGAAGCCTAACATGACGGTATCTATCGTTCCCTAAGATGCCGGCTGCAACCCAGCGGTCCAACACCGGTCGGTATTGATCGGGAAGCCTCTGCTCAGGAGCCCTTGTCGTCGGAATCGCCGGTCGTATCGGGCGTCCAAACTACCACGTCACCTGGCTTGAGCCCGGAGAGTATTTCGACTCCGTCCGGCGCTGTCTGACCAATTTGCACCGCAACGCGCCGCAATTGTCCTGATCGCGTGGCCTTGACCATGACGAATGTATCCGGCGCTGTTCCCTGGATTGCTCCCGGAGGCGCGGTCAGGGCAGACGGGTTCCGATATAGGTCGATCGTCACGGTCGCGGTCATGCCGATTCGGATGACCGTGGCCTGCGCTTGGGTAAGGGTACCGAGGCGGGCGGTGGCCGCGAAACTGACAGCGGTATCGCCGGTGGCCGGTGTGGCCTCGCGGGCGACCGTAGCCACCACGCCGGGCAGGCTCTTGCCCTCGAATCCTGGCCCGGTCACGTCAACATGCTGACCCGGCCGGACCCGGTTCGCGTCTGCCTCACTGAGTTGGAACGAAACCGTCAGACCGCCAGGACGAGCTATGGCGGCGATCAGCTGGCCATGGGTCAGCGACATGCCGGCGTGCACAGTCGGAGAAGCTGTATCGGCCTTTTCGCCAGGTTGCCGGACAATGACGCCCGCGGACGGTGCGCGCAGCGCCGCGCCCGCGAGCTGAGATTGTAGTTCATCCAGCCGCGCCTGAGCAGTGTGCAATTCGATATCCACGACCCGTCGATTAGCGCCGGCGCCCCGCTTCAGAGTTTCGGCCAGATCCTGCCGTGCGGCTGCGAGCGCGGACGCCTGGCTGCGTTGTTGCTGAACCAGGCTGTCAAGCTCGTCCCGCGCCACCAGGCCCCGATCGAACAGCGTCCGGGTCTCGGATATCTTGCGGTTCGTATCCTCCAGCTCGGTCGTCGCGGCAGACTCGCCGCGGCGGGCCTGTGACACCTCCGCGCCATTGCTCCAGTTGGCTAGCTCGGCGGCGGATTGCGCGGCCTTTAGATATACCGCTTCGGCCTCGTCGCGCCGTTGGCCGATTTCAGTAGTGTCCAATGTGGCGAGCACCTGATCCTGTTGCACCGGATCGCCAAATTCAAATTTCACATTGGTGACCCGGCCGTCGAACGGCGCGACGACGGCGACAATGTCACCCGCGGCGATCTGACCGGCGACGCTGAGCGTTGCAACAAATGGCCGCGCCGCAATGGTGACGCTTTGCTGGGCTGCCTCGCCAACCTTGGCGTGCGGTTTTCCGAATAGCGCGATTCCTACGACGAAGGCCAGCAGTACGGCCACGCCGACTCCTATCGCCGTTCGCCATGATCGCCAGTTCCAGGGTCCCTCAATGCGCATGTAGACGACTTAACCCAATGTCACCTGATGCCAAAGCAGGGGTGTGTTCGCTACGCCGGTGGGTCATTCGGCGCGTAGCGCCTCGATCGGGCTCAGGCGCGAGGCCTTGATCGCCGGATACAGGCCAAAGGTCACGCCAACCAGTGTCGCCACGCCGGGCCCAAGCGGCAACACCCAGAGGGCTATGCTGAATGTCCACCCAGATATGCTCGCGGAAACCAATGCGGCCAGCACGCCGACAATCAGCCCGGCCAGCCCGCCGACGAACGCCAGGACCGCGGCTTCAACCAGAAACATTAGTCCGATGTCGCCCGGCGTCGCCCCAACCGCGGCGCGCAGGCCGATCTCGCGGCGCCGTTCCATGACGCCCATCAGCATCACGTTCATCACCCCGATGCCGCCGACGAGAAGGGAGATGGCGCCGACCGCGGCAAGCAGCTGGTTGTGGATGGCCTTCTGGGCGTTCATGCCCTTGATGATCTCACGCGCCTTGATCACAACCAGCGACGAAGTGGGGTTGTCGAGCATGGCCGCTATGCGCTTGCCTGCCGCGTCGACGTCAGCGTTGGGGCGCAGACGCACCAAGGCGCCCGTCGGTTGCGATGACGGGAATACCCGCCCCGCGCCGGTCAGCGGAATCATCACCGCATCATCGATCTCCATTGCGTCAAGCGGCGTGAACGGTGAGGGCTTCAGAACGCCGATGACGGTGAATTCGTAGCCCTTCATGGTGATATGCGCCCCGGGCGCGATCGGCGCCCCCGGAGACGACAGCTTTGCCGCCGCCTTTGCCCCGACGACCGCGACAAGGCCGTTGTCGTCAACCGGTGAAACAAACCGACCTTCGCTCAAACCAAGCCTGACCAGTCGGGCCAGGCCGGGCGCCACCGCTCCAACGGCGACCGTGGCCTTCATCACCCCGGCGGATACCTTGTCATGGTCGGCGATGAAACTGGTCGCGGCGAGCACAGCTGGATCGAGGTCAGGCAAGCGTTCGACCGTGCTCCGGTCGAGTACGCCGACTGACGCCATGCCCGCCGGAGCAGCGTGAATGTTGATCACGTCGACGCCGAGGTGACGAAACGTCTTCAGGGTTTCCAACTGAGCCATATGGCCGATCGAAAGCACGGCGATGATCGAGGCGGCGCCGATCATTATACCCAGCAGAGCCAGGGCGGACCGCTGGCCCTGGGCGCGCAGGTTATCGAGCGCCTCAATCGCCGCCTCCGCGAGCGACAGCCTTGCCCCTTTGAACAACCCGCCGCTCATTGCGTCGTCACGTCGGCGACGATCCGACCGTCGAGCATCTCGATGCGGCGGTCGCAGCGGCTGGCCAGGTCGCGGTCATGGGTGACCATCACTACTGTCGCGCCGAGCGAGCGGTTGAGCTCACGCAGCACGCCCATGACCTCTCCCGCGGTGACGCTGTCGAGACTGCCGGTGGGCTCGTCCGCCAGCACCAGGCCGGGGTTGCGAATCAGCGCGCGGGCGAGGGCGACGCGCTGTTGTTGTCCGCCGGACAGGGCGCCGGGGCGATGCTCGGCGCGGTCGGCCAGGCCAACTCTTTCCAGCATCTCCAGCGCTGACGGCTTACGCATTGCGCGCGGCACGCCGGCATAGAGTAGGGGCAGAGCGACATTCTCCCAGGCGGTCAGGCGCGGCAGCAGGTTGAAGGACTGGAACACAAATCCGATCAGGCGGTTACGCGTGTGGGCGGCCTGATCGGCCGAGCCGGGATCGACCATCTCGCCGGCCAGGCGCACAGCGCCCGAGGTCGGCCGGTCCAGCAGCCCGACGATGTTCATCAGCGTGCTTTTGCCCGAACCCGATGGGCCCAGAATGGCGCAGAATGATCCCCGCTCGATCGCGAAGCTGAGCCCCCGCAATACCGGTATCGGCTGGTCCGGCGCGCCATAGCTCTTCCGCAGATCGTTGACTTCGAGAATGGCGTCGGTCACGGCGCGGCGCCGCGGTCTTCCTTCTCCCCTTGCGGGAGAAGGTGGCCTGAAAGGCCGGATGAGGGGTTTTCCAGGACGTGGCCGCGTCGTCTAGAGGGAGCTACGTAGTGGCCGGCGCGACCTCTCATCCGTCGGCTTTGCCGACACCTTCTCCCGCAAGGGGAGAAGGATTGTTCGCCGGTGAGGGTTCGCATTTGATAAGTGTGGCTTTTCCGGATTTGCGCAATCCCGGGTAGCATGGCCGGGACGCGTTTCATTGAGGTTGGTCTTGAGTGTTGGTGGCGGGCGTGGCGAAGGCGGGGGCGGGGGCCGATTCAGTCGATCGCGTCATGCCCGGTGCGCCGGGCGGGCGCCTGAGCACCCCGGGCGTCGCGCAGCCGGCCAGCCAGATCAGTCCGAAAAACAACGTGGCAGCGCGGCGATGAGGCAAGGGGTCGCTCCGAACATGGCCGCCGGTTGGGCGGGCGCGGCAATATTGATCCTGACGGCGAGCGCCGTGAAGGGGCAAATGCCGCCGACCCATCCGCCGGCCGCATCGCCGCCCGCGCCGACGCCGACCGCGAGCGGGCCGAAGCTGCCGATAAGCCTGGCGGACGCGGTGTTCATCGGCCTGCGAGACAACCGGACCGTCAAGTCGGCCTATCTCGCCCGCGTCTCGGAAAAGTTCGATCTGTATGTCGCCAGGAGCCGGTTCCAGCCCACTGCCGTGCTCAACGCCGGCGTCGAGGCCTCGCGAAATTCGGGAGTCAACGGTCTGACGACGACCGTCGCGCCGACCGTCAGCTGGCTGGTTCCGACCGGGGCGCAGTTCCAGTTCTCCTGGACACGGTCCAATTTCAACTCCGGCGGTGTCGACCAGGGAACCGACATCGCCCAGCTTTCGCTCACCCAGCCGCTGCTCAAGGGCGCCGGGATCAAGGTCAATACCGCGCCGGTCAGGATCGCCGAGCTGCAGGAAAAGATCGCTCAACTGTCCCTGAAATCGACGGTGATCGATGCTGTCAGCAACATCATCGCCGCCTATCGCAGCCTGCTGGAGGCGCAGCAGCAACTGGTGATTGCTCAGGAGTCACTGGAGCGATCGCGCACGCAGCTGGCGACCAACCAGGCGATGGTCGACGCCGGGCGCATGGCGGCGGCTGAACTGCTGCAGACCCAGTCGGACATCGCCAACCAGCAAGTGGCACTGCTGGAGGCCGAGCAGGCGCGCAACAGCGCTCAACTGGCGCTGTTGCGTCTTCTGGCGATGGACCTGCACACCGACATCGTTGCGGCCGATCCGATCGCCGTCGAGCACGTCCCCATCGACCTGAATCGGGCGATCGCCATGGCGATCGACAACCGCCCCGATTACCTTTCACAGAATCGTTCCCTCGAACAGGCGCGATTGAACCTGACCGTGGCGAAGAACGCGCGGCTGTGGAACCTCTCGGCGGTCGGCAGCATCCAGCACGAGACAGTCCGGGGACTTACCCCCATCGAGCTGAACCCGGGCGTGCCGGTCAACTCCAATGGAACCAGCGCCAGCGTCGGGCTGCAGCTGAGCATTCCAATTGGCGACCATACCCTGGCCCAGGGCGAGATCCAGGCGACGACCACGGTGCGCTCCGACGAGGTGCAGCTCGACGACCTGCGACAGCAGATCGAGGCCCAGGTGCGAGACGCGGTGCAGGGTGTCGAGCTGACCTGGCGACGGGTCGAAGCCGCCCGCGAGGCCCGTGACCTGGCCAGGCGGACCCTCGAACTCGAACGTGAGAAGCTGCAGGCGGGTCGCGCGTCGAATTTCGAGGTGCTGAGCTTCGAGACCAGCCTACGCGCCGCCGACACCCAGGCACTCGACGCGGAGATCGCCTATCTGAACGCCATCACCGGCCTGGATCAGCAGCTGGGTACGACGCTGGACACCTGGAAGATCAGCCTGAACCCATAGACTGCCGGGGGTGAATCAGAAGCCAGCAACCTTGCCGTTCGGCTGGCCGTCGACGATCTGGTCGAGATATTCGCTGAGGCCATAGCCGACCAGTTCGCCGCAGCGGTATTCTGTCATTCCCTCGGTGATCCGCGTGGTCATCTCGGTTCCGTCCGGCGCGGTGCGGCGGTTACGCAGCGGGATAAGCGAGAGCACCTTGCCGGTGACTTCATAGCTCCTGCCCGCCGCCGTTGCGATCTTTGCCCGCAGCGCGGTCTGATAGCCGTGCTCGTCCCAGTCGCTGTCGATATGGCAGGCCGTGATCAGGTCATAGATGCCATCGCGGAACACTATGCCGCCTTCGCGGGCGCCGCCCTTGCCGTCGCCGATGGTCGAAAGCATCATGCCGAAATCTCGGCCGAAGTTCATCGGGCACCAGCGGTACCAGTCGATCGCCTGCCAGTAGCGCGGGCCCCACGACTTGTCGCGCAGGCCATGGCCGGAAATCTCGAAGCGCTCGTCGCCCACGGTGACCACACCGCTTGCGGAACAGTGCTGCTCGTAATGGGCCTTGGCGAAGGATTTCTCCGGATCGATATCGAGCGGCGTGCCATCGGCCTTCAGCGTCTCGCCGCCGTACATCGGCGAAACACCCTCGTAGTCCAGCTCGACCGTGCAGGGCAGAGAGGGATTCTCCCGCCATGCCTTCTTCGGGTCGGCCATCTCCAGCGGTCGGGCGAGCACCAGGGCCTTGCCTGAAAAGCTGACCTTCAGCCGTTTGAACGGTTCGATTACCTCGATCTTCAGGCCGCCGGCGTTCATCGCCGCGTTGTCGGCAATCGCCGGCCGGCCGAATGTGAACACCACCCGCCCGTCGGGCAGATAGAGGCAAACACTGACCTCGGCGTAGCCCTCGTTGGGTCGGTTGCCGATACGGAACCATCCACCCGTCTTCACCTGGGCGTCAAAGACGTTGAAGTACATGCTTTCGTTGTAGTTCTTCGCCTCGCCCGGATCGTGCGTGAACTCGTCCCCGGGCGCCAGTCGGGTGATGAAGGCGGGATCGGCGGCAGCCATTTTCTGGACCTCGGGATTGAGAATTTTGCCGAGGACTATAGGCCCGTCCGGTGTGGCCAGACAATCGCGCCGCTCCGTCGGGCGGACAGATCTCCTCGCCTACGTCGTTTCCCAAATCCGGCGTCGGATCTCATACACAACGTGCTGGTAAGTGACGCCATTGAGCGTGCGTGCCTCCATTCCGGGACGCAGGACTCCGCCAATTTTCTGCATGGCGCCGCGCGAGCGCAGATTGGTCTCGCCGACCATAAAGATCACGGTATCCACGAAATGGAACGCATGTCGCAGCATCAGGCTTTTGATCCGGCTGTTGTACGTTCCACCCCAGTAGGGCCGCGCAAGGAACGTCCAGCCGATCTCGATTTCGCTCAGGTCCGGGTCATGGCCGTGATACCGGCTCGATCCGAAGATTTCGCCGTTGGCGCGGTCGACGAAGGCGAAGGCGGCCTTCGAGGCTACCGCACTTTCGAAGAATTCTCGAAACACCGGCTCCGTATAGCGGTCGCTGACCGGGTGCAGCTCCCAGATCATCGGATCGGCGGCGGCCCTGAACATCGCATCCCAATCATCCGCGCGCAGCGGACGAACGATCACCTGCTGGTCGGTCAGGGTAGGTTGGAGGTCGATCTCGGCCATGGCGCCTTCATAAACCAGCCCTCAGAACAGCCCAAGCGCCTTGAAACTGGCGACGCCGTCGCGGCCGACGACCAGATGATCATGCACGGTTATCCGCAGCGGCCGACCCGCCTCGACCACCTGGCGGGTCATGTCGATATCGGCGGACGAGGGCGTGGGGTCTCCGGACGGGTGATTGTGCACCAGGATCACCGCGCTGGCCGACAGCTCCAGCGCCCGGCGCATGATCTCGCGCGGATAGACTGGAGCGTGGTCGACGGTGCCGTGGTTCATCACCTGGTCCGCGATCAGCTGGTTCTTCTTGTCCAGGAAAAGCACGCGGAACTGCTCGCGCCCTTCATGCGCCATCGCCACCCGCACATAGGATAGAAGGGCGTTCCACGACGAGATCACCGTCCGTTTGCGCACCTCTCCGGCGCCCATCCGCAACGTCGCCTCCTGCAGCAGCTTCAAATCCAGCGCCATGGCCGGGCCGATACCCTTGACCGTGGCCAGTTCCTCGAGCGTGGCGCCAAGCACTCCGGCGAGTCCGCCGAACCGGGCCAGGAGGGCCTTGGCGATCGGCTTGATGTCGCCACGCGGCAGGCTTCGCGCCAGCAGCAACTCCAGCAACTCATAGTCCGGCAAGGCGGCGAAACTGATGGCCGCGCGGGTCCGCAGCCGCTCACGATGGCCGGCATGCGGGGAGGGGGCTTTTGGCGCGGGCCGCGGCAGGTCCAGCTGCGCCTGAAAGACAAACCCGCCTCGTTCCTCCAGCATTCCGCTGTTCCCCGTGGCGGCCGCCGCCAGCGAACAAAATAGGAACGATTGCTCATGAACACCAGAGCTATTTTCGCGACTGTGTGCAAAGCCAGTCTGTTGGCGAGGTCGCCCAAGGTCGGATCGATCGGACCGGGGCCGTCCTTGCCACGTCTATCCGCGCCTAGTTCGGCCTGAACAGCCCCATCGGCGAGGCGGTGAACACCTCGCAGCCGGTCTCGGTGACGCCGATCGAGTGTTCGCATTGCGCCGACAGCGATTTGTCGCGGGTGACCGCCGTCCAGCCGTCGGCCAGCAGTTTCACCGGGTGGCGGCCGAGATTCACCATCGGCTCGATGGTGAAGAACATGCCGGGTTTCAGCACCTCGCCCGATCCCGGACGGCCGAAATGCAGGATGTTCGGCGCGTCGTGGAACACCTTGCCCAGGCCGTGGCCACAGAAGTCGCGCACCACGCTGCAGCGCTGCGCCTCGACATAGGACTGGATAGCGTGGCCAATGTCGCCCAGCCGGGCGCCAGGCCGCACCTGGGCGATGCCGCGCTCGATCGCCTCATAGGTGACGTCGATCAGTCGACGCGCGCGGGGAGCCACCTCGCCGATGGCATACATGCGTGAATGGTCGCCGTGCCAGCCGTCGACGATCACGGTGACGTCGATGTTGGCGATATCGCCCTCGCGCAGGGTCCGCTCGCTGGGGATGCCGTGGCAGACGACATGGTTGGGCGAAATGCACAGCGTGTGGTGATAGCCGCGATAGTAGAGGCACGCCGGCAGCGCGCCGTGGTCCAGGGTGAACTCACGCGCCAGTCGGTCGAGTTCGGCGGTGACGACGCCGTGCACGACATAGGGGGTCAGCATGTCCAGGCATTCCGCGGCCAGTCGACCGGCCCGGTGCATGCCTTCGAACGCCTCCGGTCCATGCAGCTTGATGGTGTCGGTGCGGTACAGGTCTTCGAAATGGTCTTCGACGAGGGCCATCGGGGTCTTTCAGGTCTGGCCCAGCGCGTCGATCCAGGGCAGGCGACGCGCAAGGCGGATGTCGTTCACGCTTATGTCGCAAGCATAGCACAAGACTTCAACTCCCGCGTGGGCGGCGGCTATCAGACCGGCGGCATAGCCGGGGTCCAGATCGGCGCAGGCGGCGAAACTGTCGCAATCGGTGCGCTGGACGACGAACAGCTGCACGGCGCGATCGCCGGCCGCCACGCGCGCGGTCAGTTCCCGCAGGTGCTTCGATGAGCGCGCGGCGACACAGTCGGGAAACTCGGCCAGTGTCCTCGTGCGGCGCAGGTGGACGTTCTTGACCTCCAGCCAGCACGGTGCGCGGCCCTCGCTCTCCAGCAGGAAATCGACCCGGCTGGCATCGCCGAAGCGGACCTCGCGGCGATGGCTGGCATAGTGGGTCAGCTCCGGGATGGAGTCGGCGGCCAGCGCCTCCGCTACCAGCGAGTTGGGCAGCATGGTGTTGATACCGACCAACCCGCCGTCGGCCTCGACCAGCTGGAGCGTCCAGGCCAGCTTACGTTTCGCTCCGGCGGCCGGTGAGACCCAGGCGCCCAGCCCCGGTGTGTTCAGGCCCAGCATGGCGCCCGGATTGGGGCAATGGGCGGTTACTTCCCGCCCGTCATCAAGCACGACGTCGGCAAAGAAGCGCTTGTAGCGCTGGACGAGGCGCCCACGCGCCAGTGGTTGCGGCAAAAGCATCCGCGGCCTATGCCGCTTGATCAGGCAAAAGGTCCAGAGGAGGCGGTCATGGATAGTCAGGGACGTGTCACCGCCGCGGTGCTGGTGATCGGCGACGAGATCCTGTCGGGGCGCACGCAGGATACCAATCTCAACGCCATCGCCCGCTATCTTGCCCCGTTCGGCGTCGATCTGGCCGAGGCGCGGGTGGTCGGCGACAATCCGCCCGACATCATCGGCGCGCTCAACGCCCTGCGGTCGACCTACGACTATGTGATCACCACAGGCGGCATCGGCCCGACCCACGACGACATCACCGCCGACTGCGTGGCCGAGGCCTTCGGCGTCGAGCTCTATGAGCACCCCGACATCCTGGCGATGATGCACGCGCGCTGGGGCGTGGAGATCAACGCCGCGCGGCGGAGGATGGCGCGGGTGCCTGTCGGCGGCGGCCTGGTCAACAATCCGGTGCAGGGTCCGCCCGGCTTCCAGATGGAAAACGTCTTCGTGCTGGCCGGCGTGCCTATGATCATGCGGGGCATGCTCGAGGATGTCGGCCCGAAGATGCGCACCGGAGCCGTGGTCGTCGCCCAGACCGTCCGCGTTGAAGGTTCACCCGAAGGTGCGATCGCCGCGCCGCTCGAAGCGGTCGCCAAGGCGCACCCGGCCCTGTCGCTAGGCAGTTATCCGTTCTTTGGCGAAGGCGGCTTCGGCTCCAACCTGGTCATCCGCGGCCGTAACGCCGAGGAAGTCGAAGCCACGGTCGATGAACTGATCGCCGCGCTGGACGGTGTCGGCGCCAAGGCGATTTATCGCGTCGCGCCGGAGTAGGGATGCGCGGATTGATCACGCGCCCCTTCGCAGTAGCCTTTGTCGACAGGCGATCTTCGCTATAGGTTCGACGCGCGTTAATGAGGCGACGCGTTATGCGGGCGTGGCGGAACAGGTAGACGCAACGGACTTAAAATCCGTTGGGGGTAACCCCGTGCCGGTTCGATTCCGGCCGCCCGCACCATTGATGTGTTCTCCGTCGTGACAACGGTCGCGCAGTGCTCGCGAAGGCTGTGGCGATCAATACCTGGAGCTTCCAGGCGAGATGAGCGCTCTATAGTCCTCCGAAATGGCAGCGGCATGTCTGTCGGCGGTGAAGGCGGAAATCGTCGATCCCATAGACGACATCGAGGCCACCATCGAATGCACCGTCGCGCCGGGCAAATTCCCCGGACTCGTGGTTGCCGCGATCCACGACGCGGTGTCCGGTCCCGGAGGCATAAAGATCGGACCCGGCCGTTTGTCGGTTACGCCAAGGATGAAATCCTGGCCAAAACCCGTACCCGCGTCGGTTGTCGTCAGATCGAACTTGACCGTCACGAGCAGGCCCGGCGTCTGGGCGAACGCGCCAAGGTCCAGGACGTGGTCGTGGAAATAGGTCTCCGCCACCGTCAGACTGCTGAAGCTTTGGTTGACCGTTGTCACGCCACCGACCACGACGCTGAAATTCAGCGAGGTGAATCCTGTCGAAAAAGCCTGGAAATCCAACAGGCCGAGCTCAAGGCGCCCCCCCATTGTTGAGCCGTTCAGCGTGAAATTCTCTGTGCTCACGTACTCGCGAGCGCCGCCCGTGCTCACGGTATTGTAGGCGCCTTCAACGCCTTCGGCGAATGCAATGGCATGTAGCGCGGTGAAAACCCCGCTGACGTTGGCGTGAGTCGCGTACATCCCATTCAGCCATGAATTTCTTGGCGCGATCGTTCCAAAGGCGTAGGCGCCATTTGCGGCCCCGTTGAATGCAAATGGATTGGACATGTCCAGTTGACTGCGCGCGCTGGTCCCACCGGTGAGGATCGCCTGGGACTGCGCGTTCGCCGAAAAGCCCGTGACGTAGTAGGCGAGTCCAGAGGTCGTCGCCGTCGCGGAGGCCAGCCCGCTCTGGCCGGTCACTACGGCGGCAGCGTCGGCATTCTGGCCGCCGACGGTGACCGATTTCGCCGTGGCGTTGGCGGCGGCGGCGGCGCTGGTAGCCGTGGCCGACGAGGTTGCCGTACCGGCACTGACCCCGCCGCCGCCTGTCGCTGTGGCGGTCGCCGAGGCTGTCGAGTTAACCGCGCTGAGGCCGCTCGCTGTTGTCAGGGCGGTGGATGAGGCGTTCCCCCCCGCCGACGCAGTCCCATGGCCCGTTCCCCCAGTCGCCGTGGCGCTGCCGGTGACCTTGTCGAGGCCGGTCAGATTGAGCAATGCTGTCGCAGCGCCACCGGTCGAGCCTGTGATGCTCGTGCCCCCGGCGCCGCCATTGGCGGTGAGGGTAGTCCGGACACTCGACGCGTGAACCGCATTTCCCAGGTCACTGAAGGTAAGCTTTGAGTTTGCCGCGCCCCCGGCTCCCCCGGCGCCACTTTGATAGCCCCCGGCTCCCCCGGCGCCGCCGCTGGCACTCTGCGCCAGATAGAGCGTGCCGCCGGCTGTCGCCCCCGAGACGGCGTTAATCAGGCTGCTCGATGCGCCCGCGCCACCAACGCTGCCCAGCAATGTGGTGCCAAAATACGCGCTGCCGCCGGCGCCGCCTGCCTGACTGACCCTGGCATCGGCCGAGAAGCCCGTCGCGCTGGCCGACGCCCCGCCGACCGCGCCGCCCGCGCCGCCGGTCCCACCGGCTGCCGTCGAAGCGCCGCCGGCGCCGCCCCGTGACGTGACGCTCGCGGTTGCGACACCCGATGTCGAGGCGTTCGCCGTCGCCACCGCCGAGGCGCTGGTCACCGCGCCCCCCGCGCCGCCTGTACCGCCAGCGGAAGCGCCGCCCGCGCCGCCGGTCACGGTCGCCAGGGCCTTTTCGCCGGCCACGGTCCCGGTCAGGGAAGCCTTGGCGGTCACATCGGCCGACCCGCCCGCGCCGCCGGTTCCGGCGCCAAGCGAGCGTCCCCCGGCGCCGCCCGTGGCGGTCGCATAGGAGAGTACAAACAGCGGGTTGATTCTGGTGCTGGTAATCCTGGACGTTGCCGACCCAATCCCGCCGCCGCCGCCGGTATTGGCTCCAGAGGCGGCGCCGCCGGCGCC
>JANXTX010000246.1 GCA_025352165.1 Caulobacteraceae bacterium | reverse complement strand
CAGCAGAGTGCTAGGCATCGGGGCAACCCTTCGAATCGGTTGCCCGGCATAGATTCAGACAAGAATCCTCAGGGGAATCGGCAAAATCGACCCGCACACCCCAAAGCCGATCACATTTTCGTTAGCGTTGCACAGCCCTGGTCAACATGTCGACGACGGCGGCGGCCCAGAGGACCGCCTAGCATTGCGGTGAGAGTGCGAGTAGCGCTGAGGCAGAGCAGATGAGTGCACTGCCACCCCAATGGGGGGTGGTGAGCCGCCCTTCGCCGTGCATATGTCAGCCTCCCGGCGGGCAGTGCGTGTGGATGAAAAAGCCAATTTGTTCGGGTTCGTCGACTACCTGAGCTGACTCGAAGAATTTCCCGACCATACGATCATTGCATAGAGTAATGCGCGTAGCTTTCCCTCGACTAACGACTTGGCAGGCCCCACCGTAGCCTGTGTCGTGCCCTGACGGCATCTGCTCGACGTAGTTTATCAAAATCGTGCAGTCCACCAGCGTCGTTTCCGGGTCGGCGTGCCGGAGGTCACCTTTTATCTGGTCGATGGTGACGCGCTTCTCGGCCGCGTCCTCTATTAATGAAAGCCGAATAGTCGCTGGTAGATTTGTTTCCGCTTCAGATTCGCCAACAGAGCCAAAAAAGAGCGTCACAAGTATGAAAGCCCTCAGCACGGTCAAAAGAAATCTCCGCTACTCCAGTCTTGATCACGCGAGTGATGCACCCTCGCATGGTCGGCTGCCAGAGTCAGCAATGATATCTGGGGACGCCACACTTAATTGGGATGCGATCGACATTTGGAGTGGACCCCAAAAGTGAGACAGAGAAAATGGTGACAGTCCTCAACGAGGAGCACCTATGTCCACTCAGGAAGTTCGAAGTTTCAGCCGTGAGTTCAAGCTTGCGGCGGTTCAGCGGATGGAGGCTGGCGAGAATGTCAGCGCGCTTGCACGTGAACTGACCGTCAAGCGGGTCATTTTGTATCGATGGCGCGACGCCTACCGGCTCGGCGGTGTCGAGGCTCTGCGCCTGCGAGGTCGGCCGAGCAAGGCCGAGGCGTTGGCGATGGAGACGGCGCGGGGTGTCGCGGGCAAGGCCAATGATCTGGCCGAGGCGCGCTGGCAGATCGATCAGTTGCAACGCAAGGTGGGCCAGCAGCAGTTGGATCTGGATTTTTTCAAAGAAGCCTTGCGGCATGTCGAGGCGTCACGGCAGGCGAGCGCAACGCCTGGCGTGACGGCGTCTTCGCCTGCATCCAAGCGATGACGCGCCTGCAAGGCGAGGGGTCGGGGCCGATGGCTCCGATCGATCGGATGTGTTCTCTGGCCGGCGTCAGCCGTGCGGTGTTCTATCGCGGCTGGGGCAGGACCTCGCCCGGCCGCGAGGAGACGGCGCTTCGCGACGTCATCCAGCGCCTGGCGCTGGCCAACCGGCAATACGGCTACCGGCGGATCGGTGAGCTGCTTCGGCGCGAGGGTTGGTGTGTAAACCACAAGCGGCTGGTGCGGATCATGCGCGAGGACAACCTGCTAAGCCTCAGGAAGCCGAAGTTCCGGCCGGCGACCACGGACTCGCGGCATGCCTGGAGGCTATGGCCGAACCTTGCGAGCAAGGTCTTGCCGATGGCGGTCAACCAGCTTTGGGTGGCTGACATAACCTATGTGCGGCTCGATGAGCAGTTCGTCTATCTGGCCGTGATTCTGGACGCCTTCAGCCGCAAGGTCGTAGGCTGGGCGATGGCCAATCACCTGCGGGCAAGCCTGGCGCTGGACGCCCTGGCGATGGCCCTGTCGACCCGCAACGTCGTGCGTGACGCGCTGATCCACCACTCCGACCGCGGCGTCCAGTACGCCTGCGGCGACTACATCGCCCGGCTCGAGGCCGCCGGCATCAAACCCAGCATGAGCAAGGCTGGCTGTCCCTACGACAACGCCATGGCCGAAAGTTTCATGAAGACGCTCAAGACCGAGGAGGTCGACGCCAGCGCCTATCGTGACCTTGACCACGCAAAGGCTGAGATCGGCCGGTTCATCGAGGAGGTCTACAACAGCACCAGACTCCCAGGGCAATCGCATATCAAAACTGAGCGATGAGGTTGGCGAGAAAATTGTTGTTC
>JANXTX010000232.1 GCA_025352165.1 Caulobacteraceae bacterium | reverse complement strand
CTCCCCTTCTGGGGAGGGACAGACGCGTAGCGTCCAGGGTGGGGAACGCCGAAGCCTCCGCCAATCTCTCAGGTTAGCGCTGCCCCACCATTCCCCACCCTGGACGCTACGCGTCTGTCCCTCCCCAGAAGGGGAGGGATGATTTCCCCCTACTTCTTCCTGTTCGCAAACGCCGCGATCCGCTCCTGCATATCCGGCCCGCGCCCCTCACCCCGATAGATCTCGTGCGCCAGCCCCGCGCCCATCGGCAACCCGTCCGTTTCCCGGATCAGCCGCTTGTTCGCCCTATGACTGAACGGCGAGTTCGCCAAAATCATCCGGCAGAACGCCGCCACATCCGCATCGAAACTCGCATCCGGGAAGCACTGGTTGGCCAGTCCCATCGCCGCCGCCCGCGCGCCTGAATAGGTCTGGCAGGTGAACATCATCTCATAGGCCTTGGCCTGGCCGATCCGGCGCGGCAGCCGTTGGCTCAGCCCCCACACCGGGGTCAGCGCCCACCGCGCATGGGTGTCGGCGAACTTCGCATTCTCGGAGGCCAGGATGATGTCGCCGGCCAGCGCCAGCTCCAGCGCCCCGGTATAGCAGTGACCATGCACCGCGCTGATCACCGGCTGCGGCAGGCCCGACAGCGCCTCGATGACATGCGACTGGAAGTTCGGCCTAGGCAGCTTCTCGCCCGCGGCGATATCACCCAGGTCGTGGCCGGCGGAGAAGCACCGCCCCGCGCCCTTCAGCACCACGCAACCGACCGTATCGGTCTGCCCGGCCAGCGCCTCGACGTGTTCATAAAGGTCCTCGAACACCGCGACATTCAGGCTGTTGAGCTTCTCCGGCCGGTTCAGCGTCAGCACGCACAGCCCGTTGTCGTCTTCCCGCAGCACCAGTCCGCTCATGGTTTCTCTCCCTTTTGCTTGATCTATTGCACGGACGGAGCCGACCGAGACATCGGCCTCGCCACCCCATACAGCGCCGCCGCCGAGGCCAGGATGGCGATCAGGATCACCGCCGCCATCGGTCGCGCGGTGCCGTCATGCAGCACGCCGGTCAGCGCCGACACCAGCGCCGCGCTGGCGAACGAGGCTCCGCCCATCAGCGCCGAGATCGAGCCGGCCCGTGTCGGATCGACGTTGAGGCCAGCGGCCTGGGTGTTGGCGCCGACCAGTCCGAACGAGGACATCACCATAAACAGCGGGATCAGCACGCCCCACATGCCTCCAAAGCCGCTGTAGGCGTCGGCCGCCAGCACCACCGCGCAGACGATCGAGGCGATCCGCGAGCGCACCAGAATCGCCTCGGGCGAGTGGTTACGGAGCAGGTGGGCGTTGACCTGGCTCATGCCGATCAGGCCCATGGCGTTGATGCCGAAGACGATGCCGAACTGGCTGGCGGGGATACGATAGGTCTCGATCAGCAGGCTGGGCGAGGCGGCCAGATACGCGAACAGCGCCGCGGCGTTGAGCGCCCCGGCCAGCGTGTAGCCGACCAGCTGCCGCTTCCCCAGCAGGATCCAGTAGGCGGAAAGCGGGCTTTCGCCACGCGCCTGTTGCGCGGTCTCGGGTGAGCGGGTCTCACCCAGCGCGAAGAACATCCACACGCCGACCACCGTCCCGAAGACGGCGAGGAACCAGAAGATCATCGGCCAGCCGCCGAACGCCAGCAGCCCCGACCCGGCCAGCGGCGCCAGGATTGGCGCTACGCCCATCACCAGCATCAGCTGCGAGAGGATCCGTGCGCCCTGCCGGTGGGCGAACTTGTCGCGCACGATCGCCCGCGCGATCACCGGACCGGCGCACCCTCCCAGCGCCTGGAAGAACCTCGCCAGACAGAGCATCGGCAGGCTCGGCGCCAGCGCGCACCACGCCGAGGCCACGACGTACAAGGCCACGCCGGCGAACAACGGGATGCGCCGCCCCCAGCGATCCGACGCCGGCCCATGAAAAAACTGCCCGATCGCCAGTCCGGCGAAAAACGTCGCCAGCGTCGCCTGAGCCGCGCCGGGCGGTGCGTGAAATCCCGTCGCGATCGCCGGCAGGCTCGGCAGATACATGTCGATGGAGATCGCCGCGAACGCCGTCAGCGATCCCAGCAGGATGACCATCGCCCACGGCGTTCTCTCGATCTCGTCGGCGGCGACAGCACTCATGCGACTCCAGATAGCGCATGTCGCCGAAACCGCCAGTAAACAAGGAAACTGGACGTCACCCGCCCGCAGCCCTTACATGCCGGCCATGTCCGGCCAAACTCTCTACGACAAGATCTGGGACGCGCACGTCGTCTCGACCGACGCCAACGGCGAATCGATCCTCTACATCGACCTGCATCTCATCCATGAGGTGACCACGCCGCAGGCCTTCGCCGGCCTGCGCGCCGCTCACCGTCCCGTGCGACGTCCCGACCGCACGCTGGCCGTGGCCGATCACAACACCCCGACCGAGGGTCAGGCGCTCGGCACAGGCGCGGTCGCCGACCTTGAGGCGCGCATGCAGTTGCAAACGCTGGAGCGCAACGTCGCCGAGCACGGCATCGAGTTCCTGCCGATGGGCGATCCGCGCAATGGCATCGTCCATGTCGTCGGTCCGGAGCAGGGCCGCACGCAGCCCGGCATGACCATTGTCTGCGGCGACTCGCACACCTCGACCCACGGCGCCTTCGGATCGCTGGCGCAGGGCATCGGCACCTCCGAGGTCGAGCACGTCCTTGCGACCCAGACCCTTCGCCAGATCAAGTCGAAGAACATGCGGGTGACCTTCACCGGAACGCCCGCGCCCGGCGTCGGCGCCAAGGACTTCGCCCTTGCGTTGATCGGCAAGATCGGCACGAGCGGCGGCACGGGCCACGTCATCGAATATACCGGCGAGGCGGTCTCGGCGCTGTCCATGGAAGCGCGCATGACGCTCTGCAACATGACCATCGAGGCGGGCGCCCGCGCTGGGCTGGTCGCTCCGGACGAGAAGACCTTCGCCTACGTGATGGGCCGCCCGTCCGCGCCCAAGGGAGCCGCCTGGGAAATCGCCCTGGCCAACTGGCGGCGGCTGGTGACCGATCCAGACGCGAGGTTCGATCGCGAAGTCGTCATCGACGTTTCGACCATCGCCCCGACGGTGACCTGGGGCACCAGCCCCGAGGACGTCGTCGAGGTCACCGGCGTGGTACCCGATCCCGCGACGTTCGATGAGCCGCGCGCGGCGCAGATCCGCCGCATGCTCGACTACATGGGCCTCAAGCCCGGCCAGCCGATCGCCTCGGCGCGGATCGACCGGGTGTTCATCGGCTCCTGCACCAACAGCCGCATCGAGGATTTGCGCGCCACCGCCGCGATCGTCAAGGACCGCAAGGTCGCCGACCATGTGAGCGCGATGATCGTTCCGGGATCGGGCCTGGTGCGCGAGCAGGCGGAGTCCGAGGGACTTGATGAGATCTTCCGGGCGGCGGGTTTCGACTGGCGCGAGCCGGGCTGCTCGATGTGCCTGGGCATGAACCCGGACCGCCTGGCCCCTGGCGAACGCTGCGCCTCGACCTCGAACCGCAACTTCGAAGGCCGCCAGGGCCGCGGCGGCCGCACTCACCTGATGAGCCCCGCCATGGCCGCCGCCGCCGCCATCGCCGGCCACATCGCCGACGTCCGGGATTTCCTGTGATCGACGCCCTCGACCACATCGCCATCGCCGTCGCCGATCTGGATGTCGCGGCGACCGCCTATGAGGCGCTGCTCGGCCGGGCGCCGGACTGGCGCGAGGAGGCGGCGGGCGCGCGGCATGCTTGGTTCCAGCTGACCAACATGGCCCTCGACCTCGTTCAGCCGGACGGTCCCGGCGAGAGCGGCGAGCGGGTCCGCGCGCGTCTGGCTTCGGGCGGCGAGGGGCTCTGGGGACTGGCCTTCGCCACCAGCGATTTCGAGGAAACCCGGCGGACGCTGGAGCGTCGCGGGGCGCCGTCGTCGGAGCCATTGAACCTGCTGTCGACCGACTCTTGGCGGCTGTCGTTTCTCGATCCCGGATCCACGCACGGCATTCCGATCGCCCTGGCCGAACGCGGCGCCGAGCTGACGCGTGTGGCGGTCGCGGACAAGGGCGTCGTCCACGCGCTCGACCATGCCGTCGTCGCCACCGCCAACGCCGACCGCGCCGCCGCCCTCTACGGCGCGCGCCTCGGCCTCGACTTCCGCCTCGACCGGACCAATCCGCAGTGGAACTCACGCCTGCTGTTCTTCCGTTGCGGCGATGCGGTGATCGAGGTCACCGCCGATCTGACGACGCCGCTCTCCGAGGCGCCCGACCGTCTTAGCGGCCTCGCCTGGCGTGTCGCCGACGCCGATGCCGCGCAGGCGCGCCTGGCCGCCGCGGGCTTCGATGTCTCGCCGGTCCGCGTCGGTCGCAAGCCCGGCACGCGTGTCTGCACCGTCCGCTCCGGGGCGCCCGGCGCCCCGACCCTGATCGTCGGATCCGACAGTTCCGCTTCCTGAAAGTCCGTCATGCAGCCCTTCACCCAACTCACCGCCAAGGCCGCGCCGCTGGACGTGGCCAACATCGACACCGACCAGATCATCCCCAAGCAGTTCCTCAAGACCGTCGATCGTGAAGGCCTGGCGCAGGGACTGTTCTATGACCTGCGCTTCGATGCGGACGGCAAAGAGAAGTCCGGCTTCGTGCTCAACGATCCCAACTATGCCCGGGCCGGCGTATTGATCGTCGGCGACAACTTCGGCTGCGGGTCGAGCCGCGAGCATGCGCCGTGGGCGTTGCTGGATTTCGGCATCCGCTGCGTGATCTCCACCAGCTTCGCGGACATCTTCTACAACAACTGCTTCCAGAACGGCCTGCTGCCGATCGCGCTGCCGGCCGAGCAGGTGCGGGCGCTGATGTCCGAGGCCAAGGGCGGCAACCACGTCTTCGACATCGACCTGGAAACCCAGACCGTCAGTGCGCCATCGGGCGCCCGCTTCCACTTCGACATCGATCCAGGCCGCAAGGAAAAGATGCTCAAGGGCCTCGACGCGATCGGCGAGACCCTGCAGGCGGCCTCGGCCATTGATGACTATGAGCATCGCCAGGCACTGCAGCGCCCGTGGCTGGAGCCCGCCTGATGCTGGTGATCGCGGGAACCATTCGCGTGCCGCCGCAGAACGTGGCTGGCCTGCGCCCCCACATGCTGGCGATGCTCAACGCCAGTCGGGCCGAGGACGGCTGCATCGTCTACAGCTATGCCGAGGATATCGAGGAGCCTGGCCTGATCCGCGTCTTCGAGGCCTGGCGCGATCGCGCCGCCCTCGACGCCCACATCGAGACCGATCACCTCGCCGCCTGGCGGGAAAGCTGGCCCCTCTACGGGGTTTCCGACCGCCGTCTGACCGCGTACGAGGTCGCCGGCGAGACGCCCCTTTGACGAGACCCTGACCATGCCAACATTGCTGCTTTTGCCCGGCGACGGGATCGGCCCCGAAGTCGTCGCGCAAGTTCGCCGCGTCGCCGCGCGCCTGATGCCGGAACTGGTGCTCGAGGAACGGGCGTTCGGCGGGGCGAGCTACGAAGCGCATGGCGCGCCGCTGACCGACGAGGCGCTGGCTCTGGCCAGGGCCAGCGACGCGGTGCTGATGGGCGCCGTCGGTGGTCCGCAATGGGCTGGCGCGCCGCGTCACCTGCGCCCCGAGGCCGGCCTGCTATCATTGCGATCGGGCATGGGCGTGTTCGCCAACCTGCGCCCGGCGCTGTGCTTCGCGCCTCTCGCGGACGCCTCGACTCTCAAGCGAGAGGTGGTCGAGGGCCTCGACATCATGATCGTCCGCGAGCTGACCGGTGGGGTCTATTTCGGCCAGCCGCGCGGCATCGAGACGCTGTCCGATGGCCAGCGTCGCGGAGTAGACACACAGGTCTACACCACCAGCGAGATCGAGCGTGTCTCCCGCGTCGCCTTCGAACTCGCTCGCGGCCGTCGCAACAAGGTCACCTCGGCCGAGAAGTCCAACGTCATGGAGACCGGCCTGCTGTGGCGCGAGGTGGTCACCGATCTGCACCGGCGCGACTACGCCGATGTCGAGCTGGAGCACATCCTGGCCGACAACGCCGCCATGCAGATCGTCAAGAACCCGAAGCAGTTCGACGTCATGG
>JANXTX010000180.1 GCA_025352165.1 Caulobacteraceae bacterium | reverse complement strand
CAGCAGCATCCGCAGGTTTCCTCTCTCACTCTTTTGGCGGGTCTACATGGCACATTCGACCGTCCCTGGGCAGGTCAATCAGACGTCCAGACGAGCCAGGGCTTGTTCGGCGAAGGTCAGGGATAGATCAACGCTGGATTTGAGACCTTCGAGGTCGACGCCTTCGGTGGTCTTCTTGCCTTCCATATAGCGGGCGTAAACGCCGTGGTTGATGGCGGCGGTCTTCCAGCGGTTGAACGCGACGTAATAGTCGAGGTGGGAAAGGTCGCGGCCGGTCCGCGCGGCATAACGATCGCGCAGCTCGGTGCGGGTTGGGAAGCCGGGGACTGTCGTGGCGCGATCGCGGAGCGGCGCGGGAGGGTCGCCCGGATCGGGCCACCAGTTGATGGCGTAGGCAAGGTCGGCGAGCGGATCGCCAAGCGTGGATATCTCCCAGTCGACGACGGCGGCGATCGCGCAGTCGGAGCCGGTCAGGCAGTTGTGCAGGCCATAGTCGCCATGCACCACCCTCGCCTGCCCCGAGTCCGGCAGGTGGGTTAGGAAATAGGCCTGCAGTTCGTGAGCCCGCGGATCGTCGAAGCCCGCCGGTCCGACCGACGCGTTCCAGGACCGGTACCAAGCCTTGACCTGCCGGGCGATATAGCTGTCGCGCTTGCCAAGATCACCCAGGCCGATCTCGTCCGGATCGAGCGCATGCAGGTCTGCGAGCACATCGATGAACGAGTGCGCAAGGCGCGGCCGCATCGCCTCGGGAACCCATTGGCGTGTGTCATCGGCGGTGTAGAGCGGATGACCGTCGATGAAGCCCATGACGTAAAATAGCGAGCCGGTGACCGAGGTATCCTCGCAGAAGCCGAGGGCGGCCGGCACCGGAACCGGCGTCGGGCCAAGCGCCGAGATCACCGCCCACTCGCGCGACATGTCGTGGGCCTTGGGCAGCAACTCGCCCATCGGCGGGCGACGGATCACCGCCATTCGGCCGGCGGCATCCTCCAGCGAACAGGTCAGGTTCGAGTGACCGCCCGCCAGCAACGTCCACTTCAGCGGCGGCGTGAGACCAGCCACGTGGTCCGCCATCCAGGCCTCGACAGCGGGAACATCATAGCCAGGAGGGGATAGGTCGTCGGACATGGACTTTGGCCCTATCGGCGGGAAGGGACGACCGGCAGCGAGCTGGACAGACCGCCGTCGACCACCAGGGCATGGCCATCGACATAGGACGAGTCGTCGGAGGCCAGGAACAGGGCGGCGCCGGCAATTTCCTCTGGCTCACCGCCGCGACGCAGCGGATTGAGTTGACCGATCTTGTCTTCGCGGCCGCGCTCGCGGGCGCTTTCGTAGATGATCCGGGTCATGCCGGTTTCGATCAGGCCCGGGCAGATGGCGTTGACGCGCACGCCGGTGCCGGCGAGTTGCTGCGCGCAGGTCTGCACCAGATTGATCACCCCGGCCTTGCTGGCGCTGTAGGGAATCGGACCGGCGCCGGCGCGAATCCCGGCGACGGAGGCGGTGCAGATGATCGAGCCCTTGCCGCGCGGAATCATGGCATTGGAGGCGTGCTTGATGGCGAGGAAGGGACCGATCAGGTTGATACGCAGCAGGTCGGTCCAGTTGTCGGCGGTCATCTCGAATAGCGGCAGTTCGGCGAACGCCCCGACGCCGCTGATCCCGGCGTTTGCGTAGCAGACATCCAGCCCTCCGAACTCGGCGACAGTACGCGCGACGGCGGCCTCGACGTCCTGCTCCAGTCCGGCGTCTCCGGTCAGGCTCACCGCTTGCCCGCCCGCGGCGCGGATCAGTTCGGCTGTCTCATGGACGGAATCAGCCCGATCGAAAACCACGACCCTGGCCCCCTCGGCGGCAAACAACCGTGACGTCGCCCGCCCGATGCCGCTGCCCGCGCCGGTCACCAGCGCCACCCGATCCTGAAGTCTTCCCATGCGCGTATCCTCGTGGTTGTTGGCGCATTAACCATGAGCCATCGGGGTAGACAACGCACCACGCCCCACGCTCTCCTCGCTATCCCCACCCCCTTGCCGTCATGGCCGGGCTCGCCCCGGCCACCCATCTGAGTCCCGCGAACGCTCGTCGAGGTTTCCCCCTGACGGTCGATGGGTGGCCGGGACGAGTCTGGCCATGACGGTAGATATAAATGCAGCGACCAGCTTGAACCGCGCCGCTACAGGAAATCATCGTAAAGATCGCGCCATGCGCGGTTTTCCCGTTCGATCAGGTTGATCTTCCAGTCGCGCCGAAAGTGCTTCACCGATTTCTCGCGGGCGATCGCCACGACAATGCGTTCATTGCGCTCGAACCAGACGAGGCGGTTGAGGCCATGGGTCCTGGTGAAACCAGGGATCAATCCTTCGCGGTGTTGCGCCACCCTGGCGAAGAGGTTTGCGGTGACGCCAGTGTAGAGCGTGCCGTAAGCCTGGTTGGTGACGATGTAGGTCGCGATGAAGGGACGACGGCCGAGACCTTCGGTGGTCATTCGCTCGCCCCCAATTGCTAACCGTTATATCTACCGTCATGGCCGGGCTCTTGTTCTGGCCACCCATGTGCGGCCAGAGGACATTCCGCGAGGTTTCCCTTCGGACGTCGATGGGTGGCCGGGACAAGAGCCCGGCCATGACGGTTGCTTAGATTGAGGGGTTGGAGATGGCAGACATCACGGCGCTGCGGGCGCGGCGGGACAGGGCTTTGGGGAGCGGGGCGTCGATCTTTTATCGGGAGCCGTTGCACATCGTTCGCGGCGATGGGGCTTACCTCTATGACGCCGATGGGCGGCGCTATGTCGACATGTACAACAATGTGCCTTGTGTTGGTCACGCCAACCCGCGCGTGGTGGAGGCGATGGCGCGGGCGCAATCGACGCTCAACACCCACAGCCGTTATCTGCATGAAGGCATCGTCGAATTCGCCGAACGACTGACCGCCATGCATGGCGAGCAGATCGAGAGCGTCGTGTTCAGCTGCAGCGGCACCGAGGCCATCGAGGTCGCTCTGCGGATGGCGCGGTTCGCCACCGGCGCGCGGGGCATCATCTGCACCAATGCGACCTATCACGGTAACAGCGATCTGGTCAGTCGCCTGTCGCGCACCGACCGCGCCGGGCAAGTCGCCGACGATATCCGGGCGATACCGTTCCCGGAAATGTACCGCCCGCTCCAAGAGGGCTTAAGCGAGGTGGAACTGACCGATGCCTATCTGGCGAAACTGCGCGAGGCGATCGAAGATCTGCGGGCGTCCGGCATGGGTGTGGCGACATTCATCGTCTGCTCGATCCTGGCCAACGAGGGGCTGCCCGACATTCCCGCAGGCTTCATGCCGCGCGCCGCCGAGATGGTGCGGGCGGCGGGCGGACTGGTGATCGCCGACGAGGTTCAGGCGGGCTACTGCCGGACCGGCAAGTGGTGGGGCTATGAAGTCACCGGCTTTACACCCGACATCGTTGTTACCGGCAAGCCGATGGGCAATGGCGTGCCGGTTTCGGCCACGGCGGCGAGCAAGGCGCTGGTCGACGGCTTCCGAGTCCGTACGCGCCACTTCAACACCTTTGCCCAGAGCCCTCTGCAGGCGGCGGTCGGCATGGCCGTACTGGACGAGATCGAGGACCGTGGACTTCGCCAGAACGCGGCGAGCGTCGGCGCCTGGCTGACGGCGGCGATGCGGGAGCGCATCGGGCGTTGGCCCAGCCTGGGCGACGTGCGCGGGCGCGGTCTCTTCGTCGGCGCGGAGATGGTCAAGGACACAGTGTCCAGGGCGCCGGACGCCGTACGCGCCGCCGACATCTGCGAGCGGATCAAGGACAAGGGGTTCCTGACCGCCGCGGCCGGCGCCTTCAACAACAGCGTCAAGATCCGGCCACCGCTGGTGTTCTCACAGGCCGATGCCGAGGGGTTCCTGGTCGCCTTCGATCAGGCGATGGACGAGGCCCACGCGGCGAGCGCGGATGGATAGCGAAGCAGCGGCGCGCCGTTATGCGCCGGCGGCGCTGGCCGCCCTCACTTATTTCCCGGTGAACGCGGGAAACGTCGAACTGGTCGCCGTTTCGGAGAATGTGACCTTTCGCGTGATCGACGAGGCTGACGGCCGGGCCCATGTGCTGCGACTGCATCGACCGGGCTACCATTCGCTCAAGGCGCTTAATTCCGAGCGGTTGTGGACCTCCGCGCTAGCCGAGGCCGGCATCCCGGTTCCACGCGCCATCAGCGCTCTCGACGGGCGCTACTATGTCCCTGTTACGGTACCCTCATCGACCGAACAGAGGTTTGCCGGGATGCTCGGCTGGACCAACGGCGAACTGCTTTCAGACGTTCTTGCCCGAGAACCGGATACGCACCGACTTCAGGACTATTTTGAACAGCTCGGCGCCATTCTGGCAGCGATGCATAGGCAGTCCAGCGCCTGGCGGCCGCCGCCCGGCTTCACCCGACACCACCTCGACATCGACGGATTGATGGGCGAGGCGCCGTTCTGGGGACGGTTCTGGGAACATCCGGTCCTGACTGAGGCGGAACGGAGATTCCTGCTGGAGGCTCGCGAGAAAATCCGCGGCGCGCTGTCGCGCTATGGAACGGCAAGCGATCGTTACAGCGTCATTCATGCCGACCTGCATTCGGGAAATGTGCTGATCAACGATGGGCGACTGACCGTGATCGATTTCGACGACACCGGTTTCGGCTGGCACATGTACGACATCGCAGTGGCGCTCAAGCATCAGCATGGCGGGCCGCTGTACCCTGCGGTTCGCGACGCGCTGCTACGCGGCTATCGGTCCGTCCGTGCACTGAGCGCTGGGCACGAGGCGATGCTGGAGATGTTCCTGCTGATCCGGGGAATGGCGGTGATCGGCTGGCTGCTCCAACGGCCTGAGCTCTCTAGCGCGGAACATCGGGAATATCTGCGGCGAACGCGGGCGATGGTCGTGGAGCAGTGCGAGGGTTTCGTTTCGCCATGTTGAGGTGGGCGACCCAGCGCTCGTTCAATATTTTTTATCCACCGTCCTGGCCGGGTCCCTATCCCGGCCCCCCATGGCGCGACCGCGGCGCGGAATGGCTGGATCGTTCGCTTCCCCGATGTGCCGTTGCCACTCAGTGACTGGACCAGCGGAAAACCAGCGCGATCTGGTCCGGTGCGGCCGCCCCCGGCCATGACGGTAGACAAATTGCAAGGTGATGCCCGGTGTTGGCAATCGGTCACGAAAGCGGTCTAACGATCCGACGCGCCGAAAAAAGGGAAACGTTCGCATGAAATACAATCAGCTGGGCCGGACGGGCATGTTCGTTTCGGAAATCTGCCTGGGCGCGATGACGTTCGGCGGCGGGGCCGACGGCGGGTTCTGGCGGGCGATTGGGGCGCTGGAACAGTCGGAGGTCGATGCGATCATCGGCAGGGCGCTGGCGGCGGGAGTCAACTTCATCGACACCGCCGACGTCTACCACTTCGGGCAATCGGAACGCCTTGTCGGACAGTCGCTGAAGACGCTGGGCGTCGCGCGCAAGGACGTCGTCATCGCCACCAAGTTCCTGGGTGAAATGGGTCCCGGCCCGAACGACCGCGGCGCCTCGCGCGGGCACATCATGGATTCCGTGCAGGGCAGCCTCGAGCGCCTGCAGGTCGACCACATCGATCTCTATCAGATCCACGGCAACGACACCGTCACGCCGATTGATGAGACGCTGCGCGCACTCGACGATCTGACGCGACAAGGGCTGGTCCGCTACATTGGTGTTTCGAACTGGGCGGCGTGGCGCATCGCCAAGGCTCTGGGACGCAGCGACCTGCACGACTATGCGCGGTTCGAGACGCTGCAAGCCTACTACTCCATCGCCGGACGCGACCTCGAACGGGAACTCGTGCCGATGATCGAGGAAGAAGGTCTGGGCCTGATGGTCTGGTCACCGCTGGCCGGCGGACTGCTATCGGGCAAGTTCGGTCCCGGCTCGACCGCGCCGAACGATGCGCGGCGCGCCAATTTCGATTTCCCGCCGGTCGACAAGGACCGCGCCTGGACCTGCATCGCGGCGATGCGCGAGATCGGCGACGCGCATGGGGTGTCGGTCGCGCGGGTCGCGCTGGCCTGGCTGCTGGCCAAGCCTCATGTGATGAGCGTGATCATTGGCGCCAAGACGGTCGAACAGCTGGACGACAACCTGGCGGCCGTAAACCTGACCCTGACTGCGGAAGAAATCGCCCGGCTCGATTCGGTCAGCGAATTGCCGGCCGAATATCCCGGATGGATGCTGGCGCGGCAGGGCGGTTTGCGGCAGCCGAAGCCATTCGTGCCTGCGGCGAGCTGAAATGACGACCAGGCCAGGGGCGGGTGGCATTTCATGTGTCGTATTTGACACATTGTCCGATGAAGTGTCGGCGGGATGCGAGACACCCTTGCCCCGGCGCGCCGCTTAGAAAAAAGTGGCCCGGCGAACAACTCCGCCGGGCCAACCAAGTTTAGCCGCGAGAACGGGGGGGATGAGCCCGCGGCGACTCTTAATGTGAGCGTCGCGGGCCATTGTTTCAATGCTTGATCGGCCTCTTTCTGCGCTCTGCATATAAAATGTGCGGAATTTTCCTGCCTGTTTGCCCGTTCGCAGCCCTCCCGAGGGCGCTCGTCTGACGCGACCAGATGCATGGCAAGGTTGCCCAGAGACGCCTAGGACACGGGAAACTCAAGAGAAATTGGCTGCGCGCGCCTGCAATGATGCGAGCCGCGATGCGTCAGCCGGCCGCGGCCAACAACCGCACGAGGTTTTCATTAAATCTTTGAAAGGCCGCCTGTTCGAAACCAGGCTTGCCCAGTCCCCAGGACCAGCGAACTGTTCCCGCATTGAAGACCTTGGCGCCGGCCGGACACTCGAAATAGGTCGCCTCGGCAAGGCCGGGGTTTCCGTCGGCATCTGTCGCCTCGCCGCGAAACAACACCTTTATGGCGCCAGGATCGATCGCGGAATTGTGCGAACGCTTTGCATCCCAAAGGCGCCGGCCGTCGCCAGCCGGATCGCGATTGTCCCATTCATAGCCAATGACATCGGCGGCGGGGTCGCCGACATTCCAGCCGGTCCCGGCAAAAAACGGCAGATCGTTGCGCGCCACCCGATATGACGGCTGCTGACTGGACGCGGCGTCGAACCAGTTCTGGAATGCGCCCCCCAGCAGCATGCTTTCCGGTCGACGGGCATTGTCGCGAAAATCGGCGGTGACCAGCAGGCTTGCGTCGAGCCTCGAGGGTCGCTGGGCGATCGGATCCGTCGCGGTCTTGTAGCAGATCAGCTGACGCCCCAGCTCGGGAGCATCCGGCGGGCGATTGAGATCCCCGTAGCGGACCTGACAATAGGCGGTGTTGGCGCCGAAGAAACAGACATTGCGGCCGAGCATGAAAATGCGCCGCTCGAACGCGTCGAACTCCTCCTTCGACCAATACTCATCATGCCCGCCGGTAATCACCAGCCGGTAGTGATCCATCAGCGTGGGATTGGCGTGGACATCGAAGTTTCCGGCGTAGTCGACACCGCCGAGGCCGGCGGCAAGACCTTCCAGCCAGGAAACCAGATAGGCGTCATACTCGAACAGACTAGGAGGCGTCGGCCGATCGAACGAGACGATCAGCCCACGCGCCTCGTCATCGTCGTTGGGATAAAGGCTGTGCCCGCCCCACGGATTGTAGGCCTGCCAGGTGTTGGTCCCCAGGCGACACAGCACCGCGCCGCCGCGCTTGGGGTTGCTGACGATCCATTGGCACGCGCGGACATCGCGGGTCGCCGTCGTCTGCTCGACAACGTCCGCGGAATAGACGCCCGGGAGCCAGGACGTCGTATCGATGTTGGCGAATGTCGGCCTCCAGCCAGGGCCGATCGCCGCCGCCGACGCCGTTGCGCCGCGATAGGCCACGTCGGCGAAATCGCTGGTCCAGATCGGCATGAGGCCTGTTGCACCTAGACGGAACACCTCGAGGCGGACCCGGCGGGTGGGCATGCCCGGGCCGGCGGCGGCCATCACGTTCAGCGGTTCGCCGGGTTTCAGGCTGAGCCGGTCCGCGTAGGCCCATATGCGCTGGCCCTTGAAGAACTCCGTCCATATCGAGCCCGGCCCCATGGAGGCAGCCGGCGGGCCGCCTTCACTGGCGGCCAGCGCCGGCAACGGACCGGCGGCCAGCCCCACGCCAGCCAGTCGAAGCAGCATGCGGCGAGGGAGTGTTGGCCACTGCGTCATCGGCGGCTGGCCATCGGCGTCGCGCGTCAGTCGCGCGGACCTTCGTAACGCTCCGCGCGGTCGATCAGATCGCCCATGCGGTGGGCGGCGTGGACCGTCAGACGATGGGGCGTGGCGCCAGGACGCGGGGTGATCAGTCCGGCCATTTCGCGGGCCATGGTTCGCTGCTGTTCAGTACCGGTCGCGAGCAGGGCGACAATAAGCGTCTCGAGTGCGATGACCCGCGTATGCATTTCAGCCCATTCGGCCGCGGAGGGCGCAACCGCGGGCGTCGACAATCGCTCGGGCGCGACAAGCTGCGGTCCATCCGGCTCGGCGCCGCCTTCGTCGTCCCAACGCGCCAGGGCCTTTTCGGGAGGGTTCGGATCGGGCATGCAGCTACCCTAACCCAGCGTCGGCCGTAGGCAAGAGGTGGCGGGTGACGGCGAACGAATCGATGATCGCGAAAAGCGACACGCAAACCGCCGGTCCCCCTGGCCCTGTCGGCGGCGAGACCTTGCTGACCATCCAGTATCTGCGCGCCGCCGCAGCGCTCGCGGTGACAATCTATCACGCGCTGCAGTGGGCGGACGGCGGCTTCGAGATCGGCCGGGCCGGCGTCGATGTGTTCTTCGTGATCAGCGGCGTGGTGATGTGGCGGATCACCGCCGGCCGGGCCGTCAAGCCGGGAAACTTCCTAGTCCGGCGCATCACGCGCGTGGCGCCGCTCTACTGGATCATCACGCTTGCGGTGTGCGCCATTGCCTTGCCGTGGCCGGGGTTCCTTCCGGAGGTCCTTCCAGATGTCGGGCATCTGGCGATGTCACTGGGTTTCGTACCGCATTTCGACCCGCGGGGCCGGCCGTTCCCGTTATTGCCGCCAGGTTGGACACTGAACTATGAGGCGGTGTTCTACCTGCTGTTCGCGGCCGCGCTGACCTTGCCGGTGCGATGGCGTGCATTCGGCGTGACCGCCGGGCTCGTCGCAGTCGTGATAGCGGGGTTTGCGCTGAGCGACCCTGCCTATCTGCTCGGCGCCAACCCGATGCTGCTGCAGTTCGCCGCCGGCCTGTGGCTCGGCGTGGCGATGCAAACGGGCGCATTGCCGGATCGGGCCTGGGGCGTCGCGATGCTGCTGCTTGGGATTATCGCATTCGCCGGATTGCAGATCACCGGCTTCATCGATGAACTCTGGCGGCCGCTGTTGTGGGGAGTACCGGCGGTCCTGGTCGTGGGCGGGGCGCTAAGCATCGAGACCAATGGCGGGGTTGCAATATCTCGGCCGCTCAAGACGCTCGGCGATGCCTCCTACGCGCTCTATCTGGTGCACCTGCCGGCGACTGCCCTCGTGGCGCATACCTTGGGTTGGAGCAATCCGTGGCTGTTCGTTGCGGCCTCGGTCGCCACGTCTGTAGCAGCCGCCCTCGCCTGCCACGCCTGGATCGAGAAGCCGACGATCGCCTGGCTGCGGCGCCGGCCTCTATCGAGGCGATCTATCGGCGGCATGTGATCAATCGATTGGACGCGGAAGTGTGTCGGGCCTAGTGTCTGCTCACCGGCTCGGGACTGTTCGGGACCCGGCCGTGGCGCACTAATTCAACAAGAGGAACGACCCATGTCGCTCGCCAACAGCAAGACCCTGCAAAACCTGAAAGACGCCTTCGCCGGCGAGAGCCAGGCGAACCGTCGCTATCTGTATTTCGCACAAAAGGCCGACGTCGAAGGCTACAACGATGTCGCGGCCGTGTTCCGCTCGACCGCCGAAGGTGAGACCGGGCACGCGCACGGCCACCTGGAATTCATGGAAGGCGTCGGCGACCCCGCCACCGGCCTGCCGATCGGCGCGACCGACCTCAACCTCAAGGCGGCGATCGCCGGCGAGACCCACGAGTACACCGACATGTACCCGGGCATGGCGCGCACCGCGCGTGATGAAGGCCACGACGAGATCGCCGATTGGTTCGAAACCCTGGCCAAGGCCGAGAAGTCCCACGCCGGTCGTTTCCAGCGGGCTCTGGACTCTCTCGACTAAAGAATTATCTTAATAGCCTATTCCGTCATGGCCGCGCATTCAGCGCAGCCACCCATGATAACGGCTCCCCCCCACCGGTGCGCATGGGTCCCCGCGTTTACGCGGGGATGGCGGAGCACGTGGCCGCCGAGGCAAAATCATGACTGAGACACCCGAAAAACCCTCCGCGGCGCGTGAGGGCAGCCTTGATGCGCCTTTCAGGCACGCGATTGCCTGGCGCGACCCCGAATTCTACGACATGGCCGCTATCGAGGCGGAAATGGAGCGGGTGTTCGACACCTGTCACGGCTGCCGGCGCTGCTTCAATCTCTGCGACAGCTTCCCCAAGCTGTTCGACATGATCGACGAGGGTCCGACCGGCGAGCTGGATAGCGTGCCGAAGTCGGAATACGGCAAGGTCGTCGACGCCTGCACGCTCTGCGACATGTGCTTCCTGACCAAGTGTCCATATGTGCCGCCGCACGAATTCAACATCGACTTCCCGCACCTGATGCTTCGCCACCGCGCCACCGAGCGCAAGGCCAAGGGCGGCGACTTTGTTCGGGAGCAGCTGGGCGAAACCGACCGCAACGGCAAACTGGCCAAGCCAGTCGCGGGCCTCGCCAACTGGGCGACCAACATCGACAACAAGCCGGTCCGCGCCGCGATGGAAGCGATCGCCGGCATCGACAAGACGGCGATTCTGCCGCGGTTCAATTCCCGCACAGCCAGCGATCGGTTGAGGACGCCGATGGCGCCCGACCCTGCCGGTCCGGCCTTCGGTCAGCGCAAGGCGGCGATCTACACGACCTGCTTTGTCGACTATAACGATCCAACGACAGCGGTGGCCGCAATGGCGGTGCTGGCGAAGCAGGGCGTCGAAACCCGCCTCGCCTATCCGCAATGCTGTGGCATGCCGCAGCTGGAAGCCGGCGATCTTGCCGAGGTGGCGCGCCGCGCGGAGCACGTGTCCGCTGAACTGCTGCCGCTGATCGAGCAGGGCTACGACATCATCGCGCTGACGGCGTCATGCGGCCTGATGATGAAGTTCGAGTGGCCGCTGATCCTGCCGGAAAATGAGGCGGTCAGGCGTCTCGCGGCGGCGACGCGCGACATCAGCCAGTATGTCGTCGAACTTTCCAAGGCATACGGCCTCGCGCCCGGACTGACCGCGCCGGCCGGGGGCGTCACCGTGCATCATGCCTGCCACGCGCGGGCGCAGATCATGGGCGCGGTCTCGGCGCAGATGCTGAACCTGATCCCCGGCGCCAAGATCGACCTGGTCGAGCGCTGCTCGGGCCACGGGGGCACCTTCGGGGTGATGAAGGAAACCCGGCCGATGGCGGTGAAGGTCGGCAAGCCGGCCGCCCGACAGGTCGCCCAGAAGGGCAACGACACCCTGTGCTCCGACTGTCCGCTGGCCTGCGAGCACCTCGGCCAACTGGTCAGCGCCGACCTGACCCAGGGCGCCAATCCGCCACGCCAGGCCCACCCGATTGAAATCCTCGCCGAAGCCTACGGCCTCACCTGAAAGTTGAGTTCCATGCCAATAGCCGAACGCCGGATCACCGCCGAGGACCTCCTCGCCGACTCCGAATACGCCAAGGCGCGCCGCGAGCGCCGCGCCGCCCTGCTGCCGATCAAGCGCCTGCGGCGGGTCTCGCTCGGTCTCTACTGCACGATGTTGTTCGAGTCCTACGACACCATGCTGTTCCAGGTGCAGGAGATGCTGCTGACCGAGAAGGGCGGCCCCGCGCAGGTC
>JANXTX010000132.1 GCA_025352165.1 Caulobacteraceae bacterium | reverse complement strand
CTCCCGACTGGGAGAAGAAGGGGCCCGCGCCTCTTGGCGTGGGAAGATGAGGGTCTTTCTTGCGGCGCCGAAGACCCTCACCCTCCCAATCGCTTCGCGATCGGGCCCCTCCCTCTCCCAGTCGGGCGAGGTGTTTCGTGGGTCACCTTCGAGAAAGGTGAATTCGGTAGCTCTGTATGTGAAACAACGAGGGCGTAGTCCGCTTAAGCTAGCGCCTATGGGCTGACAAACCCGGCGGTCCGGCGGATCGATCGATCACGGATTGGCGGCTTGTGGAGGTCTCCTCCAGGGGAAGAGGTGGCGACACCGCGACGGCATCTCCCTAGCCCGGCAGCCGGATCACCGCACGCAAGCCCCCCAGATCCGAGCGCGCCAGAACCATGTCGCCACCGTGGCCCCGTGCGACGTCACGGGCAATGGCCAGGCCGAGACCAACGCCCTTGGCATTCTGATTGCGGGACTCGTCCAGTCGGCTGAAGGGGGTGAAGGCCTCCTCGAAGCGGTCCTCGGGTATGCCCGGTCCATCGTCGTCGACTGCGATCTCGACGCCGCCCGCCGTGGTTCTACCGGCGTTGATCGAGACATGTTCGCCGTGCGCGGCGGCGTTACTGACGAGATTGGACAGCGCCCGCTTTAGGGCGTTTGGCCTGACACGGATGTTCAGTTCCGGATCGGCCTGGACAGTCACCTTCGCCCCCGCTCGCACCGCGCCCTTGGTTACATCGTCGATCAAATCGTGGAGATTGACCAAATCAACGGCTTCGCCCCCCTCGCCTCGGGCGAACGCCAGGTATTCGTCGATCATGTGCTCCATCTCCCCCAGATCGGCCTTCATCGCCGCATTGCGGGGGCCGGGCTCGGCGAGCGCAAGTTCGAGTTTCAACCGGGTCAGCGGTGTGCGCAGATCGTGACTCACCGACGCCAGCAGAGCGGTTCGTTGCTCCACGTGACGTTGAATGCGCGCCTTCATTGCCAGGAACGCGCGCGCGGCCAGCCGCACTTCGCGCGCGCCATGCGGCTGGAAATTGTGATCGATTCCCCGGCCAAACGCGTCCGCCGCGGCTGCGAGCCGCTCGATCGCCCGCACCTGATTGCGGATGAAGGCCACGGCAATGGTCGTCAGCACCAGGGTGGCGATGGTCATCCACAGGATGAAGATGTGGCCGCGGGTCGCGAACACGCGGTCCTTGGGCGCGATGATCCGCAGCACGCCCTGAGGCGCCTTGATGCGTACGTCGACATAAGCGGGGTAGCGATTGGTGTCGAACCAGAACGGCTGGTCGATCCGCTCTTCCAGGGCGCGTTGCAGCGAACGATCCACGGCCACGAACAGTGACGGGCGCCTGCCGTGGGGCAGCACGCCGCCTTCCTTGAAGTCGATGGAAAGCTCCAGCGTCCGCTGCGCCCGTTCGCTCAGCCGCTGCAGGTTCGCCGCGGTCGGATCGTCCTCATAGCTCTGCAGTATCCACGACACGTCGCCGGCCAGGCCTTCGGTCAGGTGGCTGTTCACCGTCTGCCAGTGGGCGTCGAAGAACACATAGGTCACCGCGATCTGCATCAGCACGATCGGCAGGATGATGATCAGCAGGCTGCGGCCGTAGAGCGAGGTGGGCAGTCGTCGTTTGACCAGGCGCCACCAAAGCGAAGGCCAATGCCTGGGCGACCGCATCAGTCGGGCGTCAACGCATAGCCGACGCCGCGCACCGTGCGCAGATAGCGCGGGTTGGCGGGATCGGGTTCGAACTTGCGCCGCAGACGGGTCACCTGGATATCGACGGCGCGGCCGGAGGCATCCGCGCCATCGCCGATCAACGCCAGCCGGTCGACCGCCGCTGGCGATGCAATGGCCAGCTGTTTGAGCAGCCGACCCTCGGCTTCGGTCAGGCGGATCGGTCCGTCGGCCCCGTTGAGCTCTCCGCGCGTGACATCGAAGCTGCACAGGCCAAGACCGACCACACGGGCGCTGACCGGAGTCGTCACCCGGCGCAGGATCGCCTCGATGCGCAGCACCAGTTCCTCGGGCTCGAAAGGCTTGGCGAGATAGTCGTCGGCGCCCAGTCGCAGGCCGGCGATGCGGTCGTCCGCGAGGTCGCGCGCGGTCAGGATCAACACCGGTGTCGTCCCCGCCATGCCCGGCCGGGCGCGCAGCCAGCGCGTCAGCGAAAGGCCGTCCTCGCCGGGCATCATCACGTCGATGACCAACAGGTCGAAATCGAGGGTCTCCAGCAGGCGGCGCGTCGTGGCGGCGCTGGCCGCCGTGGTCACCCGAAAACCGTGGCGGGTCAGATACTGCTTGAGCAGATCGCGGATGCGGTCGTCGTCGTCGACGATCAGCAGGTGGCGCGGGGCATTGTCGGCGGCGATCGTCATGCGTCTTGTTTACCCTGCGCCGGCGGGCGCAAAAAGGGCGGCGTTGACGGCGGCGATCTGGCGCCGTCTAACGTGCCCGCCCGACGAGAGGAGATCGCCGAGGATGGCGCTTATACCCTATGACGACCGCGATGGCTGGATGTGGCTTGACGGCGAATTCACGCCCTGGCGCGAAGCCAAGGTGCACGTACTGACGCACGGTCTGCACTACGCCTCGGCGGTATTCGAGGGCGAGCGCATGTACGGCGGCGAGATCTTCAAGCTCGCTGAGCACACCGAGCGCCTGTTCAGGTCGGCCGAGATTCTCGATTTCGAGATCCCCTTCACCCAGGACGAGATCAACACCGCCTCGATTGAGACCTGCGCGCGCAACGGTCTCAGCGACTGCTACATCCGACCGATCGCCTGGCGCGGCTCGGAGACCATCGGTGTCTCGGCGCAGGACAGCAAGATACACGTGGCGATCGCGGCCTGGGACTGGCCGAGCTATTTCAAGCCCGAGGAAAAGGCCCGCGGCATCGCGCTGACCTGGGCCAGGTACAAGCGCCCCTCGCCCGAAACCGCGCCGACGGCGTCGAAGGCGGCCGGTCTCTACATGATCTGCACCGTCTCCAAACACGCCGCCGAGCGGGAGGGCTTCGCCGACGCCATGATGCTCGACTGGCGCGGCTACGTCGCCGAAGCGACCGGTGCCAACGTCTTCTTCATCCGCGACGGCGTCCTGCATACGCCCATCCCCGACTGCTTCCTCGACGGCATCACCCGCCGCTCGGTGATCGCCCTGGCCAAGGACAAGGGCTTCGAGGTGGTCCAGCGCTACATCACGCCGGAAGAGCTCAGCGATTTCTCCGAATGCTTCATCGTCGGCACCGCCGCCGAAGTAACCCCGGTCTCGCGAATAGCCGACTACACCTTCACGCCAGGCAACATCTCGCTCGCGCTGATGGACGACTTCGCCCGGATGGTGCGGCGGCAATAGCCTGGAATTACGGGAATTACGGGGACATGACCTCAATGCGCCCCCAACCTGGTCGCCACAAAATCCCTCGCCGTATTGAGGATCGTGCCCCCATAATTAGCGCCGCCGTTGCCGGTTGACCCATCCACGGAA
>JANXTX010000083.1 GCA_025352165.1 Caulobacteraceae bacterium | reverse complement strand
CATGGTCGGACGGGTGACGGCTTCGCAAATTGCCTCCGCGTCGTTCGCGTCGGTCTTGCCGCGCTTCACGTAGGGTTTGACATAGGAGGGCGGCATTAGCCGCACCTCGTGGCCGAGCTGGACCAGCTGGACCAGCTCCCGCCCCCAGCTCACCTCAAGGTTTGTGCGCTAAAGCACGCTTTCAGGCCCAAACCAAGAACGCCGCTTAGGCTGCGCGATAGAGCCTGTCGGCAGGATCGTTCAAGGGCCTGAAGCCGCCGGCGGCCGTGGCGTCGGCCCAGAGATAGTCGCCGGTGAGGCTGACGTGGGCCCAGCCCATGGGCGACAGATGGGCGAGCAGCGCGTCCGGCGCAGGGATATCCCGGGCCCGCAGATGCTCGACCGCGCGCTCCATATATAATGTGTTCCATAGCGCGATGGCGGCGATCACCAGGTTCAGCCCCGATGCCCGGTGCTCCTGGTTCTGCAGGGTGCGGTCGGCGATCCGACCCTGCTTGTGGACGAAGACCGCCTGGGCCAGGGCGTGGCGGGCCTCGCTCTTGTTGAGCCCGGCCTGGCAGCGCCGGCGCAGCTCCGGACTCTCCAGCCAGTCGAGCGTGAACAGGGTGCGCTCGATGCGCCCCACCTCGGCGAGGGCAAGGTCCAGGCGGTTCTGACGTTTGAAGGCCGATAGCTTCTTGAGCATCACGGAGGGCGCGACGGCGCCCGCCTTGATCGAGGCCGCCAAGCGGACGATGTCGTCCCAGTTCTCCTGGATCAGGTCGACCCGTATCGGGCGGCCGAGGATCGGTTCCAGGGTCTTGTGCCCTGCGGCCGACCCGATGGTCGCCAGCCGGCGGTCCTGCAGGTCGCGCATCCGTGGGGCGAAGCGGTAGCCCAGGAGATGGCAAAGCGCGAACACGTGGTCCGTCGCGCCACCGGTGTCGGTGTAGTGCTCGCCGCCCTGTCGGCCGACAAGTCCATCGAGGACATAGGGCGCCTCCGGCGACGTGGCCGAGAGCACGCGGGTGTTGAACGAGCCGTGCATGTCGGAAAGGTGAGTGTAGATCCGCAGGCCCGGTTCCGGCCCATACTTGGCGTTGACCTCGCCTGCTCCGCCGCGCCGGCGGCCCGAGCGGAAGAACTGACCGTCGGACGACGAGGCCTGGCCATCGCCCCAGTGCTTGGCGAAGGGCTGGGCGTGATGGACCTCGATGATCTTGGCCAGCGCCGCCCGATAGTTCTCCTCGCTGAGATACCAACTGTGCGTCCAGGCGAGCTGGGCGTAGGTCACGCCCTGGCTCGCGTTGGCCATGCGCTCGAGGCCGAGGTTCGTGGCGTCGGCGAGGACCGCCGCCAATATGCAGCTTGGATTGTCGTGGACCTTGCCGGATCGAAGGTCCCTGAACATCGCCGTGAACCCGGTCAGCGCATCGATTTCCCGCAGGAGCTCTGTGATGCGGACCCGCGGCAGAAGGCCGTCGATAGCGCGGTCCAGCGACCGCGCCTCCTCCGGCGTGGCGGCTTTCACTGGCGTCACCGACAGGCGGTCGCCCTCAAACGTCACGCCCACCAGGTCTCCGCGGCGCAGGCGTCGCGCGAAGCTGGTCAACCGTTGATCGAGCAGGCTTGCGCGCCCGGCCAGATAACCGCCCAGCTCGACGTTCACCGGCAGGCCATGGGCTTCGGCGGCGACCTGGTCCTTGGGAAGCAGGTAGTCGCCGAACCGCCTATAGGCCCGCGAGCCCTCGACCCAGACGTCGCCGGATTTGAGGCGGTCGCGCAAAGTCGCGACGGCGGCGGTCTCGTACAGGCGCCTGGAAATCTCGCCGCCGCCCGGCTTCACCAGCTGCTTCCAGCGCTTTGAAGCGAACGGCAGGGGTGCATCGGCGGGGATTTCGCGCCGGCCTGTCCGATTGAGGTCGCGCAGGATGGCCAGCGATTTCAAGAGTGGCGCGCCGCCGGTCCCGGCTTTGAACCGTACATGCTCAAGGAAGGCCGGTGCAAATCGGCGGAGCGCCCCATAACGATCCGCCGCGCTGACCAGGGGATCCTCTGCAGCGAGGGCGGCCAGCGCATCGACTTTCGGCTTGGCCTCAAGCAGCTTCGCCCAACCCACCTGGGCGTCGATCCGGTCGATGGCGTCACCGCCGTCCGCGCGCGCCTGATCGACGGCCTCGATGACGCCGCTGAACAGCCGCATCAGCTGGGCGACCTCGCGGCTGCTGGCCTGATATTTCCGCTCGGCGCCGCGCCGGCCCTTGGCGAACAGCGAGCCCACCATCTTGTTGAACATGTCGACGGCCGCGTCGTTCAGGCGCCATTCGAGGTCGACAAGCTGGGCCACGACCGTCGCCCGCCGGCGGCCGAGGCTATAGCCGCTGAGGAGAAACGCCGGCGCCACGGCGCCCTCCCGGGCGTATTGATCGAACCGGCGCTCGTGGATCGCCGCGGTGACCGCGGGATCGATACCGATCGCGCGGACATAGGCCAGGCGTTCGGTGATCGCCCCCATGCCGGCCGCACTGGGCGACTCCGGGATATTCCGCAGCCAGGCCAGCGGTGTCATCTGCAGGTCCGGATCGTTGACCAGGAGCTTATCGACGTGGGCGAGCTGTCCGGAGGAGACGCGCGCGAGCAGGTCCTCGGCCGCCCGTCGCCGCGCCCGGGCGCGGCCGGCGAGGCCCACGCGCTCCAAGGTGTCGGGCGACGGAAAGACGATGCGGCGATCCCGCAGCCCAGCCATCAACGCCTCGGCGATCGGGCCGCCCTTGTCGGTCGACCAGGCGGCTTCGGCGGCGCTTTCGACCGCATGGCGGATATCGGCGCGGGCGAAAGGTCTAAGCCCGAGACGCTGATGCAGCTGGCCGGCGTGCTCCAGGCGGGTCTGGTTTCGGCGGGCGTACTCGGCGAAGGCCGTCACCGGCGCATGGACCTGGTCGCCTAAGAAGCGCAGCACCGGCGACGGGACGGCCTCGCCGGCGCGCAAGCCAAAGCCCGGGTGACGCAGGAGCGCCAGCTGCACGGCGGCCCCAACCTGATTGGCCGGACCCTGCCGAGCTTCGATCCATTTCAGGT